>JAVEWN010000054.1:16267-22787 GCA_034004515.1 Anaerolineales bacterium | reverse complement strand
GCTCTTCTTTCAGGATTTCGAGGGCAATTTTTGCTTTTTGTTCGGCGGTGTAATGTTTTTTCATGGTCTTAATTTACACCTTAAATCGACCCTTTTTTTTGTCTAAATTTAGTTTACCACTTCAATCGGCCTTGGCGAAGACGAGCTTACATTGATTTGTTTTCTGGGCCCGGAAAGTGTGTTGTTGATGGGACAAATGAATATTTTTTAGGTTCCCCTTTGCTTTCTGTGACAACTGAACATCCATTCACAGACTACTACTTTGTTGATAAGGATAGTAAAAACATAGATGTGCTAGAAAAAAGAATTTCCGAAGCCGGATTAGTAAAAGAAAGAGTAAAGTGCCTGACAGGGGATGCCAATATAAAAGTTGTGGAAGTTGTACGAGAAATTCAGAGAATTGATAGCGAATTCATTTCTGGTGTATGGCCATCGTTGAATTTGGCTTTTCTTGATCCAGAGGGGTTAGAGTTAGAGTGGAATACAGTTGCTGAGTTAGGGAAGATTAACAGAATGGATTTAATTATTCACTACTCTCAGCAGGGCATTAAGCGAATGGCCGACAGGGCAGTAGAGTCAAATAAAGAAACAGTTGTTGATAAGTTTTTTGGCGATACAGAGTGGAGAAAAATTTACCTTGCTTATAAAAATGATGCTGTTGGTATCCATAGACACCTAATGGATTATTACAAGTCAAAGCTCAAAACACTTGGTTATGTTGAAGTAAAAGATGACGAAGAAATTTGGGCAGAACCGTTGATGAAAAATAGCAAAAATGCTCCCCTTTATCGATTGTTGTTTGCGAGTAAACACCCACTGGGCGTCAAGTTTTGGAAAGATGTGACGAAAGTTGGCCGTGATGGGCAATTTCCACTCTGGAATTCATAGAACAAACAGGCTATTTTTGTGCTATGATTAAATAAGACTTTATCGGTAGGTTTATAGAGAGGATGATCTGGTGGCAGAAAACTCAAGCATTGAATGGACAGAATCAACCTGGAATCCGCTAACCGGCTGTACCAAGATCAGCCCGGGTTGTAAACATTGCTACGCAGAGCGCATGTCCAAACGCTTGAAGGCGATGGGCCAACCCAACTATGCGCGTGGGTTTGAATTAACCCTGCACGAGAACGCGCTCGAAAAGCCGCTCGAATGGAAAAAGCCGCAGACCATCTTTGTCAATTCAATGAGCGACCTATTCCACAAAGATGTGCCGCTAGGATTTATCCTTGAAGTTTTCGATGTTATGCGCCGTGCCGATTGGCATACCTTCCAAGTCCTGACCAAACGCGCCGAACGGCTGGAAGAAGTCAGCCCACAAATTGACTGGCCTGAAAACGTCTGGATGGGTGTCAGCGTCGAAAACAGCGATTACACCTTTCGGATTGACCATTTGCGGCGCAGCGGCGCAAAGACAAAATTCCTGTCCCTGGAACCGTTATTGGGGCCATTGCCCAAATTGAACCTGATCGGCATCAATTGGGCAATTGTTGGCGGCGAATCTGGCCCTGGTGCCCGGCCTGTCATGCAGGAATGGGTGACAGAAATTCGAGACCAGTGCCTTGTGGCAAAAGTCCCATTTTTCTTTAAGCAATGGGGGGGTGTCCAGAAAAAACGGGCTGGGCGCGAACTGGAAGGCCGTACCTGGGACGAAATGCCATCCAATTTCGATCTGGTTCAAACCTAAAAATGTCCCCCCGCCCTCTTGATCTGCTCGACCTGCCCACGCTCTACCGTTATCGCGACGAAGCCCTCAGCCTCGATTCTGCGCGCCTGCTGACGCGCGGCAATCCGCTCAGCGCCGCCGGGCTGGTCGCCTACTTCAACCCTGCCCGCCATATCTACTCCGCCGTCCATGTGCTGGATGGAAATGCCCTGCTGGGAGGCGTGATTCACAACGAGGGCGATTCCTTCGCCCGGCTGCTCTACCTGGCCCCGCTGGCAGGCCTGACTCAGCCCGGCCTGCTGCCGTTGATTGAACATCTCTCTGGCGAAGCTGGCAGCTGGGGCGCATTCCACATCGTGGCCGAAGTCGAAGAAGACTCAGACACCTTCCTGGCCCTGCGCAAGTCGGGTTTTTCGGTTTACGCCTGGCAGCGCATCTGGGATGTCAGCCAGATTAACGGACACGAGACCCCCATCCGTTGGCAAAAAGCCCAATCGCTCAACCTGCACGCCATTCAGACCCTGTTCTATCAAATTGTGCCGCCCCTCTTGCAGCCAATTGAACCGACTCCCAAGTTCGCCAGCGGACTGGTTTGCAACGAAGGGGCCAGGTGTTACGTCAGCCTGGCGCAGGGCGTGGCTGGGGTGCTTGCCAGCCCGCTGATTCACCCTGAAGCGACCGGTGTGCCGGAAAAAATCAGCGCGCTCGTCCGGCAAATCCCGGCTCACGGCAAAAAACCGATCTATTTGCGGGTACGTTCCTATCAGGCCTGGCTCGAACCGGCGCTTGAAGACCTGGGCGCAAAATCCGGCCCGCGCCAGGCAGTCATGGTCAAACACCTCGCCCGCCTGGTTAAAGAAGAACAGCATCTGCGGGCAGCCCAACCGGCCAGCGCAATCCCAACCTCCCATATTCGCCCGGCACAGGTCAAGAGCAAAAAACAGGCCTGAGTTCTAAAAGAAATAAATTCGAGGGCTGACGCCTTGTTTTTCAATAAAGTACTACCGGTTAAAGCCGGTAGTACTTTACTTTTAACAGATTTCAAAATGGACAGGGCCGGCAGCGTTTCTCTCTCCAAAATGCGTGTTGACGCGGGCGGGGTTTGCATTTATACTTATGTAAGCGCTTACACGGAGAAAAAAACCATGCAAACCCCCTCATATCCCAATAGGCCCGCCACCATTCAGGATGTCGCCGACCTGGCCGGAGTCTCGATTGCGACCGTCAGCCGGGTGGTGAACGGCAAATCTCCGGTCGTGGCCGCAACGGCCCAACGCGTGCTGGACGCCATCCGCGCGTTGAATTACGTCCCACGCGCGGCGGCCCGCATTTTAGCCAGCAAACGCACCAACACCCTCGGCCTGAGCGTGCCTGAAATCAGCGGGGAGTTTTTCGCGCCCATGCTACGCGGAATCGAGGCTGCCGCGGGCGCAGCCGGTTTTGACCTGTTAATTCACACGACCGCCTACAAAAAGCCTGAAATGCGCCATCAGACCCTGGGTGAACACAATACCGACGGTCTGCTGGTTTTCATCGGCGGGCTGGAAGCGGCAGAGTTGGAACGCCTGAACGCGATTGGCTTCCCGGTTGTTTTCCTGCACCAGACCCCGCCAGAGGGGTTGAACATCCCAGTTGTGACGGTCGAGAATAAAAAAGGGGCCATGCTCGCGGTCGATCACCTGATCGAAACGCATGGCTGCCGCCGGATCGTGTATTTGAGCGGCCCCGCAGGAAATGAAGATGCGGGTTGGCGCGAGCGCGGCTACCGGGCCGCATTGGAAAATCACGCCATCCCGCTTGACCCGGCCCTGATTATCCCGGGCAATTTCTCAAGCCGCGCCTCAGCCGAAAGCGTTGCCAAATTGCTGGAAAGCGGCCAGCAGTTCGATGCAATTTTCAGCGGAGACGATATGGCCGCAGTCGGGGCGATTTCGGCCCTGCGCGAGGCCGGGTTACGCGTGCCGGAAGATGTCCGGCTGGTTGGGTTTGACGATATTTCACTGGCGCGCCACCTGACACCGCCCCTGACCACCATCCACGCTCCGACCGAAGCGGTCGGCCAAATTGCCACCCAGCTGCTGCTGCGTTTGGTCCAGCATGAAGCGGTTGAACTGGAAGTGCTGCTGCCCACCGAATTAACCATCCGCCAATCTTGCGGGTGTGGAGTCTAGCGCGGAAATTGTTCTGCAATCAAAAACGGCCTGAAGGCCGCAACCCATACCACGGAGAATTTATGAGCATCCATCGTTTTCCATCCAATTTTATCTGGGGCGCAGCAACCGCCTCGTATCAAATCGAAGGCGCCTGGGACGAAGACGGCAAAGGCGAATCGATCTGGGATCGCTTCAGCCATACGCCCGGCAAAATCACCAATGCCGATACCGGCGACGTGACCTGTGACCACTATCACCGCTACCCCGAAGATATCGCCCTGATGCGTCAGCTTGGGCTGAAGGGCTATCGTTTTTCGGTCTCCTGGCCGCGGGTCATTCCGAACGGCGTTGTACCGGTCAACCCGAAAGGGCTGGATTTCTACGACAGCCTGGTCGACCGCCTTTTGGCAGCAAACATCCAGCCTTTTCTGACCCTTTATCACTGGGACTTGCCGCAGGCCCTCGAAGACAAGGGCGGCTGGCGCAACCGCGACACGGCCCATTACTTTGCCGATTACGCCGCCGTGATGGTCAAGCGCCTCGGCGACCGCGTCCGGCACTGGGCAACCTTCAACGAGCCGGGTGTGGCCGCTTTTGCGGGCCATCTCTGGGGCGAACATGCGCCCGGCTACCGCGATAAAAAAATGACTCTGCAAGTGGCCCATCATCTCCTGGTTGCGCACGGGTTGGGGGTGCAGGCCATTCGGAGCGCAGAGCCCGGCTTGCAAGCCGGGATTGTGCTCAACCTGTGGCCGAACGAAGCCGCACAAAACACCCCGGAAAATATCGCCGCTGCCGAGGCCGCCTGGCAAACGAGCGGAGATATTCTGTTCCTTGATACCATTTTCAAAGGACACTACCCGCCCGCTGGCTGGCTGGCCAATGCGGAAAACGTTCCGGCGATCCAGGCCGGGGACATGGCCCTCATCAGCCAGAAGCTCGATTTTATGGGCGTTAATTACTATTCGCGCCAGGTGGTCGATGCCAGCGGCGAGCGTGTCCAGCCGGAAGGCGCGGAGTATACGGAAATGAACTGGGAGGTCTGCCCCCCGGCTTTTTACCGTTTACTGACCCGCATCAACCGCGAATACCGCCTGCCGCCGCTCTACATTACCGAAAACGGGGCCTCGTTTAAGGACGAGCCCAGCCCCGACGGTTCGATCCACGACCCGCGCCGCGAATCTTATCTGCGCGAACACTTCATCCAGGTACATAAAGCCATCCAGGACGGCGTCGATCTGCGCGGTTATTTCGTCTGGTCGCTGATGGACAACTTCGAGTGGGGCCACGGCTTCAGCAAACGTTTTGGCCTGATTCGGGTCGATTATGAAACCGGCCAGCGCACCTTAAAAGACAGCGCCAGGTGGTACGCAAATGTGATTCGTGCGAATGCAGTTGAGTAAGGAGAAAAAAATGAAAATTACCGTAATTGGTGGCGGATCCACCTATACCCCCGAAATTGTGACCGGGTTCATTGACCGGCTTTCGACCCTGCCCCTCAGCGAACTGTGGCTGATGGACATCGACCCGCAACGGCTGGAGATTGTCGGCGGGTTTGCCCAGCGGATTGTGGCTGCCAGAGGCAACCCGTTCAAGGTGGTGCTCAGCACCAACCAGCGCGAAGCCATTCGCGGCGCTGCCTATGTCGTTACCCAGCTGCGGGTCGGGATGATGCCCGCCCGCCGTAACGACGAATACCTCGGCCTGCGGCATGGCCTGATTGGGCAGGAAACGACCGGGGTGGGCGGCATGGCCAAAGCCCTGCGCACGATCCCGGTCATCCTGAGCATCGCCAAAGATCTGCAGGAAGTCGGCGCGCCGGGCGCGTTGCTGGCAAATTTCACCAACCCGTCTGGGATTGTAACCGAAGCCTTGTTCCGCTACGCGCCAGAAGTAACCTCGGTCGGTGTCTGCAACGTGGGCATTACCACCAAAATGGGCATGATCGAACGCCTCGAACCGGCCCTCGGCATCAAAATCGACCCGGATCACGCCGAGCTGAACACCCTCGGTCTGAACCACCTGACCTGGCATCGCGGTTTCAAGGTCGATGGCGAGGAAATGTGGCCGCAGATATTCCCAGCTTTTCTTGAAGAGCTAAAAAAGGAAGAGCACCCGGAATGGGATCTGCGCACCGTCGAAACCCTGGGCATGATTCCCAATTATTACCTGCAATATTTTTATTACACCGATAAAAAACTCAAGGCGCAGGAAAAATGGCCGCCATCCCGGGCCGACGAAGTCATCGCGATTGAGGCAGATTTGCTAAAACAATATGCCGACCCGCAGCTGGTTGAGCCGCCCGCCGACCTGATGAAGCGCGGCGGAGCCTGGTACTCGACTCTGGCGACCAAGGTCATCAACTCGCATCATAACGACCTGGGACAGGTGCATGTCGTCAATGTCCGTCACAACGGCGCAGTCGAAGGAATGCCAAAAGATTGGGTGGTGGAGCTGCCCGCCAGGGTCAACCGGGATGGGATTCAACCCTTACCGGCGGCCAGCCTGCCGATGGCTGAATTTGGGCTGGTCTCTGCCGTCAAAATGTACGAACTGCTGACGGTCGAAGCCGCTGTCCACGGCGACCGCAAGGCCGCTTACGAGGCCATGCTGGTCAACCCGCTTGGGCCAAAAGCCGACAAAATTCAGGCGGTGCTGGACGACCTGCTCGCAACCAATCAAGCGCACCTGCCGCAGTTTT
>JAVEWN010000054.1:0-16167 GCA_034004515.1 Anaerolineales bacterium | reverse complement strand
TCGAATAACCACTTACCATTTACCGAGATGAGGCCCCATGAACCCCAACCCTGTCCTTAAGAAACTTGGCTACGCAGACGACGACAAACTGGTCATCATTCACACCGACGATATTGGCATGTGCCAGGCCTCGCTCGACGCTTTTAGCGACCTGTGGGAATTTGGCACAATTTCCTCGGGCGCGGTCATGGTGCCTTGTCCATGGTTCCCGGCGACGGCGGAATGGTGCCGCCAGCACCCAGAAGTGGATATGGGCGTCCATGCCACCCTGACCGCAGAGTGGGACAGCTACCGCTGGGGGCCGATCAGCACCGTCGACCGCACCAGCGGCCTGTTCGACGAAGAGGGCTATTTCCATCGCCGCGAAGCGCCCGTCCAGGCTGGGGCAACCTTCGAAGCAGTTCAGGCTGAAGTGCAGGCCCAGTTCGACAAAGCGATCCAGTTCGGGATTGTCCCCAGCCACATGGACTCCCACATGCTGACGGTTTTGCACCCCAGGCTGGTGGCGGCCTACATCGAAACGGCGACCCAGGCCAAAGTCCCGTTCATGCTGCCGCGCATGAGCGCCGAAACAGCCCAAGATTACGGGTACGAGGTCGAAATTGCAGAAGAGTTGGGCGTCATTGTCCAGCAATTGGAAGAAGAGGGCATCCCGCTCGTGGACGGTTTTGACTTTCTGCCACTGGATGACCCGCACGACCAGATAAATTTTGCCAAAAAGAAACTGCGCGAGCTGCCCGCCGGAATCACCCACTTTGTCTTCCACCCCGCCACGGATACGCCCGAATTACGCGCGATCTGCCCAGATTGGCCCAGCCGGGTCGCAAATTACAAAGCCTTTATGAGCCAGGAAATTAAGGATTTCATCAAGAATAAAGGAATCCAGGTGATTGGCTACAACGTTTTAAGAGATTTGATGCGGAGCTAAACGATGCGCCATTTTTTAGGGGTCGATGTTGGTTCGAGCAAGACCCACGCCCTGATTGTGGATGAAAGCGGGCGCTGCCTCGGTTTTGGGCACGCCGGCGGCGGCAACCACCAGGGACGCGGCTACGAGGCTACCACGGCGGCGATCCGCGAGTCCTTTGGGCAGGCGGCCAACATGGCTGGCATTTCTGCGGCCCAGGTTTCAGGGGCCGGGTTTGGGATCGCCGGCTACGACTGGCCTTCGGAGCTGGAGGCGCACCTGGAATGCGTCCGCCGGGCCACCCGCCTGACCTGCCCGCTCGAAGTCGTCAACGATGGCCTGAATGGCCTGATGGCCGGGACAACTCACGGCTGGGGCGTAAACGTCACCGCCGGATCGGGCGTCAATGCCCGCGGACGCGACCGCAGCGGGCGCGAGGGCCGCATCGTGGGCAATGGGGTTTATTTTGGCGAATACGGCGGCGGAATTGAGATTGCCGGCGCGGCCTTACAGGAAGTCAGTTACGCCTGGATCAAACGCTGCCCGCCCACCGCCCTGACCCGCATCTTTCTGGAAGTGACCGGCGCAAAAAGTGAAATCGACCTGTTGGAAGGCTTGTCCAACGATTACTACCATCTCTACCCGGCGATAGCGATCAAGGTTTTCGAGGCCGCCCAGGCGGGCGACCAGGCCGCCCAGCGCGTCATCCATTTCTCGGGCCAGGAATTGGGACATCTGGCCGTTGCCATTATCCACCAATTGAATCTCGAAAATGACGAAGTGGAAGTGGTCCAATCGGGCAGCATTTTTGAGGGCGGCCCGCTGATCAGCGATCCGATGTGCGCCGTGATTCTTGCGGCGGCCCCCCAGGCCAAAATCATCCGCCTGGATGCCCCGCCGGTGCTCGGCAGCCTGCTGCTGGGCATGGAAACCGCCGGCTTCGACGGCTATCCCCTCCGCAAAAAGATCATCGCTTCCACCCAGGAATGGCTGCAACAGGCTTAGGCAACGAAAAAGCCACCCAATCACAGGGTGGCTTTTTCGTCAGGTCGGTTATAATCTTGGAACGATTGTGCCGAAGGAGGGAATTGAACCCTCATTCCTTTCGGAACACGAGTTTGAGTCGTGCGCGTATGCCAGTTCCGCCACTTCGGCAATTTTAGCGACCCAAAGTATACCACTCCCACGCATAAGGTCAAGATGAAACTAGGAATTATCGGACTACCCCAATCAGGCAAAACCACGCTCTTCAACGCCCTGACCCGCAACAACACCCCCACCCACGCCTCCGCCGGACGGATCGAGGTCCACAACGCGGTCGTCGATGTACCAGACCCGCGCGTCGACAAACTCTCGGCGATGTTCAACCCCAAGAAAACGATCTACACCAAAGTGGCCTATGCCGATATCGCCGGGTTGGATGGCTCGAAAAGCGGAATTTCTGGAACCCTGCTCAACACCCTGACGCAGATGGACGGCTTTCTGCACGTTGTGCGCTGTTTTGAAGATGAAAACATCCCGCACCCGGGCGGCTCGCTCAACCCGGCCCGCGACCTCGAATCGATGCTGACCGAGTTGCTGCTGAACGATCTGATCTCGGTCGAGCGCAAACTCGAAAAGTTGAGCGATGAGCGCCGAAAGGGCGGGACAGACAAGACCCTCAACGCCCGTCAGACGGAACTGTTTGAACGGCTGCTGGCGGCCCTCAACGAAAACCAGCCGCTGCGCAGCCTCGAATTTTCTCCCGATGAACAAAGGGAACTCGCCAGCTACGGGCTTTTAACCCGCAAACCCATTTTGACAGTGTTTAACCTGGGCGAAGGCCAAACCGCCCCCAGCCTGGCGCTTGACCACCCCTCGGTGGCCTTGATGGGCAAACTGGAGATGGAAATTGCGCAGCTTTCCGCCGAAGACGCCAGCCTCTTCATGGAAGAATACGGCATCGACGAACCGAGCCTGAACAAGATGATCCGCCTGTCGTACGACCTGCTCGGCCTGCTCTCCTTCTTCACGGTCGGCCCCGACGAATGCCGGGCCTGGACTGTCCAGCGCGGCGCGACCGCCCCCGAAGCCGCCGGTGAAATCCACTCGGATTTGCAAAAGGGCTTCATCCGGGCCGAAGTGACCGCCTACGACGACCTGATCGAACTGGGCGGGTTGGTCGAGGCCAAGGCCAAAGGCAAACTGCGTTTGGAGGGCAAGGAATACACCGTCAAGGATGGCGACATCCTGAACATTCGCTTCAATAACTAAGCCTACCCAAGACCGCCCCCTTCGGAGCGGTCTTTCATATATTTTCGCGGCCCACCCACGCCCCTGCGCGATGGCCGGTCGTTTTGTGGCGCGGCCCGTTCCCTGATAAAATCGGGGCGAATACGCATCCGATTTGAGACTTGATGAAACCAACCTTTCCCCTAGCGATTCAGCCCAAAACCTGGTTAAAAGATGGGCTTGTGGGCAGCCTGCTCTTCCTGGGCCTGGCCCAGCACCTGCTCAATTTTTGGAACCTGGCGGCCTGGCAGATGGCTTTGCTGTTCGCGGCCGGTCTGCCCATTTTGAGCGGGCTGTCTGCCTTTCTGACGGCGCGATTGACCCCACGCTTTGCCGAAATGCCCAAAAGACTGTTGGCTTTATTTGTGCTGACGGCCTTGCTGCTCGCCGGATTCATCTCCTGGCGGCTGTACCGCAGCCCCGACTCCTACCAGCAGGTCACGGTGACAGCCCTGGCCGGGCAAGTCGGCCTGATCGAACTCAAGGCCAACGCCCAGGTCATCCCGCTCCAAAAGGCTGCGGCTGAGAGCGGCTGGTACGAACAGGATGGCTTTTATTTCCCGGCCGCATCCGCCCAGCCTTTGCAAATCTCCTTCCTGGCTCCTGTCGGGAAACCGGTCACGCTCTTGTTCCTGACCAGCCCGCAGGGCGGCCAGGCGGGCGTCACGCTCAACATCCAGCGCCAGCAAGCCGGTTTGTCCAATCAACGCAACGGTCAGACCCGCCTGCAGCTGACCTCCGGCTATCGCGGCCTTCCGGCCTGGGCTTTTCTGACCGTTTGGGTGCTGGCAGACCTGCTGACGTTTGGGGTGGCTGTTCTGCTCGTGCTGCTGGTGCAGGAAATCGGACAGACGCGCTCAAGCGACTCGCCCGCCAAAGCGCCCAAGACCCGCCTCGATCTGACGATTCTGCTCGCGTTTGGGCTGCTTCTGCACACCGTCAACATGCTGTCCGTGCCAACCCTGCTGAACGCCGACAGCCCGGCTTATCTCACGGGCGCCTTGCACCTGATCGAACACGGCAGCTTTGAAGGCGCATCGACCAGTGTCGGGCCGGGCACAACCCTGCTTTTCGCGCCGATGCTCTGGCTGCTGGGACGCAACCCGTGGGGCCCAAAAATCATCCTGCACCTGATCGGGCTGGCCTGCATCCCGCTCAGTTACCGCTTCGGCTGGCAGGTTAGCCGCAGCCGCTGGGTGGCCTTCCTGAGCGGCTTGCTGGTCGCCAATTCACCGGATATTTTCTTCTATGCCAATTACCCGATGTCAGACCTGCCGAACCTGTTCTTTGTGCTGCTCTTTTGCAGCCTGCTGCTGACCGCCCTCGAGCAGCCGCGCCCGGTCTGGGTTTTCGCCCTGCTGGCAAGCGCCTCGTTTGCGGCCTTGCTGCGCTCTGAAAATATCTTGCTGGTGGTGATTGGCGCAGCGGCCCTGGCCGTTTCGGCTTTCTGGCGGCGCTATTCCGGGGAGCAAATTCGTCTCTGGCCGGCCCTGGCCCGGATCGGCATCGCCAGCCTGCTGGCAATCTTGCCCGTTTTCTGGTGGTCTTATCACAACCTGAAAAACAACGGCTTCTTTGGCATGAGCAATTATTTTGGGGTGGTCCTTTATGACGGCTGGGTCTATTTTGGCGATGCACTCGGGATGCGTTTCTCAAACCCCGATTCAGCAGCCTACCAGGAGCTTCAGCAGATGGCCCTACTCTATCCGCCGCTGATCACGGACAAAAAAGGGGTTGCCACCGGCTGGGAGACGTACTACAGCCTGCTGCCTGCCGGATACGAGCCAGAGCGCATCATGACCTTGCTCGAAACCGCCGCGCGCGATTCAATCAAAAAAGACCCGCGCAAGACCGTTGAACTGCTTTTTATGAAATTCCAGATCGGGTTGCAGCCCGACCTGCCCCCGGTCCATACCTATCCACTGCCCGGCGAACCCGGCTGGGGCCAGGCGGGCGGCTCGCAGTTCTTCGACGCCGACAACTTAAGCCTGCCGCCGTTGGTGCGCCTTCAGCGCCGGGCCTACGAGTGGGCCGCACGCTGGTACGGGGCTTTGTATCCGGCTGGAATCCTCATCTGCATTGCCGCTCTGATCCTGGGTTTGCTGCGCCGCCCGGCCCTGAACTGGTTTTTCCTGACCGCCGCCGTCGCCTCGCGCATTTTTATCCCGCTCACCGTCAGCGTGGCTTTTTGGCGCTACAGCCTGGCCGGTTGGCTGCCGCTCCAAATCATGGCCCTCAGCTGGCTGATGCTGATCCTGGCAGGCCTGCGCGGTTTGCGCAAGCCAAAATCGCAAAACCAATAAGTACGGTAAAATCATCCCGGTGTTGGCCGCAGTCAGCCCCGCTCTTGATCAACCCGGCCCACAGCGGGCCGCTCGGCCACCCACGCGCAAGCTAAGGGCTTGTAAAAGTATTACGCCCCAGTTTGGATGGCCTTGTTGCACTGCAAAGATTAAACCTTTAACCACCAAGGGCACAAAGGAAAACCAAAAGGATTAAAAATCTGCATTTTTCTGCGTAATCTGCGTCCAAAAGCCTTTAAACTTCGTGCTTTTGTGTGCTTCGTGGGCAAAGCCTTAAATCAAAGAAAATCTTAAAAAATGAATCTGTGGATTCACTCTTGTTCAACTCCTAAACTCTGAAATCAAAAATCGAGAATCTCATGCCATCTGATACCCAGGTTATTTACTCCATGATGCGCGTTGGGCGCATCCACCCACCCAACAAACAAGTCTTGCGCGATATTTCGCTCGGCTTTTATTACGGCGCCAAAATCGGCGTGCTCGGCCTGAACGGCGCAGGCAAATCGACACTGCTGCGCATCATCGCCGGCCTCGACGAGAACTATATCGGCGAAATCGCCCAGAGCAAAGGCTTCACCGTCGGCTACCTGCCGCAGGAACCGCAACTCGACGAGACTAAAACCACCCTCGAAATCATCCGCGAGGGCGTTCAGCCGATTGTCGACATGCTCACCAGGTATGATGAAGTCAACGCCAAATTTGGCGAACCAGACGCCGATTTCGACGCCCTGATCGCCGAACAGGCCAAATTACAAGACGCCCTCGACAAAGTCGATGCCTGGAATCTCGATTCTCATCTGGATGTCGCGATGGATGCCTTGCGCTGCCCCCCGCCGGAGGCCGTTATCAAGACTCTCTCTGGCGGTGAAAAAAGGCGGATCGCCCTAACCCGGCTGCTGCTGACGGAACCGGATATTTTACTGCTCGACGAGCCGACCAACCACCTCGACGCCGAATCGGTGGCCTGGCTCGAGCATCACTTGCAGCAATATAAAGGGACGGTCATCGCCGTCACCCATGACCGCTACTTCCTCGACAACGTCGCCGGCTGGATTTTGGAGCTGGATCGCGGTCACGGCATCCCCTGGAAAGGCAACTACTCCTCGTGGCTCGAACAAAAACAGGAAGCCCTGCGCCAGGAGGAAAAAGTTGAATCCAAACGCCAAAAAACACTCGAACGCGAATTGGAATGGATCCGTATGTCGCCCAAGGCCAGGCAATCCAAAGGCCAGGCGCGCGTCACAGCTTACGACAAATTGCTTTCGCAGGAAGTCGAAAAATACCGCAGCGAACAGGAAATTTACATTCCGCCTGGCCCGCGTTTGGGGGATCTGGTACTCCAGTTAAACGGAATCAGCAAGAGCTTCGGCGAACGCCTGATTTTGGATAACTTCACAGCCAGGATCGAACCCGGCTCGATTGTCGGAATCGTCGGCCCGAACGGCGCGGGTAAAACCACCCTGCTGAAAATGATCACCGGGCAGGAAAAGCCCGAGAGCGGCGACATCCGAATTGGCGAAACGGTCAAACTGGGCTATGCCGATCAGGATCGCAGCCTTGACCCCGAAAAAACCGTCTACGAAGAGATTTCGGGCGGGGCGGAGACGCTCGAATTGGGCAGCCGCAAGGTCAATGCGCGCGGGTATTGCTCCTCCTTCAACTTTCAGGGCGCTGACCAGCAAAAGAAAATCAGTATGCTTTCGGGCGGCGAACGCAACCGCGTCCACCTTGCCAAGATGCTCAAGGAAGGCTCAAACGTCATCCTGCTCGATGAGCCGACCAACGACCTGGACGTGAACACCCTGCGCGCGCTGGAAGACGCGCTCGAAGAGTTTGCGGGCTGCGCAGTGGTCGTCAGCCACGACCGCTGGTTCCTCGACCGCATCTGCACCCACATTTTGGCCTTTGAAGGCGACAGCCAGGCGCGCCTGTTCCTGGGCAATTGGTCTGATTACGAGGAAGATTACAAAGCCCGCTATGGGAAAGACGTTAAGCCAACGCGGGTTAAGTACCGAACGTTGAAGCGATAACGAATAAGAAGTAGAGAAAGTAAGGATGAGAAAAAGAGACAGCGCTAGCGGTTGCAGGGAACGAAAACATCGGATCTGAATTCAGTTGCAGCCTACCAACCGGCCCTTTTCTGCAACGGCTGTCAACTTTTAACCTTTGACCTTCAAAGTTGGGCCTCCTGCCAGGGCAAGACCAGACGCAATTTAAGAATGCAAAACCGCCCCGGAAAACCGGGGCGGTTTCTCTCTTGCCACTTTTTGAGGAGAAGTTGGCTAATTATTTGGCAGGCAGCAATACGGCGTTGATAACGTGGATGACACCATTGGAGGCTTCAATATCGGTGATGATGACTTCGACGGTGTCATTCAGGAAAACCTTGCCGTCGCGGACTGTAATCGTGACATCTTTTCCGAGGACGGTGGTGGCGCTCGTCAGAGTGACTACATCCGCCGCCATGACCTGGCCGGACACCACATGGTAGAGCAGGATGTCCGTCAGGGCTTGTTTATTTTCGGGCAGGAGCAGGCTGTCCAAGGTGCCAGCGGGCAGCGCAGCGAAAGCGTCATCGGTCGGGGCAAAGACGGTGAAAGGGCCTTCCGAACTCAGGGTTTCGACCAGGTCAGCAGCCTGAACCGCAGCGACGAGGGTGGTGAAGCGGCCATCGGCTACAGCAATGTCGACAATGGTACCAGGGCCTTCCGCAGCTTCATCCGCAGGCGGCAGGAGGACTGCATCGATCACATGGATGACGCCGTTGCTCGTTTCGATGTCGGTAATGATGACCGTGGCTTCGTTGACATAGACATTACCCATATCGACTTTGACGATAACATCTTCACCCAGAACAGTTGTAGCACTGGTCAGCTTGACGACGTCCGCAGCCATGACCTTGCCAGATACGACATGGTAGAGCAGGATGTCGGTCAGAGTTTGCTTGTTTTCGGGCTTCAGCAACTCGTCAAGAGTGCCAGCCGGAAGAGCCGCAAAAGCATCATCAGTCGGAGCAAAAACTGTGAAGGGGCCTTCGCTCTTGAGCGTTTCGACCAAGTCAGCCGCCTGTACAGCAGCAACGAGGGTGGTAAAGCGACCATCAGCAACAGCGGTGTCAACAATATCAAGCAGTTCCGGCGCTGGTTGCGCGGTGGGTTCGGGCAAAGCGGTGGGTTCAGGAAGAGCGGTGGGGACGGGAGTAGCTGCCGGAGCGCAGGCAGCAAGAGCAAACACAGTAACGAGCAATAACGATAAAACAGTAGTAAAGCGTTTCATTTTCTCTCCTTGCAGAAGGTTTGTCTATATTTTGTATAGTTTACGTCTGTAAACCTGTGCAAATTATATACAAGAAAGCATCAGAGTCAATACCGTTTGAAAGATTCATATAGACTTCATATAAAACCGGACAGAATTTATCCAGAATTAATCTTCTTGACTGAAATTGCGCAAAAAACAAGCCGTCGTCCATAAACAGCCTGATAAATTGCTGCCGACTATTTGGCCCAAGGAGTTGTAAGGGAAACCCTCGCAGATTCAGTCTTTAAGATTTCCTTTGACTTAAGGCTTTCCCCATGAAGCACACAAAAGGCACGAAGTTTATAGGCTTTTGGACGCGGATTACGTAAAAATGCAGATTTTTTAATCCTTTTGGTTTTGCTGTATTAGCCTCGCTCAAAAGCGATGGTTTTAACAATACTGCCAAGGCTAGGCGCTGGTATGCCGGACATCTTGCCGATGCTTTTGCACTGCTTTTGACCTGATTTTTCTTACTTTGAGAAAGCCATAAAAAACGATAGCTTTTTGCATTTAATCGTTGGATTGAGATTACAATGGACGGATATGCCTGACTTCGAGCGATTCAATATTATCGTTGTCATCCCCTGTTACCGCGTCGAGCGCGAGATTGGCGCAGTGCTGGCGGCTGTGCCGGGCTATATCCGGCATATTCTGGTGATAGACGACGCCTCGCCCGACCGTACGTCAGAAATCGTGGCCGGGGCTGCCCAAAGCGATCCTCGCATCGAACTCATCCGGCATTCCAAGAACCTGGGCGTGGGCGGGGCGATGAAAACCGGTTTTGCGCGCGCCCTCAAGTTGGGCGCGCAGGTCGTCATCAAACTGGACGGCGATGGGCAGATGGACGCCGCTCACCTGCCCGATCTGCTGATTCCCCTGCTCAAAGGCCAGGCCGATTACAGCAAGGGCAACCGCTTTCGGGATTTCCAGGCCCTGCAAAAAATGCCGGTGATGCGCCGGATCGGCAACATGGGGCTGGGGTTTCTTTCCAAAGCCGCCACCGGCTACTGGAATCTTTTCGACCCAACCAACGGTTACGTTGCCATCCGGGCCGAGGTATTGTCTCAAATTCCGCTTGAGCGGATAGACAATACTTATTTCTTTGAGACATCCATGCTGGCAAATTTATACTTGCTTGGCGCGCTGGTCAAGGACGTACCGATGCCGGCCCGCTATCGCGGAGAGATTTCAAACCTATCCATTCGCCGGATTTTGCTGGAATTCCCGCTTAAATTGTTAAAAACACTCGCGCGCCGGATTGTGATTAAGAATCTGATCTATGATTTTTCGATGGAATCGATTTACCTGCTGGCCGGTCTGCCGCTGCTGCTTTTTGGCGTGGTATTTGGCAGCCTCAAATGGGTTAGCTATGCCCGCCAGGCTATCCCTGCCCCGACCGGGACGGTAATGCTGGCCACCCTTTCGGTTTTACTTGGAATCCAGTTTTTGATTGCAGCCATCGAAATCGATATCCGCTCGACCCCGCAAGAGCCATTGTCTGGAGCGCTGTCCGAGTAAAAAAGTGACCGCTGCCGGTCACTTTTTTGATTCTATCCGTCGCGCAAGATTTCGCAGATTTTCGGGTATTGCGCAAGCGGCCCTTAAACCCAGTCAAAGGTGCGTGTGACCGCTTTTTTCCAGCCAGCGTAGAGCCGGGCGCGTTCTTCTGATTCCATTTGCGGCGACCAGGCCTTATCCAATCCCCAGTTGGCGCGTAATTCGTCGAAATCCTGCCAGAAGCCGACCGCCAGCCCGGCAGCGTAGGCCGCGCCCAGGGCGGTTGTTTCGGCCACTTTTGGGCGGATGACAGGCACGCCCAACAGGTCTGACTGGAACTGCATCAGGGTTTCGTTGAAAACCATGCCGCCGTCCACTTTGAGAGCGGTCAGCTTAACGCCTGAGTCTTTTTCCATCGCATCCAGCACCTCGCGGGTTTGATAGGCGGTCGCTTCGAGCGCGGCCCGGGCGATATGACCTTTATTGATGAAGCGCGTCAGCCCGACAATCGCCCCGCGCGCGTCTGAGCGCCAATAGGGGGCGAAGAGTCCGCTGAAGGCTGGCACAAAATAGATGCCGCCATTGTCACTGACGGTGCGGGCGAGCGTCTCGATCTCCTCAGATTTTTCGATCAGCCCCAGGTTGTCGCGCAGCCACTGCACCAGCGCGCCGCTGATGGCAATCGAACCTTCGAGCGCGTAGACCGCCGGTTGGCTGCCGATTTTGTAGCCGAGCGTGGTCAGCAGTCCGTTTTTAGATTCGACCGGTTTTTGGCCGGTGTTGAGCAGCATGAAGCAGCCAGTGCCGTAAGTGTTTTTGGCTTCGCCAGTTTGGAAACAGGTTTGCCCAAACAGCGCGGCATGTTGGTCGCCCAGATCGCCAGCCACGGCAACCCCGCCCAACGGAGCGCGGGCCGTGCCGTAAACTTCGGACGATGAGCGGATTTGCGGCAGCATCGCGCGCGGGATGTCGAGCAAAGCCAGGATTTCTTCATCCCAGTCGAGCGTCTCCAGGTTCATCAGCAGGGTCCGCCCGGCGTTGGTCACATCGGTAACGTGAACACCGCTCAAATTCCAGATCAGCCAGGTATCGATATTGCCAAAAAGCAGTTCGCCGTTTTCAGCGCGGGCGCGCGCATTCGGAACGTTATCCAGAATCCATTTAATCTTGGGGCCAGAAAAATAGGTTGCCAACGGCAGGCCGGTTTTGGGGCGCAGCAGGTTTTGCTCGCCGAGCGCTCTGCAAATCTGATCGGTGCGGGTATCCTGCCAGACAATGGCGTTATAAACCGGCTGTCCGCTGACCTTGTCCCAGACGATGGTGGTTTCGCGCTGATTGGTGATGCCCAGCGCGGCGATTTCAGAGGCGTTTACCCCGGCCTTGGCCAACCCGGCCCCGATCACCTCCTGGGTGCGCATCCAAATTTCGAGCGGATCGTGCTCAACCCAGCCCGGCTTCGGGTAAATTTGAGTATGCTCACGCTGCTCGACGGCCACAATACTCCCGGCGTGGTCGAACAGGATGAAACGGGTGCTGGTTGTGCCCTGGTCTATGGCGGCGATATATTTAAGCGCTGAAGTGCTGTGCATGGGGACTCCTGAAGGTTAGACAAGAAATTGGTCAATATACATCAAATAGCCTTGCCGCCCGGCTTCTTTTGTCCAGAAGTGAATTGAATTGAGAACGCGCCGCAGGCAAATGATTACTTCTTCCTTTGTTTTTGGGTCGGCGGAAATTTCTTTTCTCTTTTTTACAGGCAGCAAGCCCAATAATTTCTCATTTACTTCCACAATTATTGGTCGGTTGCCCAGGGTCATCTCGCAAATTTCAAGAACTCGCTCATAAGTTGTTTGCGCCAACGGATTAAGCGATATGAATTTTGGCTCTCGATCTTTGACTTTTGACTGATAATATTTGAGTACTGTTTCAAGGCCGCGCAAGGCATCCCAATCGGTCATACTTTCATTTTCGCGGTAAACCGAAACAATCCCCATTTCGATATTGTGCAAGACATCAACATATTTTTCTTCAACTTCTCTTTTGTTCATCAGAAAATCTCCTAAAACTACTCCAGCCAATTGCGCGCCCCGGCAAGGAAGGCTTTGCCAGGCATCGATTTTTTGCCCGCTGGCTGCAGTTCGTCCAACACCAGCAGGCCAGATGTCGTGCCGAGGGCGGGCTGGCCCGCAAAAATGATCCGTTTGGCGGGTTCTGCCTGGCCTTCAGCCACATGCGCGCGCCGAATTTTGAGCGGGCCGCCGTCATACAGAAAGAATGCCCCCGGCCAGGGACTCATGGCGCGCACCCGGCGTTCCAACTCCAGCGCCGGGCGGTTAAAATCGAGCAGGCCATCTTCCTTTTTGAGGATCGAGGCATAGGTTGCGCCTTCGGCGGGCTGCGGCTGAGGGACGAGTTCGCCGCTTAAATAGCGCGGCAGGGTTTCGAGCAGCAGATCTGCGCCGAGGCTTGCCATGCGCTCAAAGAGTGACCCGCCGGTTTCGTCCGCTGCCAGGCGGATGGCTTTTTGTGCAAGCGTTGGGCCGGTGTCAATCCCAGAGTCCATTTGCATGATGGTGACGCCGCTCTGCTCATCTCCGGCCAAAATGCAGGCCTGGATCGGTGCCGCGCCACGCCACCTGGGCAGCAGTGAAGCATGGACGTTGAGGCAGCCATGCCTGGGCAGTTCCAGCAGGTCTGAGCGTAAAATTTGTCCGAAAGCAGCCACCACGATCAAATCGGGAGCCCAGGCTTGCAGTTGTTGAGTCGCTTCGGGCTGGCGCAAACGCTGCGGCTGGATGGCGGCGATGCCGAGTTCATCCGCCGCCACTTTGACCGGGGGCGAGCTGAGCTGGTTGCCGCGCCCGGCGGGCCGATCGGGCTGGCTGACCACGCCAACCAGGTTGTAGCCAGCCGCTGCCAACGCGCGCAGGGTTGGCACGCCAAAATTGGGAGAACCCATAAAAACGGTGCGTATTTTGTTCATAGGATGTTTTGCTCCTCTTCGACAGGTGAGCGCGGCAGCCAGAGGGCCGTGTCAAATTGGACGGCGAGTGCCCCGAGTTGGAGCATGGCCTGAGCGTCGTCGCTGGAGTAAACGCCGCCCGCGCCGATGATTGGGATGGATGCGCGCTGGGCGGCCTGGATGATCTCGAGGCTGCGCGGCAGCAGGCTGGGGCCATACAGCCGCCCGCCGATCAGTTGGCCGTCCCTGAAGAGCGCGCCGCGCGGGGCAGCCAGGCTGATGGCGGCCGCTCCATCTTGAATCAGGCGCGGGCCGAGGCTTAAAACCTGTTCGGGGGGCAAATTAATCAGGATGGGGAGTTCGCCAAGCGCCATTTTGAGGGCGTAGCGCAGAATATCGTCTGAGAGGCCGGGCGCAAAACCCAGTTCGACGGCCAGCACGTTTTCGAGGCTTTCGAGGCGGCGGGTCATGCGGGCCGTCTCTTCGGGCCGACCCGCCATCAGATGCGGGATAACCGGCAGAGGGGCGTCTGACCATTTTCGGGCATACTGCCTGAGAGCGGCATCCAGGCCGGGGTTGGGCAATCCGCTATGGAGCAGAAATCCGCCAGTATATTCCAAAAGCGCGGGTTGCCGGGTCGGTTTGCGCGGCCTGAGGCTGATCGGATTGGTAATGAAAGCGCCCAGTTGCAGGCGGTTGGGTTGGCGCAGGTAACGGGCGGGATCAAAGCCAAGCGCGCCCGCCGCGTTGAGATAGGGAGATAAAAAGTACAAATCGCGTTTCATCAGGGCCGGACCGCAAAGACGGTGATTCCCTCCTGCCCGGCGACGGCCAGGTAGCGATTATCGGGGCTGAAAGCCAACGCGCTGACCGGGCCTTGCAGGGCCTGGATGGTTTTCTGGGTCAGGCTGTCGAGCGAGACGATTGTAATACTGCCGTCCTGCATGCCAACTGCCAGCAGGTTTTGGGGCGATACGGCCATCGAGAGCGGCTCGGCCCGCAGGTCGATCCGCAGCAAATCGGTCACTTCGTCTGTGCCGGGCGGGATAGCCTTGAGAATGGCCTGCTGCTTATCGCGATCCTGGCGCAGGAAGTAGGTGGTGCCATCGAGGGCCATCCCCAGCAGGTCGTAAAGGCGGCTTTCCTTTTTCTGGAAAAGCATTTTCTGAGATGCTTTTTCGACCATGGTCAGATATTGCAGTTCTGGATTCTCTCTGGTCAAAAAGACCAGGAGCTTGTTGTTTTCAGCAGCCGCGCGAAAAACGCCCGGCACCGATTGAACCGGCAGGTCTTTGGCTCGGATGTAAAGATCGGTGGTGCGGTCGTCCACGTTCAGCAGCAAAAATTCTGCGCTGTGATTGATCCAGTGGATGGGGTAGGGAGCCAGGCTGAAAAGCGGTTCACCGGCGGGGTTGACCAGGACAGTCTTTTTATCTTCACGAACTTCGCGGAAAATTGGGCCGTCTGAAGCGAAAAGCGGAATGTCGTTTTCGGTCTGGCAGGTGGTTTCGCCGGTGCTAAGCCTGAAGGAGCAAATTGCGTACTGGCTGTTGACCACCAAGAGATCGGTGTTGAGAAAGCGCAGGGCGCGGTAGCTGTTTGGATCCAGCCCGCCGGTCAGCTGTTTTTGGGTCAGCTGAAGGTTCCAGAAGTTGTCGAAGGTGTTGGGCGAGTCGCTTTCGACTTCCTGAAAATTGCTGGGTTCATCGTTTCCAACCGTCCAGTCTGCGAGGACGGCCCGGCCTGTGCCTGTGGCGGCATCCCATTCCAAGGCATAGCCGCGCAAGGTTTCATCATCCAGAAAGCTGATTTGCCAAGTCCGATTGGCGGCATAGCTGCGCGGCAGGTTAAATTCGTAGGAGAGGCGCAGGGGAGTGATTTGATAAAAACGAATGGTGGAGCCGAAGGCAATCGCGACAAATTCTCCACCGTCTGAGAAATCGATGGCGGTGTCTGGGCTGGGCAGCAGCAAATTGCGGAATCCGCTCTCCAGGCTGTAAATGTCCCAAATGAGCAGTTCCTGTCCACGCCGGGCGGCGACATACTGTCCGCCGCGCGAAAAGTGGAGCGATTCAACTTTTCCGCTGTATTCGAAGAATACTTTTTCGTTGGGCAAATCGTAGATGGTGTAGGTTTTGCCTCCAAAACTATAGGCCAGGAGTTCTCCGTCAGGAGAGAGGGCAACTTGGGCCGGGTTGGGCGCGAGGCCAAAGGTTTCTTTTTCAGAAAAAGTTTTCAGGGCAACCAGTTTGTTCTCGACAATATCGTAGACCTGAATTTGCCATCGGCCCTCGTTGCGCAGGACAACCGCAAAGCGGCTGGCATCCTCGTTGATGGTCAGGCAGCTTGGACAGGCGATCTGCGCCATTTTTATTTCAGGCCAGGTTGCAATCCGGGTCCCGTCAATCGCAAAGAGAGCCAGGCCCTCAGACGTGGCGAGCATCACTCTTTGTTTGTTGGGGCTGATGAGGGCTGCCTGGCGCAGGCTGGTGGTGTTCTGAAAGACTTTGCCCAACCGGTCTGCGTTGCCGCTCCCAATTTTTACAAACCCTGGGTCCGGCAGCGGCGTGCCCTGGCTAACCGGATACGGCGATTTGCGGGTTGGAATTGGCGTGATCGTGGCGGTGGGGGCTGGAGGCTGATCGAGGGTCGGGCTGAATGCGGGGGTAATGGTGTGAATCGGCAGCGCGGTTGGGCGCGGCGTTCTGGTAACGGAGGAAAATTCAATATTGAGCGGCAACGACCCTCCGCAGGCACTTAAAAAGACGGCCAGCAACAATAAAATGTAAATAACGGGATGTCGTTTCATATTTTCCTCAGCCATGCCTGACGCAAATTGTTTTCGCGTTCCTGGGTTCAGGCGCGCACTCTACAAAACTCACGCTCAAGTTTTGAATGACTTGACTTTAGAGTTCGTTTTTACGAGTCTG
>JAVEWN010000053.1:0-22980 GCA_034004515.1 Anaerolineales bacterium | reverse complement strand
ACATGACCAGCGCTAACTTTAAAATCGTCGCCACCAACCGCAAAGCAAGTTTTGAATATTTCCTGCTCGAACAATTCGAAGCCGGGCTATCGCTGCACGGCTCAGAGATTAAATCGATCCGGGCCGGGCAGATCAGCCTGGCTGAAGCCTACATCGAAGTCGATGGGCGCGAAGCCTGGCTGGTGGAGTGTCATATTGCGCCTTATGAACAAGCCAACCGCTTTAACCACGACCCCAAGCGCCGCCGCAGGTTATTACTGCACAAGCGCGAAATCCGGCAGCTATGGGACGAGGTCCGTCAAAAAGGCGTCACGATTATCCCGTTGAAAGTTTACCTAAAAGAAGGCCGCGCCAAAATCGAAATCGCGCTCGCCAAAGGCAAGAAATTACACGACAAACGCCAGGCGATTGCCGAACGCGACCAGGAACGCGAAATGAAACGCGAAGCCCGAATGCAAGATTAAGAGAAAGACGGCCTGCTATGCCTCCTTCCACCATTGGCGGTATCAATCTGCTGCCCGAAGACCAAAAACGCGCGATTTACAGCCGGGTCGTGCCGCGCGGACTATTTGAGCGGTTTAACCTGCCAGACGCAGAGACAACCCGCTTCAAATCTCTCTTCGAGTTTAAATTCAAACCGGGTTCAAGCGATGTAGAACTCTCGCTTTTTCACGAACAGCATTTCCCCGACCCGATCCTGTACGGACATCTGACGGATACCGTCAACGGCCAGATTCACGTCCTGCTCTACGTGCTAAACGACCCGGATGCCCCGCGCTTCAACGTCGACCGCCTGCCCGATGGCAGCCCAACCCGTTTTGGGACGCTCAAGCGCAACCTGGAAGCAGAATCAAAAGCCCTGGCCTATGGTCTCTCACCCGGCCAGGTACGCTCCGGGCTGCGGCTGCTGGCCCCGGCGATTGAGACCTTCGAGAAATTCATCGCCAGCCTCGGCCACGACATGTACTTCGTCGAGCCGCTTTATTATCACAACGCGGTCATCTTTGAACGCTACGGCTTTACCTATCAGGTCGGGCGCCGCCTGATGGCGCGCATCGAAAGCGGCTTCGACGAGACAGGCGACCTGAGCGCACTGCTGGACGGCAGCACCTTCCGCCAGCCGGGAGCCAGCCACAGCATCCGCCTACGCTCGTGGGCCATCCACGATGGCATTTTGGGGGAACCTTTTACCAATGTAACCATGTATAAAAAGATTGGCAAAGAAGCCGGGATTAATAGCTGCCCCCAGTGCGACTGGTAATCACTTGCGTTTTGCTTGCTGCAACGAGACAAACACTTCGGCCATGATCGGGTCGAAGTGTTTTCCGGCATTGCGCTGAATCAGCTTTAAAACATCTTCAACCGCCATATTTTGGTGGTAAGAACGGACGCTGCCGAGGGCATCAAAAAAGTCGACAATTGCCATCAGGCGGCCTTCGCGGGGGATGTCTTCGCCTTTCAGCCCGTCCGGGTATCCCGAACCGTCCCAGCGTTCGTGGTGAAAAACGACATACGGGATTGCGCCATGTAAATGGGGGATGTCTCGCAAGATCTTTTCGCCAATCCGGGTGTGGCTGTGCATGATCTCAAGTTCTTCAGGGGTCAGCTTGCCAGGTTTATTGAGAATTGTTTCAGGAATGGCAATTTTGCCAATGTCGTGCAAAAGCGAACCGTATTCCAACGCCACCATTGCTTCGGGAGTCCAATTTAGGGCCGCGCCCAGCTCGAGGGCCAGAGCTTGCACCCGCTGGACGTGATCGGCGGTATAGGCATCCCGCGCTTCTACAAGATTAGCCAGCATCGTAATGGTTTGCAAATGGGCCTGGCGCGATTCGAACAGTTCAATCGCACGGCGGCGCTCGACCCGCACCCGAACCGCTTCCAGCAACTCATCGGCGTTATAAGGTTTTAAAAGATAATCGTCCACCCCCAGGGTGCGCGCCAGGCGCAGGTCTTCATGTTCTGAGCGGGCCGTCAGAAACAAAAAAGGGATGATGGCGCCTGTATCCATCCGGCGGATCGCATCCAGCAAACCAAAGCCATCCAAAACCGGCATCGAAATATCTGAAACGATCACATCTGGGGCGATTTCTAGAAAAGCATCGAGAGCCAGTTGGCCGTTCGCAAAGGCAAAGACCTGGTGGCCGTCCAGCTCAAGCACGGTGCGGGTCATCAGGCGCAGGGAATCTTCATCTTCGGTAAGCAATACTCTTGCCATATTTCTGGCTACTCCAGGCTTTAAGGGCCCCAGCGCGGCTGCCAATCGCAATAGTCATTGGCGGTCAGGCGCTTTAGGCCGCTGCCATCGATTTTAAGAATGTAGATCTCGCAGCCGTGCTCGTCATTATAAAGATCAAAATAAGATGTAAATGCAATCCAGCTGCCATCCGGCGAAAAACTTGGGCCCTGGCTGTTGCCGCCCGCCGGAGAGACCTGAAAAGGAGCGGAACCATCCGGGTTCAGGAGAAACAACTCGCGCCGCCAGGGTTTGCCAGAGTAAGTCACCAGCCAGCGGCCATCGCTCGACCAATCACTGCGCCCGCGCAGGGCCGGCAGGTTGCTGATGCGTTGAAAGCCGGAGCCATCCACGTTAATCGTCGCGAGTTGGATGCCGTAGCCAGCGACACTGCTGGCAAACATGATTTTCGCGCCATCCGGCGACCAGGTTGGGTCCCAACCTTGCGGGTAAATTTCGCGCGGGTTGCTGCCATCCCGCTCCATCAGCCAGACGGCGGTCTGCTCGAGGCCATCGCTATTGGTGAAGGCAATCTGCTTTCCGTCCGGAGAAATTTCGGGCGCGGTCAGGATGCCAATCCCGGCAGTGAGCCGCCTGGGGTTGCCGAGCAAATCCATCTCATAAATATCGTACTGACCCTGTCCGGCCAGGTTGGAGGAAAAGACAATCGAGAGGCCATCCGGCGCAAGCGATGGGTAAAAGTGCTTGGCGTGGTTGTCGGTTGTCAGGCGGCGCTGATGGCTGCCATCGGCGTCCATCAGGCAGATTTGGTCGTTGGCGCTGGTCTTGAAAACCTGGCAAACGTAGACGATTTTGCCATGCGGGCCTGGGCCTGGCTGGGGCGTGGGGGATGCAAACGAAACGGGAACGGAACTGGGGCGGGGAGCGATTCCGGCTTGGGGGGAGCGGGTTGCAAAAACAACGGTGGGAACTTCAGGCGGATGAGACAACCACCATCCAGCAGAGATTAATCCAAAGCAGATAAAAGAGAGCAGCAGCCCCAGCAAAGCAAACGCAATATAAATTTGCTTCGATTTCATTCAATTATTTCGGAGGTGCTGCCTGTGTTGCGGGTCATGCGCGAGATTTGGGTGTCGTCAAATACGCCTTGTTTATAAAGCTCGACGAAAGATTGAACCAGGCGCGGGTCAAAATAGATGCCGGCATGTTTGCAAATATGAGAAAGCACGGCTTCTTCTGTAGAGCCTTTGCGATAGGAGCGGTTGGAGAGCAGGGCGTCCCAGACATCGATGATGGCGAAAATTCGAGCGGAGAGCGGAATCTCTTCGGCGCGCAGCCCGCGCGGGTAGCCGCTGCCATCCCAATGTTCGTGATGGTTGTAGGGGATATCGAGGGCCGGGCGCAGGTAGACGATTGGGAAAAGCATTTGGTGGGCGTATTCGGGATGGAGGCGCATTTGGATCCACTCTTCGCGGCTGAGCGGGCCTGGTTTTTGGAGAATTGCATCTGGAATTGCCATTTTGCCAATATCGTGCAGAAGCGCGCCGCGCCGGATGTGGACGAGGTCTTCGTCGGAGACGCCCAGGGCCTGGGCCAAACGGATGGTCATTTCGGTGACGCGCTGGGTGTGGCCTTCTGTCTCTTTATCGCGCAAATCGAGGACGCGCGACCAGCCTTCGATGGTGGCTTCGTAGGCTTCGGCCAGGTCGCGGTGGGCGCGCTGCAGTTCAAGCTCGGCTCGTTTGCGCTCGGTAATATCGCGGGTGACAGAGATAATGCACAGTTCGTCTTTAATTTTAATTGTGCGGGCCGAAATCAGGCCGATCCAAAGGGAGCCGTCTTTTTTCTTAAAAACGCCTTCCATATTGTTGATTTCGCCTTTTTCACGGATTTGCTCGAAGTAGCGTTTATTCTCATCCGGGCTGGCCCACAAATTCATCGAGATTCCGTTTTTGCCGATCACTTCTTCGGAGTTGTAATCGGTCAGGTCGGAAAATCCCTGGTTGATTTCGATGTATTCGCCGTCAAAGAGGCGGATAATGGCGATGGCATCGGGCGAGATGCGAAATGCTTTCGAAAACTTTTCTTCTGAAATGCGCAGGGCTGCTTCAGAGGTGCGCTTTTCATCGCGAAGTTGTTTTTCGTGCAAAGCACGCTCGACTGCCTGTCCGAGCCGGCCCAGGCGGTCTTTAAGCAGGTAATCTGCCGCGCCTTGTTTCATCGTCTCGACTGCGGCTTCTTCGCTGATGGTGCCGGTCACAACAATAAAGGGGATATCCAGGTTGTTTTCTTGCAAGATGTGCAAAGCTTGCATGGCATTAAATTGTGGCAGGCTGAAATCTGCAAGGATTACATCCAGAGGATTTTGGATAGCCTGGCAGTAAGTATCCTGCGTATCCACCCGCTGGTGGACAAAATCGTAGCCAGCGCGCTTTAACTCGTACAAGACAAGTTCAGCGTCTGAGGGACGATCTTCCAGGACCAAAACTCTTAAGGGTCTTTCCATATCAAGGCAGGGTCTTCGATTTAGACAGGAGTTTGGTTCAACAAAAGCCAGTAAAGGCCCACATTTCGGACGGCTTCGGTAAATTGTTCAAAATCTATTGGTTTGACGATATAGCTGTTGACGCCAAGGTTGTAACTTTCCACGATATCGCGCTCCTCGCGCGAAGAAGTAAGGACGACGACAGGAATGAACTGGGTGCGGCTGTCAGACTTTAGCTTGCGCAAAACTTCAAGCCCATCCACTTTGGGGAGCTTTAAATCCAGCAAAACCAAACGGGGCGCGCGCACCTCACTTTTTTCATCGGTGGAGGCGTTAAATAGATATGAAAGGGCTTCTTCGCCATCGCGGGCATGGTAAATGAAGTTCGCTATTTTGAACTTTTTCAGGGCATAGAGCGAGAGCTCGGCATCGTTTAAGTTATCTTCAACGAGCAGTATTTCCAGCGAGGAATCAAGCATTTTTCTTTCTCCGTCCTTGGCTATAGAAATAGTATACCAAAATAGCGCCCGATATTTTCACTGACCTTCCTGACGAAAAGGCAAGGAGAAGAAAAGGGTGCAGCCCAGGCCAGGGCTTGCATCCACCCAAACCCGGCCGCCATGCCGGTCGATCAGGCGGTGGACAATCGCCAACCCCACCCCGGTCCCTTCAAAATCCTCGGCGCGATGAAGACGTTGAAAAACACCGAAAAGTTTATCGGCGTACTTCATGTCAAAGCCGATCCCGTTATCGCGCACATGGTAAATCACCTCGCCCTCGCCATACGCGAAGCCGATTTCAATTTTGGGGTTGGGCTGGCGGCGGGTAAATTTGATTGCATTCGAAACCAAATTTACCCAAACCTGCTTGAGCAGAGCTGCGTCGCCGGGGCAATCGGGCAGGTCTTCGGGCAGGACGATCAGGATATTGCGATCCTGAATTTCCTGATCGAGGCTGTTCAGCACCTGTCGCAGAACTTCACGGGTGGGGACTGTGCCGGGGTTAATGGCCTGCCGCCCCAGCCGCGAGAAAGCCAGCAGGTCGTCTATCAACATGCCCATTTGCTGGGCGTTTTCACGAATCAGGGAGAGATAACGCGTGCGCGTTTCGGGGCTGCCTTTTTCAATTTCATCTTCCAAAATGCGCGAAAATCCATTAATGGCGCGCAAAGGAGCGCGTAAATCATGAGAAATGGAATAGGAGAAAGATTCAAGTTCACGATTGGCAGCTTCAAGCATGGCCGTGCGCTGGCTGACGCGTTCTTCCAACTGCCCATTCAGGCCGCGGACCTGATCTTCCGCTATTTTGCGGGTGGAAATATCCATGGCGTTCAAGATTGCAAATTCCACATTTCCGCGATCAATGACAGGGGCCAGGTTTGCAGAAAACCAGGCTGTTTCAGCATCGTCATGCGGCAGCGAAAACTCAAAGGCGAGCGAAGCGCGCTCACCAAAAACACGCTCAAGCATGTTTTTCTTCTCTTGCTCAGAATCTCCCGGCAGGAAATACAGCAAGATTTCGTCTTCATTCAATTGGCTGATGCGGTCTGGAAGGGTCTGGTTGACAAATAAAATTTTTCCGGCGCGATTGATCGTCAGAATCAACTGGGACGAGGATTGCATTAAGGTGCGCCAGCGCGCCTCCGATTCGCGCAAGGCATCTTCAGCCAGTTTCCGTTCGAGGGCCGCCGCTACCTGGACGGCAAATAAAGACAGATTCTCCAAATCGACGCTGCCCGGATATGGCTCTGACTCATAATACTTCATGACCAACGTGCCGAGCGACCCGTGCGCCGTATTCAGTGACAGCCCCAACCAACGCCGAAAAGGCACAGAAAAACCCGCCTCGCTAAAACCATTCTGTAAATAAGCCGGCAGGTTCTCAGAATCAACCAGCAAGAGTCCCTGGTTTTGATCCAGCTTGCCCAAAAGAAAATTGTCTATCTCCTGCTGGGCAAAAGGCGAAATTTCGTGCTGATCCAGATGATAGGGATAATAAATTGTCTGGTCACTCGGGCGGGTTAAAGCCACAAAAAAATTAGGCGCCGGCACAAACGTTTGCAAAACCTGGTGAACCGCAGTGAAAAATTCATACAAAGTTGGTTTCGATTGCGCCAAATGGACAATCCGGTAATTGGCAACCTGGACTTGCTGGCTGCGTTTGCGCCGATCGATATCGCGCACCACAATCACCAGGGCCGGGCTGTCTTCGCCCAACTGCGCGACGCGCATACTAATTTCAACCCAAAAGAAAGACCCATCCTTATGGCGGGTATGCCAGTCAAAAATCTGCGGGCCGCCGCGCTTGACCGCCAAAATCCGGTTGCGAAAATCCTCAGAGGCATAATCCGCAGAGTCCGAGATCAAATCTTCCATCGTTAGGGAAGGAAGCTCATCTTCTTGATAGCCATACATCTCAGAGAAGCGGTTGTTGACCGCCAGAATCGAAAAGGTGGCAGCATCCAGCACCAAAACAGAATCATTAATTGAATTAAAAATTGTTCGGAACCGGGTTTGACTCTCGCGCAAAGAGCGCGAAGCCAGGTTGAGTTCAGAAACTTGCTGCTCCAGCCCAGCCACAAGCGCGCGCATCTCCTGGCGGGTCTTATTCATCGTCTCGGCCAGGATGGACAACTCACCGCTCATCCGGGATGGATCGACCGCCACATCCAGGCTGCCGCTTCCCAGCGCTCTGGCTGCGTGAGTTAAACGCAGGAGCGGGCTGCCAACCAAAAACCAGATCACCACACCCCCGCACAAGGCCACCACCACCAGGCTGATCCCCAGCTGAATGGCCGACATTCTGGTAAGCAGGGCAATTTCGCTCGATAAAGTAGCGCTCTCAATCGCCACAATATCGACCCAGTCTTTGCCAGGGAAGCGGTAAAAGCCAAGAACATAGCCTGAGCGTTTGTCCACAAAGCCGCCCGAGTCGGAGGCGAGAATTTTTTGGACCGATTCAGGCGAATAAAGCTCGGCCAGCGAGGCCCCAATATGGGCAGGGTTGGGGTGAAATAAAACAATCCCGCGGCCATCGACCACAAAATGCTCCCCCAAGGCCGGCTGGCTGTGCTGCATGTGGGTAGAAATCGGGTGCCGGGGGTCATCAACATCAGGAAAATAAGCCACGTTGGCGCGCGCTTGTTCAAACTGGGCTGAAATCGCAACCCGCTCAAAAGAGTTTAGAACATTCCGGCGCACAAAAATAGCCATTACCCCCATCGGTAAAATGGATAGCAATAAAACCCAAACAATCAAGCGCGCTACAACCGACGAGAAGAATGGTTTCACGCAAATACTCCTACAGCATCAGAGAAACATCACTATCTTAAAAAGATTCTACACCGGGAACGCGTCTAACGCGAGGGGATTAATTGGCAGGGCAGGGGATTCGGCTAAACCAGCGTCATCGCCAGCCCATCGGCGCGCGGATCGCTGCCCCCCGTCAGGACGCCACTGGCGCTATCGCGCAGGATGATTTGTCCACGCCCAAAGGTGGCCCGCGCCCAGCCGCTGACCGGTCTGACGGGATGTCCGCGCGCCGCAAGCTCGGCCGCTGCGCGCCAGGGGATGCCTTCCTCCAGCAAAACCGCCCCGCCCTGCTCGCCATGATCAATATCGATGCAAAAACGGGGCAGATCCAGCGCAGATTGCGGGTCGAGGCCATCCAGCAAAAGCCCCAGCCCAACCTGCAAATGTCCCTGCGGCTGCATAAAACCACCCATCACGCCAAACGGGCCAAACAGGCTGCCATCGGCGCGCGTAATCAGGCCGGGGATGATGGTGTGATAGGGCCGCTTCTTCGGTTGCAGACAATTGGGATGCTGCGGGTCGAGGCTGAAGTTATGACCGCGATTTTGGAGGCTGAAGCCCCAGCCTTTCGGCACAATTCCGGTCCCAAAGCCCATGTAATTGCTGTTGATAAACGAACAGGCGTTGCCGCTTTCATCGACAACGCACAAGTAAACCGTGTCGCTCGAAGCGGCTGGCGTGCCGCGTTTCTGATCAAGCGTGGCGCGCCTGGGGTCAATCTCTTTCCGGCGTTGGGCGGCGTATTCTTTCGAGAGCAGCTCGGCCAGGGGGATGCTGCCAAAAGCCGGGTCGCTAATGTACCAGCGCGCATCGGCAAAGGCCAGCCGCAGCGATTCGATTTCAAGGTGCAAACGCTCTACCGAAAGCGGATGCCTGCCCGCCAGATCAAAGCCTTCGAGCAGGTTAAAAGCCAGGAGGGCCGTGATTCCCTGTCCGTTGGGCGGACATTCGTAAATGCGATACTCGCCAAAGGTGACACTGGCCGGCTCTTCCCAGCTGGAGCTATGTTCGGCCAAATCGGCGGTGGTCATTGCGCCGCCCGCTTTTTGCAAGACATCGGCAATTGCTTCGGCAATCTGGCCCTCGTAAAAGGCTTTTTTGCCGCCTTCGGCAATGCTGCGCAGCGTGCGGGCCAGGCCGGGGTTGCGGAAAATTTCTCCCGGCTGCGGGCCGCGCCCGTTCAGGGTCAGTTCCTGCCCGTTGGGGGCTGTCTTCAACTGGCGGTCTGCGCCCAACTGCCAAAAGTAGGAAGTGAGCGGGGAGACCGGGAATCCGCTTTCAGCCAATTCAATGGCCGGGGCCAGAACCGCGCTCATTGCAAGCGTGCCGTGCCGCTCGAGCAGGTCGCACCAGCCTGCACATGCTCCGGGAACGGTAGCGGTATACGGGTGGTAGGGCGGCAGCGCGGGGGAAAGGCCTTCGCGCAGGAACCGCTCGCGCGTCAATCCAGCGGGAGCGCGGCCTGAGCCGTTGAGGGCCGTTACCTGGGCAGTTTTAGCATCGTAAAACAGGGCAAACATATCGCCGCCCAGGCCGGTGGAGGTTGGCTCGCTGACGTTGAGGGCCGCAGCGGTGGCAATCGCGGCGTCGGCGGCGTTGCCACCCTGGCGCAAAATCTCCAGGCCAGCGGCGGTTGCCAGCGGCTGGGAGGAGGCGACCATGCCGCGCCGGCCGTAAACGCTGGAGCGGCGGGAGTGGAACTCAGGCGGATGCTCGTTCATCACTGCCGATCACTTTCGGAACGATGGTAACGAGGACTTTGTCCACCCGCTTGCCATCCATGTCCATTACTTCAAAAATAAGGCCATTCCATTCAAACCTGTCGGTGGCCTGCGGCACACGCCCCAAATTGAGCATGACAAACCCGCTCAGGGTTTCGTATTCGTCTTCATCGGGCAGGTGGCGCAGGTTGAAGATTTCTTTGAAGTCTTCGACTTCCAACATGCCGTCCAGCAGCCAGGAGCCATCCTGGCGCTGGGTGGCCTGCGGACGAGGATCAATATCGCCAACGATTTCTTCGATGATGTCAAAGACGGTCACAAGGCCTTGCACCGAGCCAAACTCGTCGATCACGAGCATCAATTCGGCGTCCTGACTCTTAAAAAGTTCCAGGACACGCGAGGCCCGGGCCGTCTCTGGAATGTAAACCGGCAGCTGGATGTTGCGCTTGAGCTGCAAAGGGTTGCCATGCAGGCTTTCCAGGAGCAGATCGCGCGCTTCGATGATGCCGATGATGGTATCGAGGCTGTCTTCACAGACTGGGAAACGCGAGAAAGGGCTGTCTTCAATTTTCTGGCGGATCTCTTCGGGGGTGTCGTGAACGTCCAACCAGGCAATTTCGCTGCGCGGGGTCATGAGCGAGAAGATGCGCCGGTCGCTCAGGCTGAAGACGCCCTGCACCATATCCTGCTCGGCGGCGTCAAAAACCCCGGCCTGGGTGCCCTGATCAATCAGAACCTGAATCTCTTCTTCTGTAATCGGGGGGTCCAGGTTGGGTTTGACGCCAATCATGCGTAGAACCAGGTCGGTTGTGGCGCTCATTGCGTAGACAACCGGCGAAAAGATGCGCGAAACCAACGACATGGGGGCCGCGATCATGGAGGCTATTCGTTCGGGGTTGTGGAGCGCCACGCGCTTGGGAACCAGTTCGCCCAGAATCAGGGTCAGAAAAGTAATCGAGATCACGACCACGCCCACCCCAAGCGAGGTTGCGTAGGGTTCCAAAATAGGAGCATTATCAAACCAGCCTGCCAGCGATTTGCTGATGCCTACCCCGCCGACCGCGCCCGAAAGCACGCCAATTAGGGTAATCCCAATCTGGATTGTGGAAAGAAAAACGTTCGGGCTTTCTGCCAGCCTGAGGGCATTGAAGGCCCCCGCGTCACCCTCGTTGGCGCGCTGCTGCAAACGCACCTTGCGTGAAGAAACCACCGACATTTCAGAAAGTGAAAAAACCCCATTCAACAAAACCAGCAGCAGGATAATTAGAATTTCTATTCCCGATTCAGACATGACTCTCCGTAATTCTATGCTCTCCCGTAATTTGTAAAAGAAAAAACACAAAAGATACCAAAGACAACCAGGAGAACCAGGATTTTGCCTCAGGCGTTTCTTCTTTTGTGTGCTTCGCAGACATGGTTTTCGTTATTTTATCAGCCAAAAATTAAAGTGGGGCTGCCTCTCGCGCAAGCACTTCAATCCCCTGCCCTGCCAGCGCTTCGCCGATCACCCAGGCCGGCTGCTCCAGTTCGGCAGCCCGCGCCAGGAAAGCGGAGAGCTTCTCAGCGGGGACGCCCAGCAGCAAACCGCCGCTGGTTTGGGCATCGAAAAGCAGCATCTGGCGGGTCTCGTCCAGCGTGGGGGCGAAGCGCACAAATTGACCAAAATAAAGTTTATTGTCTGAAGTTCCGCCCGGGAAAACCCACTGCTCGCCAAATTTCAGTGCGCCAGAAACAAAAGGCATCTGATCGAACCAGAAGCGCAGGCCCAGCCCCGAAGCGGCCGCCATCTCGTGGGCGTGGCCGAGCAATCCAAATCCGGTAATATCCGTCGCCGCGCACAGGCCAAACTGATTGGCAAGCGCGCCAGCCCTGGCATTCAGGCAGCTCATCCAGCCAATGACTTCCTCGATCTCTGCGGGCGCAGCCAGGCCACGCTTGATGGCGGTCGTGGTCACGCCGAAACCTAGCGGTTTGGTCAGCACCAGCGCGTCGCCGGGGCGCAAACCGCTTTTGGTCATCAGCCTGTCTTTCGCAACAAATCCCAGCGCCACCAGGCCAAACTTTGGCTCCTTGTCCTGAATGGTATGTCCGCCAGCGACCACCACCCCGGCCTCTTTGCACTTCTCCGCGCCGCCCCGCACAATCTCGGTGCTCACCTCGACCGGCAAATCGGGCGGCAGGGCCGCCACGTTGAGGGCCATAAAAGGCGTGCCGCCCATCGCGTAAATGTCTGAAAGCGAGTTGGCCGCCGCAATTGCGCCGTATTCATAGGGCGTATCCACCACCGGGGTAAAGAAATCAGTCGTCACCACCAACGCGCGCTGCTCGTCCAAACGCCAAACAGCGGCATCGTCGGGATGACCGATGCCGACCAACAGCTCAGGATAATCTTGCGGGTCAAACAAATTTGAGACAGGGCGCAGAACCTGCGCCAGCGTTTCCGCATTTAGTTTCGACGCTCAGCCAGCGCAGCTTGAAAGCGTTGTCAAGCGCACCTGCTTGCCCGAAATACCTCGTTCATTCATCTATCGGTTTTCTCCAGGGTGTCAATAAAAAGCAAAGAAGATTTTACCACTCAAGCCTCGTCCGCTTTGATTATAACGTGATAGCATTAAGCCATGCAGATTGCACAAGGCCGCGTTGATGAAACGTACATACACGGATGGCGCGCCGCGCGGATTCTCTGCCCGCCAGCCCTGATCCCCGCGCCCGGGCAATATCTGCTTGCCCAAAGCGCCCCGGCAGCAGACTCTCCGTTGCCGGTTTCCGTTCATTTGGCCGCAGCCACCCCCAACGGATTCTACTCCGCCGCGCCCCTGCCGCCTGGCTGGACTCCGGGCACAAACCTGGCCCTGAAAGGCCCGCTCGGAAAAGGCTTCAGCCTGCCGCCTGGCGCGGGCCGGGTTTTGCTTGCGTCCTGGAGCCGCTCGCCAGGCAGAGTTTTGGCACTCCTGAAAGCCTGCCAGGCTCAAAATGCCGAAATCGTCCTGCTGGCTGAAACTGCCCCCCAAGATATTCCGCTTTCAGTGGAAGTGTTACCAGCAGCCGCCCTGAACGAAGCCGCCCGCTGGGCGGATTACGCCGCCCTGGATCTGGCGCGCGGGCAACTCGACTTTTTCCTCGCCAGCGCCCCCGTGCGTGACTCGCTTGCCTCCCTATCTGGCTATGCGCAAATCTTTATCGAGACCCCGCTCCCCTGCGGTGGGCTGGCTGAGTGCGGCGTGTGCGCCCTCAGCACCCGAAACGGCGTCCGGCTGGCCTGCAAAGATGGGCCGGTCTTCGATCTGGCAGAAATTCTCACGGCGCGCTAAAGCCTTAAACGCACAGACACCCAAACATGTTCTCGAAATATGTTTGGGTGTCTGTGTTTTGAAAACGCTTAGACCTGAAGCGAAACCTTTGCCTGGCTAAATTTTTCGACCTGGCGGCGCAGGACGCTAACACCCAGGCCGGGCTTTTCTGGAACCGTGATGGTGCTGTCAGCGTTCAGGCTGAAGGTTTCTTCGGTCAGGTCTTCGGCATAATAACGGGCTGAAGCGGAGATGTCTCCCGGCAGCAGAAAGTTGGGTAACGAGGCCAAAGCCAGGTTCGAGGCGCGCCCAATGTTCGTTTCCAACATCCCGCCGCACCAGACCGGCATTCCGGCAGCCTGGCACATGTCATGAATTTCAAGACCATATCCCAGCCCGCCACAACGGGCTGGTTTGATGTTAATGATCCGGCAGGCTTGCATCTCAAGCGCGTAACGGGCATGGCGTGGGCTGACAATGCTTTCGTCGAGGCAAATTGGGGTTCTGAATAGTTTTTGGAGGCTGGCGTGATCCCAAATATCATCTTCGGAGAGCGGCTGTTCGATCAAGAGCAGATCGAGATCGTCCAGGGCCAGCAGCGTGTTGGCCGTGGCGAGCGTATAGGCAGAGTTGGCGTCGACCTGGAGCTGCAGCTGCGGAAAGGCGCGCCGCACCGCGCTGGTATCGCCCAGATCGCGGCCCGGCTTGATTTTGAGCTTGACGCGCTGGTAGCCATCGTCGAGATATTTTTGGACGGTTTGGAGCAGAATTTCGGGCGAATCTTGCAAGCCGACCGAAACCCCGACCGCGACCGTGGCTTTTTGGCCGCCCAAGAGTTGGCGCAGGCTGCGGCCCTGGCGCTGGCCGAGCAGGTCCCAGAGCGCCATTTCGAGGCCGGCTTTGGCGAGTTGATGTCCGCGAACAGGAGCAACGCGCTCCTGAAAATCGGCAGCATCCACAATCTCCTGGCCCAGGATCTGCGGGACGATGAAGTCTTTCAAGATGTGCCAGGCCGTGCCAGACGTTTCGTAGCAGTAGCCTGGGTCACGATCGGCGACACATTCGCCCCAGCCAGTTAGGCCCTCGGACTGAATTTCAACCAGGATACAGTCGCGCTCAAAAATGCGTCCGAAGGAGGTTTCAAAATGGGAGACGAGCGGCATACGCAGGTGATGCAGGCTAATTTTTTCAATTTTCATGCCTGTTCTCCATTTTTATTTGATATGCGCGGGGCTTTCGCCGCGGCCCTATTTGCAGGCGCGCTTTACAAGCGCGGAATGAGGACAGGTGTATTTTTTTTGTAGGCTTCGTAGTCCTTCTGGCCGCCCCATTTTTTGTCCGCTTTTCGTTCAAGAAGCGGAACGCCGCTGACGCGGGTCAGGAGCAGCGTCACAAAAAACGGAGAGATCATGGCCGCCCACTGCCAGCCTCGCAGCACCGGGATGGCTACAATTGCGACGCCCAGCCAGAGCAAAATCTCGCCAAAATAATTGGGATGGCGCGACCTGGCCCATAATCCCGTGCGGATGAACTTGCCTTTGTTGGCCGGGTCGGCGTTGAAGCGGCTTTTTTGGGTATCGGCGACCACTTCCAGGCCGAGGCCAAAGGCCCAAACCAGGAAACCAAACAGGGCAAAAATATCCAGCGGAACGCGCGTCGCGGAGGTAATGGCTACCCAGGCTGCCGCGGCGGTCAGGGTCAGCCACAGGCCTTGAATCGTCCAAATATTTAAGAAGCGAATGAAGGAAGGTTTTAACTCGTCGAAACGGTCATCCTTGCCAGCTTTCTGGATACGCCGAAACAGGAAAGGGCCCAGGCGGGCAGCCCAGACGATGACCATCGCCCCCAGCAGGTAGGCCCGCGCATCCGCATCCGGGCTGAGCAAAACCAACAGCAAGGTAATGGAGATGTAAGACAGGCTGCCGGTGAGATCAAAGAATTTTTCGGTTTGGCCGAGAAAGGCCGGGATGAAGACCAGCCACTGGATGAGAAAGGCCAGCCCAACCGCCAGCATGAAGAGGGGCATTCCGCCCTCCAGCTGGCTGCCGCCCTGGCTGCCAGCCCAGGCCACCAACCCGCCAATCAACACCACCAGCGGAAAAACGATCCACGCGTTACGGTCTGCTGTTTTCATCGGTCTGCTCCTTGAATATGAAAAATCTGCGCTTCCCCAAGTGTACTCGAAATTTGGTCTGGCAAGGCCGGCAGCCCACAAGAGAAAGGTTATAAAAGATCACTCACCAGGTTGGAGGGTCTTGCCGCCCGGCAAAGATTAAAACTTTAACCACAAAGGGCACAAAGTACACCACGGAAAACCAAAAGGATTAAGAACGCTCCATTTTTCCGTGTCATTTGCGTCCAAAAGCCCTTAAACTGGCGACTTGTGTGTCCTGCGTGGGGGAAGCCTTAAATCGCGGCGTTATGCTTTTACAACGCTCCAGCATGGAAATTGGCCTGCAACCAAGCGCGTTTGTGCGGGTTGTATTAGCAATAATGAGCAAGCCCACCGAAGCAAAAATTTAATGGAGGAAATATGGCAAAGGTAGCCCTGATTACAGACAGCTCGTCTTCACTCCCGAAGGAAATCCTGCAAAAATACAAGATAACGGTTGTCCCCCTGATTTCAATTTGGGGAGAGCAAATGTATGAAGACGGTGTCGATATCCAACCGAGAGAATTTTACGAAAAACTCGCCAACACAAAGGTCATGCCAACCACCTCGCAAGTTTCTGTCAAAAACATGAAGGGCGCCTTCGAGCGCCTGCTGGCAGAAAACGATGAAGTTTTTGGGATGTTCCTGAGCGCCAAACTTTCGGGAACCGAGCTATCTGCCATCCAGGGACGGGATGAGCTGGCCGCGGGCCAAGACAAGGTTCATCTCTTCGATACAGAGACCACCAGCATGGCAATGGGCTTCCAGGTGCTGACGGTGGCCCGGGCCGCAGCCCAAGGGGCGAGCATCGCGGAATGCAAGGCCCTGGCCGAGCAAGCCCGCAGCAAAACGGGAGTTTTCTTCATGGTGGATACGCTTGAGTTCCTGCATCGTGGCGGACGGATCGGAGGCGCACAGCGCTTGCTCGGAACCGCGCTCAACCTGAAGCCGATTCTGACCGTAGCGGAGGGAAAAATCGAATCGGTGGAACGCGTAAGAACCAAGAGCAAAGCGCTGGAGCGTATCGCCGAGATTGTCGCTGAGAAATGCAAAGGCAGCAACGCCGTCGGGCTGGCATCGCTCCACGCCAATGCCGCCCAAGATGCGGCAGAGTTGCTGGAACGTGTCAGCCGGATGGTCGCTCCGCAAGAAGCCATCAGCGCAGAGCTAAGCCCGGTGCTCGGCACTCACACCGGGCCGGGGACAATCGGGCTGGCTTACATGACTGGGTTATAATCTGCGCCATCTTAAGCAAGCCGGAGAAACAAATGACCCAAGTAGTCATCCTGACCGATAGCACCGCTTATCTGCCCGATTCGTACCTCGCAGCAGAAAAAATTAGCAGCGTTCCATTGAATGTGATCTGGGGCGAAGAAATTTTTGAAGACGGTCTCAGCATTACCCCACAGGTCTTCTATCAAAAACTCAAGACTACCAAGAAAATGCCGACCACCTCCCAGGTATCGGTTGGCCGGATGGATGAAAAATTAAGGGAACTGCTTGGGCAAGGCTTGGATGTGCTGGCAATCTTCATCTCGGCAGAACTCTCAGGCACGGTTCAATCGGCCTTGCAGGCCCGCCAGGAACTGGATGAAAAAGACCAGGCCCGGGTAGCTGTCCACGACAGCCAGAACACCACCATGGCGCTCGGATTCCAGGTCCTGGCCGCGGCTCGGGCCGCAAACCGGGGAGCCAGCCTGGCGGAATGTGTCCTGGCAGCAGAAAAAGCGCGCAGCCAGAGCGGGGCCTATTTTGCGGTCGACACGCTCGAATTTCTGCATCGCGGTGGGCGGATCGGCGGCGCAGCCCGCTTCTTTGGTACCGCCCTAAACATGAAGCCGATTTTGTATGTCCATAACGGAAAAATCGAAGCGCTGGAACGCGTCCGTACCAAGAGCAAAGCGCAGGACAGGCTGGTCGAACTGGTTTTAGAGCGCTGCGCAGGCAAGGGCAAGGTTCACATCGCGGCGGTGCACGCCAACGCCGCCCAAGAAGCCCAGCAGCTGCTGGAGAAAATCTGCCCACGGCTGGACGTGGCCGAGAGCCTGATCGTGGAACTTAGCCCGGTCATCGGAACCCACGCCGGGCCGGGAACCATCTGCCTGGCTTTCATGACTGAATCTTAAGTCAGACGCGACTCGCAACGCGCTTCAAAGCCGAGGCGCGTTGCGATTTTCTTGCAGAAACAAAATCTCTGGCTGGCTGCGAGCGGGTATAATCGACCCATGACCCCATCCAACCCACTCGTAATCGGCATCGCTGGCGGCTCCGGCTCCGGGAAGACCACCGTTGCCCAAGAAATACTCAACCGCGTTGGCGCAGCCCAAATCGCTTATCTGCCCCACGATGCCTACTACAAAGACCTGAGTGGCCTGCCCCCCGCCCAACGCGCTGAAGCCAATTTTGATCATCCCAATTCGCTCGAAACTGAACTTCTGATCGAGCACATCCAGCAGCTTAAGCAATATAAGACCGTTGAGCTGCCCGTTTATGATTTCTCAAATCACGCCCGCACCGAAAAAACGATCTCAATTGCGCCGCGCCGGGTGATTGTGGTCGAAGGCATCTTAATCTACGGCGAACCCCAGCTGCGTGAACTGTGCGACATTAAAATTTTCGTAGACACCGACTCAGACCTGCGCTTCATCCGCCGCCTGCAACGCGACATTAGCGAACGCGGACGAAACACAGAATCGGTCATTCACCAGTATCTCAAAACCGTGCGTCCGATGCACCTTGATTTTGTCGAACCATCCAAGCGTTACGCCGATATCATCATGCCAGAAGGCGGGTTTAATGCGCCCGCTCTCGATATGGTCGTAGCGCGCATCGAAAAGATGTTGAGAGACGCATAAATTCAAACCCTTAATCCAGGAGACACCATGACCAACAAACAATGGAACACCCCGCCCCAAATGGGCATCGACCCCAAGAAAAAGTACCAGGCTGTCGTTGAAACTGATAAAGGCACGATGGTATTGGATTTATTTGCAGACAAAGCCCCCAAGACGGTCAATAACTTCGTCTTCCTCGCGCGCGAGGGGTTCTACAACGGAACCATCTTCCACCGGGTCATTGCCGATTTTATGGTACAAGGCGGCGATCCGACTGGAACCGGGCGCGGCGGCCCTGGGTATCGCTTTGAAGATGAATTTCATCCCAGCCTGAAACACACGCAGCCCGGCATCCTTTCGATGGCGAACGCCGGGCCGGGCACCAACGGCTCGCAGTTCTTTATTACCCACGTCCCCACTCCCTGGCTGGATGGAAAACACACCATCTTCGGCCAAATCAGCGCAGGGCTGGATGTCCTGATGTCGATTCCGCCGCGTGATCCGATGCGCCCCGAATCCGAGGGCGTCAAAATTCTGAACATTACCATTCGCGAAGAATAGCTTCGGCCACTCCCCGCGCAAAATCATGCAAAAACCGACATCCTCCAAACGCAGCCTGATTTTGCGCGGGTTGAGTCTGGCGGCTTTTCTCGCCATCACAATCTTCGTTTTCAGCGTACGGGAGCGGGCCGCCGAACTGGCGGTTTACGGTTATCCGGGCATCTTTCTGGTGGCGATGCTTTCGAGCGCCACCGTCCTCTTTCCCGCGCCCGGACTGGCAATTGTCTTTGGGATGTCGGGCGTCTTTCACCCGTTCGGGGTTGCCCTCGCGGCAGGCTGCGGCGCGGCGATTGGAGAGATAACCGGCTTCCTGGCCGGCATCAGCGGGCGGGGCGTGATCGAGCGCTCGGATATTTACATCCGGCTTGAGCCTTTTGTGCGCAAATATGGCGCAATCGCCATCATCGTCCTGGCGGCCATCCCCAACCCTTTTTTTGACCTGGCATCAATTGCCGCCGGCGCGCTCAAACTGCCTTTTTGGAAGTTTCTGCTGGCCGTCTGGGCCGGACAGATGATTAAAATGACTCTGGTTGCCTATGCCGGGTCGCTCTCACTGGGATGGTTTTTAAGTTTCCCATAGCGCCAAAAGGAGCAGACATGTCCAGACTGACGGAAGTCCCCGCGCGCGGCCAACCCGGCCCGCATTCCCGCTGCATGGCCCAAGTTTTGTAGCTTTTCCAGATTAAACGTATGTTTCTCAAAAAAATCCGCCGCGATTTTGGCTTGCAGCTCTTGTTCTTCTATCTGCTGCTGGTTATTCCTGCGCTCGGCATCATCGTGATCTTCGACGTGATTGAAAGCCGCCGCATCCGCCAGGAAGCCACCTCGCACGACCTGACCTTAGCCAAAGCCATTGCCCAGCAAACGGACGTGACCATCAGCAACGCGCTCAACGCCCTCGAACAACTCAGTCAGTATCCGGCGGTGCGCTCGGGCAGCATTGACGATTTGCCTGGCCTATTTTCGATTGTTCAAGGCAGCCGCCCGGATATCGACCTGATTTATCGGCTGGACAGCCAGGGCCGAATGGTTTACCACTACCCCGCCGGAGCAGTTTCCACCATCGGCAGCGATTTTTCCTTCCGGCCTTACTTTCAAAAAGCCAAAAAAAGCGAAGCGGCCTTCCTCTCTGAAGGGCGTATCTCTCCGACCACCGAACAACCCATTGCCACCGCCGTCATGCCCTTGCGAACCCGTGATAATGTTTTCCTGGGCGTCATTGCCACCAATATCAAGCTGGAAGGGTTAAGCGCAACGGTCAGCCAGACCATTGAAGAAAACAGCCCCCAGCCGCAAGAGTTGCAGGTTTTCATTTTCGATCAGACCGGCCACGTGGTCGCTCATGCAGACCCGCAAAAACTGCTTGAAAGCATCGACAGCCTCATGCCAGAGATCGCTCAAAGTGTGATGCAAGGCGAGTCCGGGTCCCAAATCGCCAGGAACGCCGACAACCAGGAAAAACTTTACACTTTTGCGCCCATTCGTAATATTCGCTGGGTAATTGTCACAAGCCGGCCGACCGCCATCGCTTTTGCGCAGCAAGCCTCCCTCCGAAAAATAACGTTAACCACTTTTCTGGCCTTTGTTGGCATCGGAATCCTCTTATGGTACGCGCTCAACCGGCGTCTCATCCAGCCCATCGAACACCTGGCAGCCCTCAGCCAATTAATTGGTGAAGACCGCCAAATCAACCCCAGCCAGCGCGAACAGCTTTCCAAAATGTCCAAACGCCACGATCAGATTGGGGAGCTGATCAACAACCTGGCCCGCATGGAGAAATCGATCCAGGCCCGGATGAACGAACAGGCGACCCTGCTCGAAACAAGCCAGGCGGTTGTCTCATCGCTCGAAACCAAAGTCGTCCTGGATCTGATTCTGGAACAGGTCGAGCGGCTGATGAATGTCCAGAAAATTGCCATTTTTGCGTTTGACGAGCAAAGCGGCTTGTACCGCGTGCGAGCCAGCCGCGGACTCTCAAAACAATTTATCGAAAAAGCCACGTTTGGCCCTGAAAATTCACACTCGGCGGCCATGCGCGCGATCCGCGCGGGCAAACCGGTTCAGATCAGCGATACCGAGGCAGAGCCGGGCTTTGCCCCGCTGCTGCCTCGCTCGCGGGATGGCGGTTACCGGGCTGTGTTGGCGGTCCCGCTCCAAAGCAACTACAATCCAACCTCGGCCCTGCTGGTCTTTAAACCCGATCCGCACCTGTTCAATAACAACGAAATCCAGCTACTGGCAAATTTTGCCAACCATGCCGCCATGGCCATGGAAAATGCGGCCCTCTACGCCCATTCTGACCAAAAGTTGAAGGAACAGACCCGCCGGCTGGAAGCCCTGATTCAATCGATGCAAGACGGGCTGATTCTGGGAGATCTGCGCGGGAATGTGCTCTACACCAACCGGCGCACGGCAGAACTTGCCAACCTGCAAACTGGTGAACTAAAAGAAATAACGGTTTCGCGGCTTCTGGCCCGCATCCTTGGGCAATTAAAACAAGCCGAAAATACCCGCAGCCAGGTACAGAAAAAACTATCCGAAGCCAAAAATCAAGATGTCGAAATCACAGCAATCGTCCAGGGCCGTGAATGCTCTCTCCGTTTCCACGCATTCGACGTTACCGATCTGGATCACATCTCGATTGGACGCGGCATCATCGTCCAGGATATAACCGCCGACCGTGAAAATGACCGCATGAAAAACATTCTGATTTCGACGGTTTCGCACGAACTGCGCACTCCCCTGGCGGCCATCAAAGGGTATGCCAGCACCCTGCTCGCCCAAGATGTCGAGTGGGATGAGCAATCGAAGCAAAGTTTCATCGAAATCATCTCCGACGAGGCCGACCGGCTGAGCGATCTGGTCAACAGCCTGCTCGATCTTTCGCGATTGGAAAATGGAAGCCTCCAAATTCAGCCAATTGAGTGTAATATTAAGGAAATCATAACGAATGCGGTTAAACGCTCGCTAACCAGCCCTGGCTACCAATTGCAGATTCACATTGCAGAAGACTTGCCGCCGCTCTATGCCGACCAGTCCCGTTTGGAGACCATTTTGCGCAACCTGCTCGAAAACGCTGCCAAATATGCCGGAGAACAAGCTCAGATCTCGATTGCAGTGATGCGCTTAAGCGGGAAAATTATTTTCCGGGTAGAGGATGACGGCCCTGGGATTGCCCCAGAGCAAAGCGAACGCATCTTTGATCCGTTTTACCGTGTCGATAATCTTTACTCACGCGGCGCGGGCGGCACAGGTCTGGGGCTTGCAATTTGCCGGGGGTTGGTCCAGGCTCATCGTGGCGAAATCTGGACCGAGCCGCACCCGAACGGCGCTTGCTTTGCATTTTCCATCCCACTCAATCTGATTACCCCCTAATTATGGCCCTCTTGCCTTCCATCCTTGTTATTGACGACGAAAAGTCACTGCGCGATTTTGTGCGCATCAACCTCGAAGTACGAGGCTACAACGTCACGGTTGCGGCCAACGGGGCCGACGGCCTGGCGATCTTCCAATCGCAGCACATCGACCTGGTCATCCTCGATATTATGATGCCCAACATCAACGGACTAGAAACCACCCGCCGCATCCGTCAAATCTCGATTGTGCCGATTATCATCCTGACCGCCCTGGGCGAGGAAAGCGACAAGGTCAAAGCCTTCGACCTGGGCGCCGATGATTATCTGGGCAAACCCTTTGGAATTGGGGAACTTCTCAGCCGGGTGAAAGCTGTCCTGCGGCGGGCGCGCTGGAGCGAAGCCCAGCCCGAACAGGAATGCCTGAATTTTAAAGAAATTACCGCAGACCTGGTGCGCCACAAAGTGACCCTGAATGAAAAAGAAATTGACCTGACCCCCACCGAATTCAACCTGCTCGTTTATCTGATGCGAAATGCCGGCAAAACTCTGTCACATCGCGCAATTTTGCAAAACGTGTGGGGCCCGGAATACGGGAACGAAGCCGAATATCTGCGCGTTTACATGGGCAAACTCAGGCAAAAAATCGAAAAAGAACCGCTTCAACCGCGCTATATTCAAACTGAACGCGGTATCGGCTACCGGTTTGAGGGCTGAGGCCCACTGGAGGTTAAACGAATGAAAAAATTACTATCCACGTTCGCCGGACTGCTGATTGCCAGCCTGACGCTTGCCGCCTGCGCACCCGTTACAGCGACACCCCTGGCAAGCCAGCCCCAACTTCTGCCGCGCATCGAAACAAGCAACGCCCCCAAAGAGCAAACCGTCGTAATTGGCTTTACAACTTCGCTAACCGGCAGACTATCACAAGAGAGCAAAAAACAATCCACCGGGTTAATTCTCTGGATGAACGATGTCAACAACCGCGGCGGACTGGCCCTCAACGATAAGCTGATTGTAAAATTTGAACCGCGTTTTTACGACGACCAATCCGACAGCGCTCAGGCGGTCTCTTT
>JAVEWN010000161.1:0-4772 GCA_034004515.1 Anaerolineales bacterium | reverse complement strand
GCGAACGTTTACGCCTTCGCTAACCTTTACGCCTTCGCGAACGTTTACCCCTTCGCATACACCTAGCAACACAGCAACCTTCACGCGCACGCTAAGCCCGACGCGCACACTCAGCCCGACCAACACCCTGACCCATACCCCCGTTACGCCAACGGCAACCAAGACAAAAACACCGACGCCGTCCCCTACCTACACGCCTGCTACCCCAAGCCCAACACCCACCAAATCGCCGACGGTCACTCCAAGCCGGACGCCTTGGGGGGAAGGCTAGGAAGCCAGAACAGAAAGAAGGAAAAAGATGCTGCCCCACAAGTGTGGGGCAGCATCTTTTTTTCAGGTATAATCCCGAAAATTAGAAAAACGGAGGTGAAACCCAATATTCGAAGCAGGAAAAGAGAGCGCATGGCCCCGCCAGAGATTTGCGGGGTGACGAGGAGGAGGGTTGCCTGCCGCGAGGCAGGACTAAACTTGAGCGCCCGCTGTGGTGCAGCCGCACGGCGCTCAAGCAAAAATCGACAGATCAGCGGAAGCCCTTCGGGCGCGCCAACGCCCGCCATCTTTTCCTCCAGAGCAATCAACCCATCCAGAACGCCGCGCGGGTAACCGGGTGGACAAAATGGGTGGGAACGGCAAAAAAGCAGTACCTGGTGAATGGCAATTGGTGAGACGCTTTTTCTTTCAGGCGCATCAATGACTAATCCACCAGTTACCCGATCTATTTACTATTCTGGAGGATTCTCTATGTGTGGCATTGTTGGTTACATCGGGCCGCGTGACGCGACGCCGATTATTTTGAACGGTTTAAAACGGCTGGAATATCGCGGCTATGATTCGGCAGGGGTGGCGGTTGTCCAGGCTGGCAAAATCGAAATCCGGCGCGACGCGGGCAAGCTCGGCAAGCTGACGGATTTGGTCAGCCAGTCACCTATCAGCGGGTCGCCGGGGGTTGGGCACACGCGTTGGGCCACGCATGGCGCTCCCAGCGCAAAAAATGCCCACCCGCACCTGGGCGCAACCGGCAAGGTGGTTGTCGTCCATAACGGGATTGTCGAAAATTACCTTGAGCTGAAGGATGAACTGCTGAGCGAGGGCGTGACCTTCAACTCGGATACCGATACCGAGACGATTGTCCACCTGGTGGAGCATCACCAGGCGGGCGGGTTGGGGCTGGTCGAGGCGGCCCGTCGCACCTTTCGCCAGATTGAGGGGGCGCACGGCATCGTACTGGTATCGGCTGAAGAGCCGGATAAAATCGTCTGCGTAAGGATCGGCAATGCCGGAGGCGTGGTTTTGGGCCTGGGCGAGGGGGAAAATTTCATCGCTTCAGACATCCCGGCCACCTTGGAACACACCCGCCGGGTGATTTTTCTCGAATCGGGTCAGATGGCTATCGTAACGAGAGACAGCATCCGGGTTGAGACGCTCGAGGGGCAACCCGTGACAGCCCAGATTCAGACCGTCGCATGGGACCCGGTCGCCGCCGAAAAAGGCGAATTCCGTCATTTTATGCAAAAAGAAATCCACGAACAGGTGCGGGCGCTGACCGATACCCTGGCCGGGCGGATCGATTTCGACCATGCCAAAATCCGTCTGCCAGAGCTGAACCTGACGCCCGAACTGGCGAAGCGCATTCAGAAGATTTACATTACGGCCTGCGGGACGGCAGCCTATGCCGGGATGGTTGGCAAGACGTTGATCGAGACGATTGCCCGGATTCCGGTGGAAGTGGTGATTGGCTCGGAATTCCGCTACAGCGATCCGATTGTGGATGAAAACACGGTCGTGCTGGCGATTTCACAATCTGGTGAGACAGCCGATACGCTGGCGGCGATGGAGGAAGGCCGGAAAAAGGGCGCGACGGTCTGGAGCATTGTCAACGCGATTGGCTCGCAGGCAATGCGCGCGGCGGATGGGTTTATTGCAATGCAGACCGGGCCTGAAATCGGCGTGGCCTCGACCAAGGCTTTTAGCGCGCCGCTGGTGGATCAGTACATGCTGGCGATTCTGCTGGCCGACCTGCGCGGGACAATCGACGCGCAGACCCGCCGCGCGCTGGTGGCCGATTTGCGGCTGGTGCCAGACCTGGTGGGGCGGACACTGGATCACGAAGGCGAGGTCGAGAAAGTGGCGCACGCCCTGAAGGACATCCGCGACTGCCTGTATTTGGGGCGCGGGATCAATATGCCGATTGCTTATGAAGGCGCGCTAAAGTTGAAGGAGATTTCCTACGTCCACGCTGAGGGCTATCCGGCGGGCGAGATGAAGCACGGGCCGATTGCGCTGATCGATGAGACGATGCCGGTGGTCTGTATTGCGCCGCAAGACCCCTGGCGTGAGAAGATGATCAGCCAGATTCAGCAGGCCAAAGCGCGCGGCGGGACGGTGATTGCTGTGGCGACTGAGGGCGATGAGCTGGTTTCAGAAATGGCCGACCATGTCTTGTGGGTACCGCCCGCGCCGTGGATGCTCAGCCCGCTGGTGACGGTCATTCCGCTGCAGCTGCTGGCCTATCACATCGCTACCCTGCGCGGGTTGGATGTTGACCAGCCCCGCAATTTGGCAAAGAGTGTCACTGTTGAGTGATTGGTAATTGGTGACTGGTAACTGGTAACTGGTAACTGGTAACTGGTGACTGGTAACTGGTGACTGGTAACTGGTGACTGGTAACTGGTAACTGGCATTTCGAAGCGCGTAGCGGCGAGAAATCTTTGCCAGGGGTAAAGATTTCCACCCAGTTCGAAATGATAAATGTGATCCCCATCAAAACAAAATCCCCTCCCGCAAACCATCGCAGGAGGGGATTCCTAATCTACAATTTACCAATCACAATTTACCAATTACCATCCTACCCCATCGAAACCGCCATGACATCATAATAGGTGCCGGCCCCGAAACCGTCAAAAAGGAGATGGTCGCCGGGCTTGATATCTTGCAATTGGCGCAGGAAGGCAATCGCGCAGGAAGCCGCGCTGACGTTGCCAAAATCGTGCAGCAGCCAGGGCATCGGGAAGTTAATGCCGGCCTTGAGCAGTTGTTTGGCTTTAAGCAGGTTGATTTTGTAATTGGCGTGATGAACAATTGCCACGTTGATTTCGCGGCCTGATTGGCCGAGTTTCTCCATCAGGGCTTGGTACTGCTGGTGGACATCTGTCACCACTTCGACGCCGCTGCGCACGAAGAGTTTGACCATGCCCATCAGCCCGGCCATCACAATCGGCAAGCCATCGGCTGGCTCATGCATCATCCCGGCCACGCGGATGTGGCTGGAGCCATCCTGCTGGATTTCGAGCAGCGATTTGCCCGGGGAGATTTCTTTCGAGTGCGGATAGTACATGCGAACTTGCAACAGGCCTTCCTGATCGTAGTTTTCGTAGCTGCGCCCGGCCAGCAGTTTCATATTTTCACCGGGCACCACCCCAAACAGGCCCATCCCATTGCCAAACAATTGCAGGGCATTTTTATCACGGGCATGGCTGGTGAAACGACTCAGGCCCTCGATCCCGCCAACCAGCACTTTCTTCCCGGCCAGTTCTTGGGCGACATTCATGCCGCCCGGCAGGGCCAGCTCAGGATTAATCGCCAGGTTGAGCGCGCCCATCGAGCCATCACAGGCCTTATGGACACTGACCTTGAGGGCGTCCGCGCGCATCCCGGCCCGGCGGGCAATCTGAACCACGTAATCTTCTGAAACCGGCGCGCTCATCCCGACCAGCAAGCCGTCGATTTCTGCCAACTGCCAGCCATTGGCCTCGGCCGCCGCGCGAATCAGACGCGCGCCAACTTCGACTTCCACGGCGAGGTGGTCGGCCTGGCTCAAATTGGGGAGGTGCATCCGGTGCTGGAATCCAAGCTCGCTCAGATTCATTACTTCGGACTGGGGCAGTTCTTCGTCCAAACGCCCGCCGACAAAGCCGGGCAGGGCCTCGTTATCGTAATTATCCCCCCAGCCGCCGTAAGCGCCGCCCAATCCGAGGGCTGAATTGGTTACACGCTCAATGCCGACTTTGACGCCCTCGGCAATCGGCAGGATTTCACTTTGAACATTGGGCCGCTCGTAAAACGAGGGCAAGACAGGTTGTGTATTTTCATTCATATCAATTCTCCTTGGCGTAATTCGGATGTTATAACCCCATCAAGCCGCAGGGGTTCTAAAATAGAGGACTTTTGGATAGACTCGCCGCAAGGCATGTATAATTCTTGCGCAAGAATGACCTCAACGGCTATCCAAAATTATCTGATTCGATCAGGAGAATTCAGCCATGCGCCCCGATTGGGATTCTTATTTTATGAAAATTGCTTCCGCCGTTTCTGAGCGTTCCACCTGCGACCGGGCCTTTGTGGGCTGCCTGCTGGTGCGTGACAAACGCATCCTGACGAGCGGATTCAACGGCTCCCCCGCCGGACAGGAACATTGCGACGAAGCCGGCCACCTGATCGTCGAAGGTCACTGCGTCCGCACCATTCATGCCGAGACGAACGCCATCATCCAGGCCGCCTTGCACGGCGTCTCGACCAAGGGCGCAACCTGTTATGTCACCCACTTTCCGTGCATCAACTGCACAAAAGTATTAATTAACGCGGGCATTACCCGGATCGTCTACGGAGAAGCCTATCGCGTTGACGAAAACGCATTGACCTTCCTGCAAAAAGCACAGGTCGAGATCGTGGCGCACCCGCTGGCTTAACCGGTTGGGCTGGAATCAAAAACAGAAGCACTCACGGCTCCTGTTTTTGATTCCAGGTTTACAGGCTATATATCTTCAAAGCGCAGG
>JAVEWN010000160.1:0-4775 GCA_034004515.1 Anaerolineales bacterium | reverse complement strand
GGAAAATAGAGAAAACCTCCTTTCGATTCTTTTTACAGGTCTAACGGGAAGCATTGCACCCGCAAGATTCGCGAATGACAATCTCAGTGGGGAGCAGCGTTTCACAATCTGCCTGACCGTTCCGCAACAAATTGATCAACTGCTGGGCCGCCACCCGGCCCACCTCCAGGGTGGGAGCGCGGACGGTGGTCAAAGCCGGGGTTAGATAGGAAGAAGTGCGCTGGTCGTCAAAACCAACCACAGAAACATCCTGCGGAACGCGTTTGCCAGCATCCCGCAAGGCTCCCAGGACGCCGACCGCCGCATCGTCATCCCCGGCAAAAACGGCGTCAAATTCCAGGCCGTTCAAAATCGCATCTGTAATCGTCATCGCGGCAATGTGGCGTTCAAATTCGCCCGGCAAAATCAGGAGCGGGTCACAGGCAATCCCGTTTTCTTCGAGCGCTTTAAGATAACCCAGTTCGCGCCAGTAAGAATCCTGCTGTCCTTCCGGCCCGCGCAGAAAAATGATCCGCCGCCGGTTGTGAACTTTAATTAGGTGCTCAACAATCTTAAAAGAAGCAGCCTTGTTTTCGATGTTGACACACGGGATTTTTAAACCCTCCGGCGGGGTGCGATAAACCATCACCATCGGAAATTGAAGCTCATACAAATGACGCACTTCTTGCTCATCGAGGCTATCCGCATACACAATCAGCCCGTCTGTGTTATTCGGGCCAAGCGGCACGCCGCGCTGCCCGCCGCGCAGGGCCAGGTTATTGCTCGAAATCAAAAGACTGAGTCCGTCTTCCCCCACCACAGACTCAATCCCGTTCAGCATCGGCCCAAAAAAATCGCCGTACATATTGAAGGAAACCATCAAGCCAATCGCATTGGCGCGATTGGTCGCCAGGTTGCGGGCCGCAACATGCGGCGTATAGCGCAAAGAATTCATCACCGCCTGAATGCGCTCGGCCACATCTTCAGAAACCGGGGCCGTCTGATTAATATAACGGCTGACCGTCGCGACCGATACATTGGCCTGGGAGGCAACATCTCTAATAGTAACTGACGAAGATTTACGAGTCATAGGCTTCCATGATACAATCTCTGTAACCGATTACAGTAACCGGTTACATGTTAACAGTTTTCTAACAGAGAGTCAATACCCCAATATTTTTCTAAAAAACCATCTTCCGGAGCGGAAAAGACGAGGCTTCAAACCAGTTTTTTCTGCCCCCTATCCCCCTGTCACGCCGGCCTGGCCTGACATTTTTCCAAACAAGTGACGTGCTACAATGATGAAAAGACAACCCGCAGATTTAAAAAGGAGCGAGCATGAGCCTGCACTCTGAAATTCACGAACAACCGGCTGCCATCCAAAACCTGTTGAGCAAACAGGCTGAAATTGGCCGAATCGCCGCTGAAATTCGCAAAATCGACCCCGCTTACGTTTTTCTGGCCGCGCGCGGCACATCAGACAATGCCGGGCGCTACGCCAACTACCTGTGGGGAGCCTACAATCACTTGCCTGTTGCCCTCTCCACGCCCTCTCTTTTCACTTATTACAAGCAAAGCCCCAAGCTGACAGGCGCGTTGATCACGAGCGTCTCGCAATCAGGCCGATCACCAGACATCATCGCCGTGGTCGAAGAAGGCAAACGCCAGGGCTGCGCGGCCCTGGCCATTACCAACGCCCCCGATTCGCCCCTCGCCCGCGCTTCCGATTTTGTGATCGACATCGCCGCCGGGCCGGAAAAAGCCGTCGCGGCCACCAAAACCTACACCGCCGAACTCCTGGCAATGGCCCTGCTCTCGGTTGAACTGGCTGACGATCCGCTCCGGCGGGCGGAACTACAGCAACTTCCGCGCTGGGCTGAGCAAGTTCTGGCGCTGGATGAAGAGATTGCCGGGATTGCAGAGCGATTCCGCTATATGGAACACTGCGTCGTACTGGGGCGCGGATTCAATTACGCCACAGCCTTTGAGTGGGCCTTAAAAATAAAAGAACTGACCTACTCCCTGGCCGAACCCTATTCCTCGGCAGATTTCCAGCACGGCCCAATCGCCATGGTCGAATCCGGATTTCCCGTTTTCGCCGCCGCGCCTTCCGGCCTGGTCCTGCCCGATCTGCTCAAGCTGCTCACAAGCCTGCGCGAGACGCACAACGCCGAGCTAACCATCATTTCCGACAACGCCCAGGTTCTGGCCCTGGCCCAATCCCCCATCCAAATTCCCGCCGGCATCCCGGAATGGCTCTCCCCAATCATCGCCATCATCCCGGCCCAGCTCTTCTGCTACCACCTGACCCGCATCCGCGGATTCGACACCGAGGCCCCGCGCAGCATCCGCAAAGTGACGGAAACCCATTAATCCCGTTCCAGCCAAATCGTCACCGGGCCATCGTTGTGGATTTCGACCAGCATGTGCGCCCCGAAAACACCCACGCCAGCAGGCACGCCCCGCTGGCGTATCATTTCTGTGAACGTCTCCACCAGCGGCGCGGCCAGATCAGGCAAGGCCGCCTCCACAAAGGAAGGACGGCGTCCCCTTTCCAAATTCGCGTAGAGCGTAAACTGGCTCACCACCAGCGCCGAACCGCCCACATCGCGCACGGAGAGATTCATTTTGCCCGCGCCGTCCTCGAAAACGCGCAGGTTGACAATTTTATCGGCCAGCCAGGCGGCCTGGGCCTCGCCATCCCCGTGGCCGATCCCAAGCAAAATCACCAGTCCGCCTCCAATCTCTGAGACGGTCTGCCCCCCTACGGAAACCTTACCAGCACTGACTCGCTGCACCAGGGCGCGCATAAATACTCCTTTTTTAGAGAAAGTGCGCAATTCTGAGCTTCAGAATTGCGCACCCAAGTAATCCATCGGCCTCTTGCATCCATCCGAAGCGGACTGCGCCAAGTTTTTTGTTATTTTCTTTGCGTTCTGTGCAGCTTTGCGTGAAGCGGTTTTTTTACGCGATCTTCACGCTTTCTTTAACCCATACAATTTCGGCAAACAATCCAATTACACACTCAACAAATTCTCAAGGCAGCTGGACAGCCTCGCGCACATCTGCCATGGTTTTTTCGGCGATGGCGCGGGCGCGCTTGGCCCCGTCTCGCAGCACATCCCAGACATCGTCAGGGTTTTTCCCAATTTCAGCGCGTCTATCGCGGAAAGGTTCCAGCGATTTGTTTAAGTTTTGAGCGTAAATCTTCTTGCAGTCCACGCAGCCAATCCCGGCCACGCGGCACTCACGGTCAATCATTGCCACGTCTTCAGCCGGGGTAAAAATCTTGTGCATCGAGAAAACGTTACAGATATCCGGGTTGCCGGGGTCCGTGCGCCGCATCCGCTGCGGGTCAGTCACCATTTGCATCACCCGCTGACGGGTTTCGTCTGGGGTGGCTGCCAGTTCGATGTGGTTATTAAGGCTCTTGCCCATCTTGTCCTTACCGTCTATCCCCAAAACTTTCGGAATATCGGTATTTTTCATCTGCGGCTCAAGCAAGGCCTTTGTATTGAAGCGGTAATTAAAAGAACGCACAATTTCGCGCGCAAATTCAATATGCGGGGCCTGGTCAATCCCCACCGGGACAACATCGGTGCGGTAGAGGACAATATCGGCGGTCATCAAGACCGGGTAGCCCACCAAGCCATAGTTGACATTGCTCTCGTTTTGGCGCACCTTTTCCTTAAACGTCGGCAGGTCGGTCAGCTTTCCGAGCGGGGTCACCATCGAAAGAATCGTATGCAATTCCGTCACCTGCGGCACATGCGATTGCACAAACAGAATCGTTTCAGCCGGGCGGATTCCGGCCGCCAGCCAATCCAGCGCCATTTCGTAGGTATTCTGCTTCAGATCGGCCGTTGTCTCCACCGTGGTGAGCGCATGTAAATCAACAATGCAGTAAACACAGTCATAATCTTCCTGCAGCCTCACATAATTTTGGATTGCGCCCAGATAATTGCCCAAATGCTGCCGCCCCGTGGGGCGCGCGCCCGAAAAAACACGTCCTTTTTTTGCCATAATGCCCTCTTTATATTTTTTCTCTTAATCAGGCCAGAAATTTGGCCCACTTTCGGGGGCTAGCCTGCTTATTTCTTTGAATAATCCGTTTTTTATGGACTCCGACTTCAAAATGAGCTTCGCCTGCCAGGAACAGGGCCGTAAAAACGGTTTACAACTCAGGCTTTCTCAAAAATTCAAGCTCAAAACTCAGCTTGCGGCTCGCAAAAACTCAGTCCGCGCAAGAAACAATCTCTATTTTGGGCATAAATTCATAGCAATTCCTTCAACTTACAGGCCTGCAAAGCGCAAAACGGGAAAATTATAACATACGAGACTTGACGCCCAGGCTGAACTCTGATAGACTCGGCACTCGCGCGAACAAACCCATGCTTGTGTGGCCGCAAATTCGCAGTCAGGCAGGCATTTTTTGTTTGTAACCTTGCTCAGAGAAAATTACTTTGGTATAATTTTCCCGCTTAATCGGCAGAGCAGGCTCGCCGACGTAGCTCAATCGGCAGAGCACCCGCCTTGTAAGTGGGAGGTTACGAGTTCGATTCTCGTCGTCGGCTCAACAGTACCTTACAATTCCATCCGGCCAAAAAAGATTGGCGATTACGCCTGAGTAAACTCAAATTCAGACGCAATCGCCAACCATGCAGATGGTTGGATAAAACTGGGCGGTTACCCAAGTGGCCAACGGGGACTGACTGTAAATCAGTTGGCAGACGCCTTCGGAGGTTCGAATCCTTCACCGCCCACCTTCCGGGAACCTTCCCGGCAGCACGTAACGC
>JAVEWN010000052.1:0-23347 GCA_034004515.1 Anaerolineales bacterium | reverse complement strand
TTTGCAGAATGTGGACCACAAAATCCATCGGGGTCAGCTCGTCATTGTGGAAGATGACCCGGTACAGCGCTTCCAGGGCCGGCTCCGAAACCGGGATGATTCCGGGGGTTGCCTGGCGCTCAGTCATGAGCGGTTGTGATAGAGCGCCGCCAGGGCCGCGCCAATCGCCTGTGAAAGATCGCCCAAAGCCGCCGGGACGATGTTGATGCTATCGCGCTGAGCCGGCCACAGGTAGGCGCGCGCCGTCTCGCGCACAATCCCCAAATAGCGCTCGCGGAAGGCGCTCGAGGTGGCTTCAGGATCCATCAGCCCGCCGCCGATCACGACAAATTTCGGGTCGAGCACCATCGCCAGCATGGCAACATGCAGCCCCAGCGCCCTGGCCTGAAAGTCGAACAATTCCAGGGCCAACGCGTCGCCTTTTTGGGCCAGTCCGCGCAGGCTGAATACTTTTTCTTTGGCGCTCAGGGACGATTGCGCCAGATCGTGAGCAGGATATTTGGGCAGTCGTTCTGCGAGCAGGTGCGGCAGGCCCGAAAGGCTGGTGTAGACTTCGACACAGCCCCAGGTGCGGCCGCAGCCGCAGGGGTAGGGCTGGGCGTCGTCCAGCAGATGGAGCGGAGCCGGCATGTGGCTGGCTTCCATCCCCGCCAGGGTATCGCCATCCAGGGCCAGGCCATTCTGGTCGACAAAGGCGCAGCCCAGGCCGGAGCCGGGCGCAAGCATCAGAACTGTCCCGGAACTGTTGCCGCGCGCGTGTTGGGCTTCAGCCACGCCGCCCATATTGCCATCGTTGCCAACCGTCAGCGGGACAGCCCGCCCGGCGCGTTCGGCCAGGGCATTGCTGTAAGCCGTATGGACATCAAACCCGGCAAACTCGGCAGGCAGGTTGGGCGACTTGTCAAAGACCCCGTAACGCTGAAACGGCCCAGGGATCGCCAGGCCAACCCCGCCGACCTGCTCCCAGGCCAGGTTATTCTGCCCAAGATAGGTGGTAATCGCCTCAACCCAGCCGCTGACCACTGCTTGAGGGCCGTCCGCCGAATTGGTGGGGGATTGGAGCAGCTTGGTCGAAATCGCCGAACCGTCCGCCCATACGCCGCCCACCTTGGAGGTGGTTGCGCCGCCATCTGTGCCAATGTAAATCAATTTGCTCATGTTCTCTGTTTACCTTCCGGGCAATTTTAGTTAGGGGGTTATTATACTGTCTGATTGGCTTGCCAAAGGGTAAAATAAAGACCTTCGTTTCTTTATTGTGAGAAAAGCAAGCCCTATGGACAAAAAAACCCTGCACGTTCTCGAATATCCCAAAGTTCTCGAGCGACTGGCCGCCCAGTGCGGTTTTTCGGCATCCAAAGAGCTGACTCTCAGCTTGCAGCCTGCCACCAGCCTGCTCGAAATCCGCCAGCGTCAGCAGGAAGTGACCGAAGCCCGGACTCTGCTCGTCACCAGCGACGCCACCATCGGCGGCGCGCACGACATCCGGCCCAAGGTCGAACTGGCCCGGCGCGGCGGCGTGCTGGAACCCGCCGACCTGCTCGACATTAAATCGACCTTGATCGCGGCGCGCGAACTCAAAAAGCAGCTCGAAAAACGGGCCAGCGATTTGCCGCGCCTGGCAGACATCGCAACCGGCCTGCCGACGCCTTCCGGGCTGGTAGAGGCCATCTCGCGCACCATCTCAGACCGGGGCGAGGTGCTGGATGGCGCTTCGCCCAAACTGGCCGCCCTGCGCGGCGAAATCCGGGTGGCGCACGAACGGCTGATGAGCCGCCTGCAAAAATACATCAGCGATTCTGCGACCGTTTCGATGCTGCAAGATGCCCTGATTACCCAGCGCGACGGACGCTATGTCATCCCACTGCGGGCAGAGTTTAAGGGGCGCATCAAATCGATCGTCCACGACCAATCCTCTTCTGGCGCGACGCTCTTTGTCGAGCCGCTGGCGGTCGTGGAACTCAACAATAAATGGCGCGAGCTGCAACTGGCCGAACGTGACGAAATTCGGCGCGTGCTGGCCGGCTTATGCCTGCAAATTGGCGAGCAGAGCGAGGCCCTCCTGTGGGGCGTCGAAGCGCTGGCCCTGCTTGATTTTTCGTTTGCGCGCGCCAAGTACGCCGAAGAAATTCGGGCGTCAGAACCTATTTTTATTGAAAAAGTAGAAAGTAAACCCGCAAGTAAAAAAACGGCGACAGACACCCCCCAACCTGAGCGCGAATATTTCCCAATCATCAACCTGGTTCACGCCCGCCACCCGCTCCTGGCCCCTGCCACCGTCGTCGCAACCGATTTCACCATTCCCGAAGGGGTGCGGGCCGTCATTATCACCGGGCCGAACACCGGCGGCAAAACTGTCGCGCTCAAAACGGTCGGATTGCTGATTCTGATGGCGCAAAGCGGCCTGCACATCCCGGCCCAGAGCGGCTCGTCCTTGAGCCTCTTCAAGACCATTTTGGCCGATATTGGCGACGAACAATCGATCGAGCAATCTTTAAGTACTTTCTCTGGGCACATCACCAATATCATCCGCGTCTTGAAAACCGCCGACGAAGACGCGCTGGTCATTTTGGACGAACTGGGGGCCGGCACCGATCCGCAAGAGGGCGCGGCCCTGGCGCGCGCGATTTTGGCGCACTTGATGGAGCGCCGCATCACGACCATTGTCTCAACCCACCACCCTGAACTAAAAGCCTACGCCCACAGCGCGCCGGGGATTGTCAACGCCAGCGTCGAATTTGACCTGCGGACGCTGCGCCCAACCTTCCAGCTAACCATCGGGATTCCGGGACGCTCGAACGCGATAGCGATTGCCCAACGGCTCGGACTACCCGATTCAATTCTCGCCGCAGCCCGGAGCGAAATCAACCCTGAAGCGCTGCGGGCCGATAACATGCTCGACGATATTAAACGTCAGCGCAATTTGGCCCACAAGGAACGTCAAAAAGCCGAAAAAGCGCGCGCTGAAGCACATAAACTGCGCCGCCAATTGGACGAGCGCCTCGAAAAAATTGAAGACGAACGGCGTGAAGTGCTGGCCCAGGCCCGGGCGGAGGGCGAACTCGAAGTCGAAATCTTAAAGCGCAACCTGAATGCGCTTAAACGCCAAATGAGCAAGGTCAAGCAGCCGCTTGAGGCGCTGGAAAAACTGGAAGAAAAACTGGAAGATGCGGAAGAGCAAATCAGCGCTCCGGTCGAGAGAAAGACCAGGGAGAAGAAAAAAGCGCCAGAGGTGTTTTCCCCGCTTAAATTGGGCGAAAAAGTGATTTTGCGCACGCTCGGCTCGCAGGGTATCGTGACCGCCCTCAGCGAGAACGAGGCTGAAGTCCAGATCGGCAGTTTACGGGTCAGAGCGAAGCTGGTGGACATCCAACGCAAAACCGAACCAGAAGCGCCCGCAGACGGCCCAACGCCGCCGGCCAAGAGCATCTCCAAATCCAAAGAGAGTGGAAAATCGGTTTCTGCCCTGCTGACGGCCTCGCCCGGCATGGAACTTGACCTGCGCGGGATGATGGCCGAAGATGCGTTGGCGCAGTTGGACAATTATCTGGACCAGGCCTACCTGGTTGGGATGCCGTTTGTGCGCATCATTCACGGTAAAGGGACGGGAAAACTGCGCCAGGAAGTGCGCGCCGCGCTCAAAAACAACCCGCAAGTGGCAGCGTTTGAGATTGGCCTGGAAGGCGAAGGCGGTGACGGGGTGACTGTCGCCAAGCTGGTTAAGGATTAATCCGCAGCCTGTCGGTTGCGCGCTTGCATGGCGCTCGTCCTAAATTTAATTTGGCAAGTCTATCCACCTCGTCCTGAGCGGAGGCCGGCACGATCCTGCGGGCCGCAGTCGCAGGACGTATAAAAACGAAGTCCGGCTTTTGCAAGAAATCTATTCACCAACCCAGGGCTGGACGATCCTAATAATTTTCGATTAAATTCATGCCGGCGTACAAGCTGGCAACTTCCGATTCGTAGCCGTTGAACATGAGCGAATCGCGCCGCGAGAATTCGCCGATCCGGCGTTCGGTAGCCTGGCTCCAGCGGGGATGATCCACCTGCGGGTTGACGTTGGCGTAAAAGCCATATTCATTTGCGGCAATGTCATTCCAGAGCGTGCGCGGCTGTTCGGCGGTCAGCTCAATTTTGACAATCGCCTTGATCGATTTGAATCCGTATTTCCAGGGTACAACCAGGCGGATACCGCCGCCGCTTTGGGGCAGCAGCTCGTTGCCATACAAACCGGTGGCGAGAAGGGTCAGGTCGTGCATGGCTTCGTCGAGGCGCAGGCCTTCCTGGTAGGGCCACGGGTAAACAGGCTGGCGCTGGCCGGGCATTTCCTCGGGCTTGAAGACGGTCTCAAACCGGACGTATTTCGCGTCGCTGGTGGGTTCCACCAGGCTGAGCAGTTTCGAAAGCGGAAAACCCATCCACGGGATGACCATGCTCCAGGCTTCGACACAGCGCAGACGGTAGATGCGTTCTTCGGGCGGGAAGGATTTGATCAGGTCTTCGACGCCGAATTTGCGTGGGTTTTTGACCAGGCCGCTCACTTCCACGTCCCACGGGGAGGTTTGAAAATTCTTTGAAAGCGGGGCTACGCCCGCTTTGATGGTCGTAAATTCATAATAGTTATTGTAATTGGTGATATCTTCAAACGAGTTGAGCGGATCGCCCAACTCGTCGGTTTTTAGGGCCTGGGTCGGGTCGGCGGGCGCAGCCGCAGGGGGCGGTTCAACCAGTTCGTTGACCCCGCAGCCGGCCAGGGCAACACTCCCGGCTAGGATTCCGGCGGCTTTCATAAAATCGCGGCGAGAGAGGTAAACCTGTTTCGGTGTAATTTCGGAAGTTGGAATTTTTACGGTCATAAGTTTTCTCCTGAATATGACCAAGATTATCACGTTAAGGTTAGAAAAAGATTTGATTCTGTAAAAAAACAACATCCCCCGTCTGTCTGGAGGGGGGATGTTGCAAAAATCCTGGAGATGAAAAACTTTTAGTCGAAAACCACCGGCAATTCGGCCCCAATCCAGGCGTTCATACCGCCGCCCAGGTTGCGGACGTTGCTGTAGCCGAGCGCGTTCAGATACATTTGGGCCATTGCGCCGCGATGTCCGGAGGCGCACAGGACAACAATCGGGGCAGCTTTATCGCTGGGCAATTGATCGAGGCTGGCGGGCAGTTCAACAATCGGGGTAAAAACAGCGCCTTCGATGTGACCCTTGTCGTCCCATTCGGCCTGGCTGCGAACATCCAAAATAAAGGGAGCGCCATCACTGCCGATTTCAAGGTTGAGATCCGCGCCTTTGACGGAACCAAAACCGGCTTCAGGCAGGTTGGTCAGGTAGGCCTCCAGATAGGCCAGGCGGGCAGCGTCCACTTTGGGAGCGGTTCCAGCCGCAGGAGCGGCGGGAAGCCCCTCCACCAGCGGCAGTTCGGCTTTCTTCCAGGCCCCAATCCCACCGCCAATGTTGACGACGTCGGTGTAGCCCAGCAGGCGCAGGGCCATCATGCCGAGCGCGCCGCGATGACCGGAAGCGCAGGTAATCAGGATTTTCTGATCCTGGGCGGGCAGTTTGTCGAGGTTCTTGAGCAAATCGCGGATGGGGAGATTGATCGCGCCTTCGATGTAGCCTGTTTCCACTTCGCCAGGTTCACGGACATCGACAATAAAGGGCGGATTCTCTGCCAGCATTTCGTTGACTTTTGCAACGCTGGTGGCGTAGAAGCCCTGGTCGGCGGGCAGGCCAGCCAGGAACTCACCCATCACCTGCGGCCAGTTGACCCAGCCCGCAACCGGCAGCTGGGCGGCTTTCCAGGCGCCAAGTCCGCCGCCCAGGTTGACGACGTCGGTGTAGCCCATCAAGCGCAGGCTCATCAATACCATGCCGCCGCGATGGCCTGAACCGCAGTAAACCAGGATCGGGGCATCCTTATCGGTAGGGATTTTGTCGAGGCTATTCAGAAATTCAGGGAAGGGGATCAGGGTTGCGCCCTCGATATAGCCATCCTTGTCCCATTCAGCTTGGGAGCGGACATCCACGATGAAGGGCGATTTCTCGATAATCATCGCAGTGGCCGAATCGGCTTTGATGCTGTAGAAGCCTTTATCGGCGGGCAGGTTGGAGAGGTAATCGTTCAGGGCGTTGAAGAGGGCCTGATCCGCCACAATCGGCGTGCTGATGGAAGCAGCTTCAGCAGGCGTGCCCGGTTCGAGCGGCAAACCGGCTTTGACCCAGCCGCCCGTTCCGCCGCCCAGGTTGATGACATTGGTGTAGCCCAACATGCGCAGGGCCATCATGCCCATGCTGCCGCGGTGGCCTGAAGCGCAATAGATCACAATTTGTTCATCGAGGCCGGGCAGCTTGTCCAGGTTTTGGAGCAGATCGCGCACCGGAATGTTGACTGCGCCGGCAATATAGCCGTTGGCTTCAATTTCGGCGGGTTCGCGAACGTCGAGCATGAAGATTTCTTTTTCGGTCAACTGCTCATTGAGTTTCGCCGGGCTGATCGAGCCGTAGCCTTTCTCAGCCGGGACGCCGGCCCAGAAATCGGCGAAGAGAGGCCCGAGGTCGAGCGCGGGAGCTGCGGCGGCAGCCGGTTCTTCGACAACGAGCGGCGCTTCAACCGCAGGCTGTTCTTCCACAAGCGGCGCCTCGGCGGGAGCCGCTCCGCCACAGGCGCTCAAAACGAGGCTGAGCAGCAGCATCAGGGCAAAAAGGGTCTGGAATTTTTTCGACATTCTAAGTTCTCCTTGCAAATATTTGAAAAATAAGAGGATTTACGGATTGCCAAAGGCTGGCGGTACTTCGGGAACTATCACAGACTGGTTTGCCTGAAGTTCTTCGGGGGAAACCTTATCTTCCGTCAGGAAGATATTTGAGTTGCCATGACAGGCCGCGCAGGAGGCCGTCTGCGGGGTTTTGCGCTGGATATTGTGCGGGGTTGCATAGGCCCAGGTACGCAGGCTGTCAAAATTGGGCAGCAAGTTTTCGCCGTAATACTCGTAAGAATCCACGGCAGCCGGCACATGCCGCACGACAACATACTTGTAGGGGCGGTGATGGTTCGGATTGGGATTAAGCCCAATGAAGAAGGTCGAGTAGGTTGCTTCCGTCTCAAAAAACGGATTGCCGCTCTTTTCACTGATCGCAACGTGACAACCATCGCAGCTGGTGTAAGAGACCGAGTGGCAGACCTGACAGGCCAATTTATCGCCGTGTAAAGTGTGCTGGATAATCGGGTCGTTTGACTTGCCGACCTGATCGTGGCAGGATTCGCAGGACGGAATCTGCGCGCCAGAATAACGATTGGACGACTGATAGATGGCCTGGCTGGTATCGTGGCATTGGGCGCAAGCCGCATCCGAATCGTGCATATCAGCCCCGCTATGGCAGGCGACACAATTCATCCGCCCCTGGCGGAAGTGAACATCGCCGGGAAGATCTTCGTTCTTGCCGAGATATTCGTTGCCGACCCGGCTGCCATGACAGGCAGTGCAGTTACGGGTCATCGAGGGGGTCTTGTTGATGACATGCCCGGCAATGAAACCGCCGCCCACCGAACCCGGCTGGCTGATGTGGCAATCGCCGCAGGTGGTGTGGCAGGACGAACAGTGGTTGCCAAACATTTCTTCAAGCGCCGGGTGATTTTCAGGCACGCTGCGCGCATTCAGCGCATCCCAGTACCCGCTCAGGGAAACATGCAGGCTGTCTTCAAAATGCCCGGCCTGGTCGCCGTGGCACGTCTCACAGGTCTCGCCTTTGGCGCTCGGGTCTGCAACCAGATCGGTATGGGCAACTTCCATATCGGACGATTGCTGGCCGCCATGACAATAAACACAGGTCAGCTCGCCGTGCGCGGTGGCAAGGAACTCATCTTTGGTGACAAAAACTTTCTCCCATGGCTCCAACGGAGCCACATCGCCACCTCAGCCAACCCCTTTCGATTCGTCTTCCGTCTCCACTTCGGGCTTGGCGAGGGCGGTCAATTTGTCCTGGTCGGTATGACACTCCAGGCAATAGTCGGTCATTGCAGGTAAAACTGCCAGGGCCGTTTCGGTAGGAAAGGCTGTTTCACCCGGAAGGATTGTTTCGGCAGGAAGGGCCGTTTCCTGCGCGCCAACAACCGGGATGACCTCTGTCGGCTGAACCGTTTCGGTCGCCTGGCATCCCAAAAGAAAGCTGGAGGCCAGGATTGCCACTGCAATCATTGTTCTATTCATATCGACATCTCTCCTCGATTGTGCAGATACTCACAATCAAGAATAATACACCCAATCCATAAATAATAGTGACAGAAATAATATGTGCTTATCACTTTTTCTTATAAAACTTGATAAGACCAAGTTATAAGAGGGCCTTATGCAGTCTCGTTTCAGATTCAACCCTTGCTAATAGGTTGGGCCGCTGATAAAAGGTAGGATTTATCTAAATTCAGGAAATTTGTATCATGTTAGATATGACGCTTTGCACTATTCCGATGCCTGATAAACAAGGATAATAAAAGAAGCATAAATATTATGCCAAATCTTATCCAACTTCCAAAAATTAAGGAGAAAGAATGGCAGCAAAAGGTTGGATCGAAGTCAGTGACTTGTATTGTAAAGGGTGTGAGCTGTGTATCAGCGCCTGCCCACAAGACGTTATCAGCCTCAACATGGAGCGGTTAACCCCCAAGGGTTACCATCCTGCCCATCTTCACGCAGATGGCTGCACCGGTTGCGCAATTTGTGCGCTCGTATGCCCCGATGCAGCCATAACTGTTTATAGGCAAGTTTCAAAAGCCGCAGTAAAAGCATAAGGAGGCAGAAACATCATGGCAAAAGAATTAATTAAAGGAAATGTAGCCATGGCCGAAGCCGCCATCTGTGCAGGGCTTGAGGCCTACTTTGGCTACCCGATTACGCCCCAGACCGAAATTCTGGAACATCTCTCGGCCCGCATGCCCCAACTGGGGCGCGCCTTCGTCCAGGCCGAAAGCGAAGTGGCCGCCGTCAACATGGTTTATGGCGCGGCCTGCACCGGCGCGCGGGTAATGAGTTCATCCTCCAGCCCCGGTATTTCGTTAATGATGGAAGGAATTTCATACATCGCCGGAACCGAATTGCCGGCAGTCTTTATCAACGTCATGCGCGGCGGGCCTGGCCTGGGGAATATCGCCCCGGCCCAAAGTGATTACCACCAGGCAGTACGCGGCGGCGGACACGGCGACTATCAATCGATTGTCCTGGCGCCCGCCTCGGTTCAGGAAGGCATCGATCTGACAGTGCTGGCCTTCGACCTGGCTGAGAAATACCGCTCGATTGCAATCGTGCTGACCGATGGCTCGATGGGTCAGATGATGGAACCGGCGGAACTGCCCGAAATGCGCCCGGTCAAACGCCAGCAAACCGATTGGATGGTAAGCGGCACTCCCGGCCGCCCGCGCCGGACGCTTTCGTCCATTTACCTTGAACCGATCTACGAAGAAAAAGCCAATCTGCGCATGTTCAAGAACTGGCAAACCATTTGCGCCAATGAAGTACGCTACAAAGAATATTTTCTTGATGACGCTGAGTTTGTCATTATCGGCTTCGGTACATCGGGCCGGGTTGCGCTTTCCGCAGTGCGCGCCGCCCGCGCCCAGGGAATCAAGGTTGGGCTGCTGCGCCCGATCACGGTCAGCCCCTTCCCAACCCAGATCATCGAAGAACTTACCGCGCGCACCGAAGCCTTTTTAGTGGTTGAAATGAACACCGGCCAAATGCTGGAGGATGTCCAGCTGGCAGTCCGCGGACGGGTTCCCGTCGAATTCTACGGACGCCCCGGCGGCGTGGTCCCGTTTTCAGACGACATCCTGAACGAAATTAAACGGATCAGCGCCACCAAGCTAAAAGTGGATACTAACCCGCGCGCCTCCTGGCTGGAGCGCGCCCTGGCAACCGGATAAAGGTAAAAAAATGGTCACATTAACCAAACCCGATTTTGTGAATGAAGAAACCATCGTCTATTGCCGCCCGCAGGCATTCAATGACGTTACGACTCACTACTGCCCCGGCTGCACGCATGGCGTCGCTCATCGTCTGATTGCTGAAACCCTCGACGAGATGGGCCTGGCCGAAAAAACGATCGGCGTGGCGCCGGTCGGATGCTCGGTTTTCATCTACAACTACTTTGAGACGGATTTCGTCGAAGCAGCGCACGGACGCGCTCCAGCGATGGCAACCGGCATCAAGCGCGTTTTGCCCGACCGGATCGTCTTCACCTATCAGGGCGATGGCGACGCAGTCTCGATTGGGATGGCCGAGATGATGCACGCGGCAGCCCGCGGCGAGAACATCACGGTCATCTTTGTCAACAACGCCATTTACGGCATGACCGGCGGACAAATGGCCCCCACCAGCCTGCCGGGCATGAAAACCACTTCCAGCCCGCTTGGACGCGATGTCGAATTGCAAGGCTATCCGATCCGCATGTCTGAAATGATCGCACAAATGGATGGCGCGGGTTATGTCGTCCGGCGCAGCCTGCACGACCCCAAAAATATCCGCATGGCGAAGAAAGCCATTCGGACCGCCTTTGAAGTTCAGGTGCACGGATTGGGCTTCGCGATGGTCGAATTGCTCTCGACCTGCCCAACCAACTGGGGCATTAACCCGGTCGATTCGCTCAAATGGGTCGAAGATCACATGCTGCCGACCTTCCCGCTCGGCGATTTCAAAATCTCAGCCGAAGTGGCCGGGATCAAGTCTTAAGAAACGGAGTGCCCCATGCAAAAAGAAATTATCATTTCCGGCTTTGGCGGCCAAGGCTCCTTGTTTGCGGGCCAGGTGCTGGCTTACGCAGCCATGGATCTGGGCAAGGAAGTTACCTGGATCCCATCTTATGGCCCTGAAATGCGCGGCGGAACCGCCAACTGCACGGTCGTCATCGCCGACGAAGAAATTGGTTCACCGCTGGTCCAATACCCGCCTTTTGTAATTGCTCTCAACCTGCCTTCACTCGACAAATATGAACCGCTCATGCAGCCGGGAGGCTACATGGTCGTCAACAAATCCATGGTGGACCGCGCCGCCCAGCGCGAAGATGTTCACATTCTCATGATCCCGGCCAGCGACATTGCCGAAGAAATCGGCGACAAGAAATTGACCAATATGGTCACGGTCGGCGCGCTGCTGAGCGCCATCCCTGAGATTCCGCTCGAAGCGCTCGAAGCGGCCCTGGCCGCCCACCTGCCGAAACGCCATCAACAGCTGCTGCCCAAAAACTATGAAGCCCTGCGGCGCGGTTATGCAGCCGCTCAGGCCCAGCTGGCCCCAGTAGCCTGAAAAAATTACGATTAAGGACAACAAGCCCGCTTTTTGAAGCGGGCTTGTTGTCCTTAATATCAGTGCGCGATACGAATCCCAGACCAAGTTTTGTATGAGACTGATTGCAAAAGCCGTCTTTTATCGATGTTAAGAAAATGAATCTTACCCATCGGCCCTTTGACTACGCTGAAGGACGCTCCGCTCACCTGTGCCGGCGGCACTGGCGCAGGCAGGGCCTGCCTGTCAAAAGATTTATCCTAATATCTATAGCCGGAATTTTCCAAGCGGTTCGTTCCTGTTCAGGATATTGCAGGATTGCGCTCCTGCTGGGGACTGCGGAAACGATGAGACAAGCGTTATCAATTTCCACGCGCGGCCCTGATTGCAATTTCAGGACTTTCTTAAAGTCCTGTCAGACATCTTCTCGGACGGATCGATTTTGCAGTTTTTAGCGCGAAGTGCGCGAAGAACGCCAGGAAAAGCGTGGAACCTCGTGCACTTTGCAAGATTCGCGCTTCGATTCTCAGCGTTTGGGCGGGGCTTCCTGACTTTAAGAAACCCCTGGTCGCAATTTTATGGCGTTCTCAAGAATGCTTGACAAAATAACGATGTCGTTGCGAGGGCGTGTTTTTCCGCCCGAATCAATCTCCCCAAGGTCAGTTTTGCCCGTCTAACAGGAGACTGCTTCGCCAAAGAGCGGCTCGCAGCGACATTTTGCGGATGTTTAGTAGTCTATACATTTTCTTGGGAACGCCATATCGCAATTTTTGTCCACCTTGACCAGAGCGACTCTTTCGAGTAGAATCCACGTTCGCAAATGCCCTTGTAGCTCAGTGGATAGAGCGCTTGCTTGCGGAGCAATAGGCCGGCGGTTCGAGTCCGTCCAAGGGCACATGCAGCGGTAACGGTTTAAAACCGTTGCCGTTTTTTATTTGGGCAGGATCAATGCTAAAATCAGAGGCGGAGGCATCATGCACAACAACACCCTGCAAAAAAAACAAATCCTTCTTACCAACGATGACGGCATCCGCTCGCCTGGTTTGTGGGCCGCCGCCGAAGCGCTTTCAGGGCTGGGCTATGTAACCGTAGCCGCCCCGCGCGAACAATCCTCCGGGACGGGCCGCTCGCTGCCGCTTTCTTCTGATGGCATCATCGAAAAAGAAACCCTGGTCATTCACGGCCAGGAGTGGCCGGTTTATGCCATCGGCGGGACACCGGCCCAGGCAGTTTTACACAGCATCCTCGAGATTATGCCCAACAAACCAGATCTGGTGGTTTCAGGCATCAATTACGGCGAAAATGTAGCGACCGGCATCACCGTCTCTGGCACGGTGGGCGCGGCCATGGAAGCCGCTTCTCACTTTGTGCCGGCCCTGGCGGTTTCACTCGAAACTGAAAAGGCGCTTCACCTTTCTTACTCAGCGGATGTGGATTTCTCTGCCGCCGCTTATTTTACCGCGCAGGTGGCCGCCCGCCTGCTGGAGCGCGGTCTGCCGCCCGGCGCAGACCTGCTCAAGCTGGATATCCCCTCCGATGCGACCGAGTCGACGCCGATGGTCTGGACGCGGCTTTCACGCCAGCGCTACTTTCACCCGACAAAGCCTGAGCGCACAGATTGGAGTCAGCGCGGCTACGTGGGCTACGAAGTGCGCTTCGACCCTTCAGGCGAGCCGCACGATACAGATGCTTACACCGTGATTGGCAAGCGCCAGGTTTCGCTGACCGCCTTGAGCCTCGATTTTACCGCCGCGATTGCGCCTGAAATACTGGCGAAATTCCTGGAATAACCCACAAAAACAAGTTGGATGGCGATTAATCCATCCAGGGGGAATAGCAGTCGTAGGTTTTTCCAAGCGGAGTAAGGACGCTGTCGTTGTAGTTTTCGGTTTGGAGCTTGTAATCGCGTAAATTGAGCGATTCAAATTGGCGTTCAGCCAGGAAACGCGAAAGGTGGAAACTGCGCCAGTCTTTAGATTCGGACTCGGGCCGGGAAACGGCCAGGGCGTTGAAACAAGCCAGGGCAGCCCCAACCTGGTCGCGGGTGGAAGCGTCCAGCGTTTCAGATTTGTAGAAACCCGCTAAAACGGGAATCGCATCAGACGAAAGCGAGGCCAAATAGCCGACATCCAGCTTATCGCCTTGCAGCTGGCGCGAGATATTCTGACGAACGATGAAAGCATCGACATTCATCAGGCTCAGGCTGGCCGCAAAGCCCAGCGAAGCAACGATGGCCGCCAGTGCAAAAACGCGCTGGCGGTTTCGCAATTCAAAAATGATGGTGGCGAGCAGTAAAAGCCCAAGCCAGAGGATAAAAACGTGGGTGTAGGTGCGCAAGCGGGTAAAACCGTAGGCAATTTCATACAAGACCAGGCGCTGGAAGGCCGAGGCCAGCATGACTCCGACCATCGCCACCAGAAAGATGCCCAGTCCCGAAAAAAACTGACGCTGGCGGCCGGCAGCGCGGCGCGTGATGGAACTCAGGCTGAGGAAGAGCAGCAGGCTGAAGAAGGCGACCGTGACGAGTTCCCCAAAGCCGTTGCGGGCGTAGTCGGCATAGGTATAACCATCGAGCGTGATGTTTTTCAGGCCGCCAAAAAAGTATTGGAATTGAATGAAAACAAAGCTGGCAAAAAGCAGGTTGACACTGACCAGCACTATCGATGATTCGGTAAAACCCAAAAAGGCCGGGACGACGGGTTTTTCCTGTCCGATCAGTTTTTCTGCGGGGTGGTTTTTGGCGGCATGCAGGAAAATACCCGCCAGGGCATACGCCAGGATCGAAATGTAGATCAGCCGGAAGATGTATTCGGGCAGGCGTTCGAGGCGAAACAGGTCCACCAGACCTTCGACGCGCTGGGCGAAGACCATATCCGCTGAAATGAGGAGCGTGGTAAAGAAAGCCAGGACCGGGATGGCGAACAGCAATCCGCGCAGGATCGGCCAAAAGGCAGAGGCGCGTTTTTTAGAATCGTCTGACTCTGCTTTTTGTGTGCTGACCTGGTTTTGGAAAAGAAGCGGCGCGGCGGCCAGGCTCAACAACATACGCAAGAAGCCGACGAAGTAATCGGCCAGGCTGTAGAGCGGCCAGAGTCCGGATTGATACGTCAGCACGAGGACGCCCATCAGCAGCAGCGTCAGGCTGTAGCCCAGAAAGGTGGTCAGCGGCTCGAGGCGGATGAAGGTGAAGGCCACAAAAAAGGCAATCGGGGCCAGCAGGAGCCAGGTGTTGCGCGCCGGGCGGATTCCTGCGCGCCAGAGCAGCAGGATGCCGAGCGCCAGGGTGAGGGCGCTAAAAAGGGGAAAAGAAATGCCAGGGGAGTTGAGATTCCAGAAAAGCAGGTCGAACAGCCAGCCCAACCCAAAAGCCAAAAGCCAGAGTAGTTTGGAATATTTTTGCATGGTGTATCTCCACGTGTTTAGATTTCAGGCAAGTATGCCCGTCTGTGACTTGCAGTTACTCTCTGATGGCTTTTGAGAGTCTCGCAGCAAAATTACAATTCGATTAAGATCGAATTCGGCCTATTGACGTCCGATTTGGTTTATGCGATAATGCGGTGGTCAGTTGCAGGTTTAACAATTTCATTCACTTGCCATCCCATAGAAAGGAGGAGGTGATGTCTCACATGGACAGTAACAGTATCCAACGTGGCGCTATGGCATCCCTCCTCGCACCATAAAGGAAGCCATAGCGCCGAAGCCGAGTGCCGCCTCTTGCAGGCGGCATTCTGTTTTAACCATTACCAATCTTAAGGTGGTTGTTTTAGGAACTTTGAAGTTAAATCCTTGCACAAAAAGCAAGAAAATTAAACACAACCCCACAAAATACGCGGGGCGCGAGGACACAAAGTAACACGAAGTAAAAGCTTTAGGTTTTCCTTTGTGTCCGTCGCGACCTTTGTGTTTAAAGGTTTTGCTTTTCCGGCTTGTCCGGGTTAGGGTATCGAGAATTTAAATCTCCAAGAATCGCCTTCCTGGCTGAGGGTTGTGCTGGTGCCGACGACTTCAAACCAGGTATTGCCTGGCTTGAGCGGGAAAACCTTACCGTCTGGGCCGACCAGGGTGATTAATTGGTCAATCGCATTGCGATACCAGGTCAGGTTAAAAACCTCGCCATCGCGGAATAAGTAGGCCTGGCCTGGCCCGCTGGCGACGATATCGACAATTTCGGGCTTGAGTGAAAAATACTCGTGGGTGATGTAAAGCATGACCACATTATCCGCTGTGATGGGCTGCTTCGTGAGTCGATCCGTCAGGAGGGCATACGATTGTTTTGTGCCATCCAGGTCGTTCTGGGTATCTGAATAGCGCGAATATTTGCCGGTTTGGAAGTCGTAATCCCAGCGGTTATAAATTGCCCCCGAATAGCGGATGAAAATCTGGCGGGCCGGCTCGCCCTGCGCCTCCAGATCATATAAAAAGCGGAAGCCGTCCAAATTCTGGCGGACGTTGCCTCCCGGCACATTTTTCTGGTTAATCCAATCGGTCAGGCCGAGGGTATCGGCCATCAGATAGTTGACGCCGTTTGGCTCAAAGCGGCACATCGGCGGGCAGGCGCTCTCGATAATCAGCCGGTCGGCGTAATTTTGATTGAAGAGCAGGTTGAGGACGCGATAATCTGCCGAGCCAAAAGCAAAATTGGGACGATACATCTGCATCAGACGGTGGTCGAAAAAACGCCCGGAGCGAATCGGGCCGACCATCTCAGAATCGTTCGCCAAAAAGATGGCCGCAAAACGGGTTGTGCCTTCTTCGATGTAATACTCGTAAACATGATCGGCCAGCGAAAGGCCCCACTGCGGACGGTACTCGCGCGGCAGATTGGCAACCTTAATCATCAGCGGACGGCGTTCGAGCCGCGAAACATCTTCGACCTTGAGGCCGGTCAGCGGGTTGACGTTCTCAGGAAAATCAGAAGGCCCGTAGCCGCCTGGCGGGAAATCGCGGGTGGCGGTCGGAGTCACAGTCGGCGTGGTCGTTTCGGTGGGGGTTGGGGTAAGCGTAAAGGTGGCAGTGGCGGTCGCGGTCAAGGTCGCCGTCGGGGTAGCGCTCGGCTGCGGCGCAAAGGATCCACACGCGCTGAGAGTCAGGGCAATTAAAGCAAAAATAAGCAATCGCTTCATAGAAACCTCCAAATTTCAATAATCATACCCTAAATTCTCGCCCAAAAGATAACCTTATGCGGGCCTGCGGGTATAATCGCGCAATGCAAATTGCTCAAAAACTCGCCAACTGGCTTGTGCCGATCGCAGCAGTCATCCTGCTTTCCACCTGGTTATGGATTTCCCCGCCTGGCATTCTCGGCAAAGCGGACGCGCTCGGCTATGCCGTCTGCCACCGGCTCGACGAACGCTCCTTCCACCTGGATGACGGGACTCAATTACCGTTGTGCGCACGTTGTTCAGGGATGTATCTGGGCGCGCTGCTGGGAATTACTTTCCAACTTGTGACCGCCAAAGGCCTGGCCGGGATGCCGCGCTGGACGATCATCCTGCCGCTTGGGCTGTTCGGAGCCGCCTTCGCGGTGGACGGGGTTAATTCATACCTTTACCTGATGAAAAGCGTCACACCTGAGCGTCTGGCGTGGCTGCCCAACCTCTACACGCCCAACAACAGCCTGCGTTTGTGGACCGGAACCGGAGTCGGCCTGGCGATGGCGGCAGCCGTCTTCCCGTCCTTCAACCAGACCTTCTGGCGCAATTGGGACAATCGCCCGGCCCTAACCTGGCGCACCTTTCCGCTGCTGCTGGGGCTGGCGGTCGTCTTGATGCTGCTGGTCTTAACAGAGTGGAACTGGGTGCTCTACCCGGCCTATCTGCTGAGCGCGGCGAGCGTCTTGCTGCTGCTGACCATGATTTACGCCGTGGTCTGGGCGATGTTGATGCGGATCGAAAACACATTTGACTCGTTGGGTGAGATTGGCATCCCCCTGCTGGCCGGGCTGACGATTGCCCTGCTCCAAATTACGTTGATCGATCTCTTCCGTTTATGGCTGACCGGCACCTGGGGCGGCTTTCCGCTGGGGTAACCGATGAAGAGTTCGCAAAATTTTGATAAAATTATTGCGCTTATTGATTGCTGAAAGGAAACATCCATGGAACTGCTCACCGGAATTTTCTCCGCTTTTGGCCTTTCGGCCAGCGCCGGGCTAAACGCCTACATCCCGTTGATGGTGATTGCCGTCATCGCCCGCTATACCGACTGGTTCAGCCTGCAAGCCCCCTTCGATACCCTGACCAACCCGTGGGTCATGATTCTGATCGGCGTGTTGATTATCATCGAATTACTGGCCGATAGCTTCCCGGCGGTCAACCACATCAACGACGCCATTCAAACCTTCATCCGTCCGGCAGCCGGGGCGATTGTCTTTGCCGCCTCGGCCAAAGTTCTGACAGACATCTCGCCCGTGATTTCACTCGCCTGTGGATTGTTGATCGCCGGAGGCGTGCACACCGTCAAAGCGGCGGCAGTCCGCCCGGCCATCACGGCCACCACTGGCGGCGCTGTTAACCCGCTGGTCGCCGTGACCGAAGACATCATCGCCACGATCACCTCGTTACTTGCCATGATTATCCCAGTTTTGATGGGGGTTCTGGCGGTGATCCTGCTGGCTTTCCTGGCCTGGTGGCTGGTCTTGCGTATCAACAAAAAAAACCAAGCGTTTTAAGAAAGAGCAAAATGAGCGATCAGCGTCCCCAACTCGTCGAGCAACTCAAACAAGCCCGTTCAGAGATGATTGCTCACTTGGACGAAATTGACAAGAATCGTAAAATCTACCCGCTTTGGACCATCCGCGAAATTCTGGCCCACATTGTCGGCTGGGACGATGCCGTGATTGCCTCGCTCAAAGCCCACACCGCCGGGCGCGAACCGGCCACCCCGGCCTCGCGCGGCATCGACGCTTACAACGCCGAAACCGTCGCCACCCGCCAGGGGCTCACTTACGACCACATTTATCGTGAATACCTGCATACCCGCGCAACCCTGATCGAACTGGTCGAATCCCTGCCGCTGGAAAAAATCGAGCAGCCTTTCGCCCTGCCCTGGGGCGATGAAGGGGACATCAACCTCCTGCTCAAAATCTTCATCGACCACGAAATCGAACACGCTGGCGACGTGCGCAAAATCATCAGCGACGCAGCCGGCGCGTAAACGCCACAACCCACTTAACACAAAAAGATGCCACCGAACTTTCAAGCGGGCTGGCATTTTTTTGTTTAAGGCGGGCAGGGCTACTCTACAAAAATTTCAACGTGTTCGCCGTCTTTTTCATCGATCACATCGATAATCTTGCCGGTCATGCCCGATTTCAGGGCTTCCATAATCGTACCCATATCGACCCCGTTGATTTCAGCGGCAAAATGGGCCCCGATCTTCATGCCAGCATCGAGCAGGTTAAGCGGCAATTGGACAGTCGCCTTGGCCCGGCCCGTCGCGACATCGGTCACGCGCACCCGCAGCCAGCGCGCCCCGCCAAATCCGCGTGGGACGCGGTCGCCGGAGGGCGGGCGGCGGTTGTCGCTCAGCGTTGAGAGCAGCTTCGCCCCCTCCTCCGCGCTAATTTTGCCTTCATCGATCATTTTCAAGATTTTCATTCGTTCTTCAGCGCTTGCCATGATGCACCTCCTATCCGATATAAACGTTCACTTTATTGCCATCTTCGCCCTCATCCACCTGTACCACGATTGGTTCCTGGCTGGGGGTTTCGTTCATCACCTGCAAAACCATCTCCGCTTTTTCGCGCTCCCCATGCGGAATATTGCTCTTAAACGTGTTCATCAACCAGCGCACCAGATCGAGCGGGAACCCAAACATGATTCGGCCCGGCTTTTCGCCTGGTTTCTGCTGAATATCGACATACATCCAGCTTGATTTTTGGCTGGCTGCGCCGACCGAGAGCAACAAAATCCCCAACAACAACGACGGGAAGAGCAGGCAGTAAAAAGCAACGCCCGTCGAGCCCTTATTGACGGATTGGTACATCAGCCAGGCAAACAGGATGGTCAGGAATGTTCCGCCAAAGAGGGGGATGATGTAAAAAGAGCGTACCCGTCGTTTAAGCTGTTCGACCACCGGGTCGGGCGGAGCGGGCTTCCATTCGGCCTCGCCGCCTGTTTCAGTTTCGAGAAAAGGAGTCTCAGCCTCGGCTTCTTCGTCCTGAGCCAGGGCCTGCATCAATGTCAGGCCCTGCTCGGCGGTAATCTTGGCATCGTCGATCATTTTTAAAATTTGGGCGCGTTCATTATCGGTCATCGCTTTTGCCTCTATTAGCCTTCCAGAGCCGAAAGCAGCTTTTCAGCGTCCGCCAGGCTAATTTTTTTCTCTTCGAGCATTTTCAAAATCGTCAGGCGCTCTTCGTCGCTGACAGGCTCTGCCTGAGGCGCAGCGGGTTGGCCGCCAAAGTTAATGTTGACACTCTTGCGCCCGCCGCTGCCCAACGAAAAACGCTGACGCTGTTCGGCGGCCCGAATCTTTTGCTCGGCCCGGCGCATGGCGGCATCGGTGCGGCGGGTGACTTCGTCGATCCGGCGGTTGATCTGCTCGCTCTTGCGGCCCAAGCGTTCTGATATTTTCTCGTTAATTTCTTTCGCCAGGTTGGGCATGCCGGGGATGGGCGGAATTGGCGGAATGGGCGGAATCGGTGGAATCGGCGGGACACCCGGATAATCGCGCGCGCCCCACGACTCAGGGCCAAAATCGGCCATCGATTGCCACTCTTCCACGTTGTGAGTCACGATAATTTCTGCAGCGGCGCTCAGGTAAATTTCAGCGGCCCCCGTCCCAAGGGTCAACTGGCACGAGTCGAGCATTTCATCCAATTCGAGGCCGGGGAAATCCACCCGAATCGTATCCGGGCCGCCGCCCGTCAGGTGCAAGTTGGCGCTGGCTTCGAGCGGCAAACGAAGTAAAATGTCACTGCCGGCCGTAACCTTGTAGGTTTGGCGGGGGGCCGGGTTGATAAATAAAACCGCATCGCTCCCCACCGTGGCCGAGAGCGCGCCGCCCAGGTTGCGGACATACAAATCGGCCCCAACCTTCCCCAAACGGGCCTGGCCGCTCACGTCGGTCAGCGAAGCATCACCGCCAACGTATTCAACCTGGCAATCACCGTTGATCGCGCGGCAGCTCAAATCGCCGCCAAGCGATTTAAGACTCAGGCCGCCGGCGCTATTGACCTGTAAATCGCCGCCAACCTGTTGAATGGCAACCATTTTTTCAAAAACGCGCAAATCCATGTCGCCGGCAATCGAGTCGATCTCCAGGCTGGCCTGGCAGGGCAGATAGAGAATCAGATCGTCATCGCTTTCAATAACAAACGAATCAGCGTTCTGAGTTACCTGAAGCTGGCTGCCACTGGTTTTGGCGCTGATTTCTTCGCGATCCCAGCCTGTAATCTGGACATCTCCATGGACCGCGCCCACTTTAATCAGCGGAGCGGCAGAGCAAGAAAACATTTCGGAACGCATTATGATTCATCCTCTCCGCGTAAAATACGCATCGCCTCTTCGGCAGAAATCCTTCCGGCGTCGAGGTCTTCCAAAATCTCGCGGCGGCGCTCTTCGCTCATCTCTGCGCTCTCTTCTTTGCCGGGTTCATAGCCCAGGGCGCGAATCACGTCATGTAAACGGTTGCGAATGGTCGGGTAAGAAAGTCCCAGTTCGGTCTCCATCCGATTGATTTTGCCCTCACAGCGCATAAATACTTCGATAAAATTGAGCTGTTCCGCGCTCAGGTGAGAGAAGGGCCCGCCAGTAAAGCGGCCTTCCAGAGTCGTGTCGCAGGCCTCGCAGTGTAAGCGGGTAATCATCAATTCATTTTCACAAACCGGGCAACGGGTGAGAGAGGTCTTCATGGCAGCTCCTGGCGAGGTTGAAAGGATGTGGGCGCAGTCTGCGCCGTGAATTGCTTTATTTTTTCGCCTGCGGCAATCAGCAGGTCGGCTAAAAAGATCAGGCTTGCGAAATGCCACCCATCGCCGGATAAACCACTGGCGGGTGAATAGGCGTCCTCGACAAACTGCTGGTAGTCCTTTTCATTGATCAGCAAAGCCAGCCGGGCAGCCTGTGGCGTAAAGAAGCAGAAAGGCACATTCATTTTTACCTCCAACTTTTAATAACTTTTTCCAATATCTAAAAACATTATAGCAATATATTCAATATTGTCAATAGTATAATCAATAAATTCCGAAATCAAGATTAATAATCTTAAAGATGCTTTTCTTATTCTCAAATTTAGTCCCGAGGAAACATGATTCGTTCTCTTTATTCCCTGCCGGGCGAGGAAACTCGCACCGATCTGCCCGTACTCGAATATGCCAACCTGCTGAAAAACCCCGCCGCCTTGCTCTGGATCGACTTTGACGGGGAACCAGACTCGGTGACCGAGCCGATTCTGACGGGTATCTTTCGCTTTCACCCGCTGGCGGTGGACGACGCCCTCGAAGAATCTCACTCGCCCAAAGTGGACGACTGGGACGATTACCTTTATATCGTCTTAAACGCGCTCGAACTGGATGAAGACCTCGGCGCTCATATTGATGAGTTGGATGTTTTTTTGGGGAGCAATTATGTCGTCACCCACCACGACCGCCCGCTGAACTGTGTCGAAAAAACCTACCAGGCCAGCCGACGCGATCCGCGCCATACCAGCCAGGGAGCCGACCACCTGCTTTACAAGCTGATCGATACGATGGTAGCCGACTACATGCCCAATGTCGAAAAACTGGACGATAAAATTGACGAAATCGAAGATAGTGTCTTTGACAACCCGCGCCAGGAGACAATTCAAGACATTTTTGCCTTGAAACGGGCGCTCCAGGTGATGCGGCGCGTCCTGACTCCGCAGCGCGAGGTGCTTAATAAATTGGCCCGCGACGACTTCAAGGTGATTGACCCCAAAGACCGGATTTTCTTCCGCGATATTTACGACCACCTGGTACGCCTGTATGACCTGAACGAATCGATGCGCGACCTGATCGGCGGCGCGCTCGATACTTACCTTTCGGCGGTCAACAACCGCATGAATGACATTATGAAAACGCTGACGCTCATCACCACCCTGTTTATGCCGCTGACCTTCATCACCGGCTTCTTTGGGATGAACTTCTTCGAGGCTTCGCAACATCTGCCGGCCTGGACCGGCCAGGCGGCCTTTGGGCTGACGCTGCTCAGCATGATTATCCTGCCCGTGATTATGTTCCGCTGGATGAAGCGCCAGACCTGGATCTGATCGCTCCCCTTAAAGGAGCACAGCGCGCCAGGTTCGGCGCGCTGTGCTGGGGGGAAAAGGGTGTTTTACTTGGGCAGGATGACGCGCGAATCGTCACAATCCTGCTTGCTGACCAGCGCGCCGATCAGGCTGATCGAAACAAAAAGGGTAACAATGACAGATAACCCAACAAGAATAATAGGATCCACAATTCACCTCCTGCTTGGAATACGATAAAGTTGCAAAAAAGACGCAAGGAATGCTAATTTTGTTCCCTGTATTCATTAAAACCCCATTTCTCAAAAAACGTTCATTACAGATTTGTTGAGTAGCAGCGCCAGAATTATTTCCGCGCAGTTACGCCCCGCGCTCAACCAACTTTATCTTGTGGCCCGCGCTGTGCCAGATTTAATTACAGAGGCTCTCTCATGAAAATTGTTGATCTATCTCTATCCTCCGAACAACCTGGCCTGATCGAACAGGCTGCCCAACAACTGCTGGACGGATTCCGCCAGCACTGGCCGAACGCCTGGCCGGACATGGAATCGGCCCGGCAGGAAGTTTGCGAGGCGCTCGAGCACGGTAAGATCGCCCGGGCCGCGCTGGATGACGAAGGCAGGCTGCTCGGTTGGGGAGGCGCAATTCCCGAATATAACGGCCAGGCCTGGGAGCTGCATCCGCTGGTGGTTGCCCCAGGCCTCCAGGGGCGGGGGGTGGGGCGGGCGCTGCTGGCCGACCTGGAGAATCAAGTTCGGGCGCGGGGCGGCACGACCCTCTTCCTGGGCACGGACGATGAAGACAATATGACCAGCCTGTCAGGCGTGGATTTGTACTCAAATATTTGGGAGCAGATTGCCAGCATCCGCA
>JAVEWN010000159.1:0-4833 GCA_034004515.1 Anaerolineales bacterium | reverse complement strand
ATACGCCGAGCGAGTACAAAATACTCTCCCCAGACGAAGCCATCCTGACCCTGGCCGCTATTGAGCGGCTGCGGGATACCACACCGGCAGAAGAAAAAGAAAAGTCCGCCGAAGTGCCAGCCAGCACAGATACACAACCGGAAGAAGGCCTCGATGAACCGAAATAGCGTGCATATCATCGGCGACCTAACCGGCGACATCTACTACGATAATTTCACCGTAGACAGCAAGGCCACGCCATTTCTACGGTTGATGGTGGTCATCCAGGGCTCATCCCGAAAAGACCCGACCCCTCCGCTGCGGGTCGTTTTCTACGGTCGGCGCGCCCAGATCGTGGAAGCCTTTGCCCAAAAAGGCGCGCGCTTCTACATCCAGGGCCACCTGCAGCTGCGCAGCGTAAAAGACCGCACAGTGGTCGAGGTAGTCTGTGAACACGCGGAGGCCCTGCGATACGCAAACTTTGACCGCGGCTATTCGCGCATCGAAGAGCTGAAGCAGATCGACCCCGAACTGACAAAGGATCTCGGCTCATTCATCGACGGCCTGCGAAACCCGGAAGAAGAAAGCAAGTACAGCACAGTCACCCTTCCCGGATTTCGCCCCCACGATAAACCCGAAGAAGGAATAGATGCCGATCTTGCTGAACCAATCAAAACAAAAACGCCCGAACCAGAGATCGTATGACAGACGAACCCATCATCATCCCCAAATGGATCTGGATCATTCCGGTACTGCTTGTTTTCCTTATTCTTGGCTACGCCTTTTCTCCAACCGACCAGGATGACCGCCCGATATTGCTGCTGCCAGACATCCGGGCGGTAGAGGAGTACCGCGTTGCGATAGTTCGCTGGCGCGAACAGGCCCAGGAACTGGATACGCAAATCAGCACGATCCTGTCTGGGAAATATGGCGATGATCTGTTTGCCAGGTCTCGCGAATCCCAGAAGATGATCGATGCCGGAGTGCGCCTGATCCAGAACATCGAACAGAAGAAGACCCCAACGGCGGCCATGCCAGCCCGGTCTATTTCGCTCCGCATGGCATCGGCCTACCTGGAAGCGGCCCGAACAACCCTGCTGTGGACAACCGCGCCAAACGATGAAAATCTGGCGAAAGCCCAGCATCAATTAGAGATTGCCAGGCAGACCCTGGCGGAGTTGGAGGCGAGTGAATGGACAACGAGATAGATTTACAGAAAGAACTGAACAAGCCGGTTAGCGAATTAACCCGCAAGTTTTACAATGACATCCTGAACGCGATGGACAAACGCGCAGCCAACGCAAAAAAAAGCCTCGATGAAATTCAGGTAATGCTGGTGGAGATCGCGGGCATCGTTGATTCGGAATGGATGTACCAGCAGCGCGTCACGAAAATGCGCGATCTGAGAGACATCAAACTCAGCGAACTGATCCCGGTCGTTAAACGCGCGGCGATCAGCGCCCACTCTGAAAAGCTAAAAATCATGGGCGGCCAGGCGGACACAAACACGCTCAAGGCAGAGAATAAGCGCCTGAGCGCAGAACTGGCGCAGGCAAGCAGGGAACGAGAAGCATACGAGCAAGCAAACAGGAACCAGGAAGAAGCCATCGACAGACTGACCAATCAGATCGACCGGCTGCGCACAAACCAGCCTGCAGCCGACAGCGATAACGCGCAAAGCTTTGCCGAACAGTATGATGCCCTGCCCAAAATGAAGCATGGCGATCAGCTGACATTCATCATTGAATACATTGGCGAGCGAGGAGAAGCGCTTTCGCCCGACTTACGAAAAAAAATCGCCGAAAACCTAAACCTCAACGACCCGGAGGGAAAAGGCAGAACCGTTTCGGAGGTCATGTCTCTGGCGGAGCAAGTTGGCATAATCGCAGCATTTGAGACAAGCAAGGGCCGACAGAAGCTCGTAGAACTGACCAGATTCGGTGAGTATGCTTTTGAGCAGGCCACCGGCAAAAAACCGAGAGAAAACGACTACCAAAAAGAGCACAAGTCAGAATCCCAGGTGATGCTGGCACTCGAAGCGCAAGTGCTGCTCGAGAAGATGGGATATAAAATCTTACCAACGACCCGGATGTTCATCGACGGCCACGAGTTCGCGCCAGACATTACTGCCGAAAAAGACGGCGAAGTTATTTACGCTGAAGTAGAGCGCAATACGACCAAGGCAAACCAAAATCTTGATACAAAATGGCGAAACTACAGACATTTTTCAAACGGGAAGATGTACGCCTTTGTCCCACATAAATCAGCCATCAACAACGTGACAAGGTACGCTTTGCCCGCAATGAAAGGCCCGCAGGATATTTTATATCTGTGTGACATCTCTGTGGCAACCCGCCATTTCGAGGAAAAAGGAACCATTTGGACGCTGATCCGAAAGGGAGTCTAGCGCCTGTTTTGTGGTGGAAGGCGTTTTGGTGGATGAAAATTCAGCCCCACCAGGCCGTTTTCTTCTCCCACCAGGCTTCCACCCCCTTCCACCACCCCGCAAAAAACACCCCATTTTTGCCGGGTGGGAGCTGGTGGAAGGGGGGGCGGGGCGTTTGTCCTCCACCAAACTTGTCCTCGCGCGCACTCCGCCGCCGTACCATCTGGCCTCCTGAAAACCTGGGACACTCTTGGGTAATTCGCGTTTTTTGTGGCGGCAGATTGGTCTTCAGAAAAATTACATAAGGATCAGATGTCTTCATGTCCTTTCCCGGCATTGTATAATGAGGCAATTCACTTACGCAACATCAACTGTGGAGGGATAATGAAAGAATGGAAAGACGTTCTCGTAGAACTGGCGAAAAAACTGACGCCGCCATTTGCCTTTGCGATTCTGCTCCTGGTTGTATTGGCGTATTGGGGCGCGCAGATTTCGGATGACTATATCCAACTGGTCTATGCTGTTAGTTTGGGCATCCCGTTATTGTGGGCGATTGTTACGATTGCCGAAATTGTACGCAATAGCAAAGCCATTGGTGGGGACAAAAACGAGCAGCGCAGCCAGGCTGAAATTGGCGGAGATCTCAGCGGAACGGTCGTGCAGGGCAATCGCAATATCATCCAGAATATTGTCAATAATTACGCGCCGAAGGCCGATAAACCCCAAAAAGAAGAACTGGAAGCCCAACTGGTTGCTTACCTCAACTGGGTCCAGGAGAGTTTTGGAAGTATTACCCTGCGCGGAATCGAGCAGGAAGGCCGCCAGGTGGTCACCCTGCCGCTGGAAACGGTCTATGTGCCGCTGCAAGCCGAAGCCAGCCCGGACGACGAGGATCAGTTTGTCGAAACAGACAACCCCGAAAAAATGCGTCAGCGCATGGAAGAAAAACGCGGCACGGAAAAAATCAAACTCAACCAGGTGTTGGGGGTGGGCAAGCGTGTCATTGTCACCGGTGGGCCTGGCTCCGGCAAGACCACCGTTTTACAGCACATCGCCTGGACGCTGGCTTGCGCCATCCAGTCTGGGAAGCCAAGCTTGGCCAAAGAAAAGCTGGGGCTGGACAGCCTGCCCCTGCCGATCTATGTTCCGTTGAGTTTGTATGCCGCCTACCGGCGCGACCTGCCAAAGAATGCGGGCGGCAAGCAAAAATCCCTGGCGACATTTATCTCCGACTATTTGCTGCAACGCCAAATGCACCTGGATTTGAGCGCAGACTTCCTGGCGGCGCTCCTGCGCGAAGGCCGGGATGTCATCCTGCTCCTGGATGGGCTGGATGAAGTGCCAAACGAAGACGAGCGCGCCCACACCCGCCAATCCATCGAAGACCTGGTTGCCGGACGCGAAAATTTACGCGTGCTGGTCACGAGCCGGGTGGCGGCCTATCGCGGCAATACCGTGCTCGGACGCGGCTTTCGCAATATTCGCGTCCTGCCGCTCAATCCCGAAAACGTGACTGAATTGGTAACCCAAGCCTACCGCTCGATTTACAAAACAAGCGATATCCAGGCCCGCGACAAGGCCCGCGACCTGCTGACCGACATCCAACGGCTGGAATCCGAGCGGCGTGAACGCCTGGGCGAAGGCACCGAAGCCTTTGTCGATTCGCCTTTGATGGTGCGCATGTTGCTGATTGTCCATTTCAATAATCGCCGCCTGCCTGACCAGCGCGCCGACCTGTACCAGAAAGCAGTCGACGCCATGCTGCGCCCGGATTACAACCTCGACCAGGACGTTTCAGACGAGATTGAACATCGCGTGGCCGGAAGCCTGGCGATGAACCGCGAAATGCTGCAATACCTGGCCTATCACATGCACGGGCAGGGCAAGGGGCAGGGCCGTGAAATCGAGGAAGCCGCCTTGCGGGGGGTGCTGGAATCCGAGCCGACCTACGCGCCGTTTGTGGACGAATTAATCGGCCAGACTCGCCAGCGTGGCACATTGCTGGAAGAGCGCGGCGGGCTGTACCGCTTTATTCACCTGTCGTTCCAGGAATTTCTGGCCGGGCGTTATTTTGTGGAAGTGGTGCGCGATATTGAAACAATCGCGGCGCAGGTTGAAGCAGGCCTGGCCGCTGATTCGTGGTGGCGTGAGCCGATCCTGCTGACGGTTGGCTACCTCGACCTGACCGCGCCGGGTATGGCGCGCCGCCTGCTCTTGCGCCTGTCTGGGGCTGACGATGGCTGCGCCGTCCGTGACAAGAAAATGGAGCTTGACGAGTGCCTTTCTGTGGCAGAACTGGCCGCCAGCGCCTACCTGGAATGCAAAAGCCAGCAGCCCGATCTGGGCGAAAAACTAAAAACTCGCTTGCTGGGCCTGCACCGGCGCGGCCAGGATGCTCCCTGCACTCCAATGCGTATGGCTGCCGTCGCCGATCTGATTGACACACTCGGCTACAGCCCGCCCGACCT
>JAVEWN010000051.1:0-23666 GCA_034004515.1 Anaerolineales bacterium | reverse complement strand
TCCCAAAAACGGCGGCCAGATTGGGGGGAGAACGTTTCGCTCAGGCCGCTGAGCGGGTCCGCGTCGCTGTCACGCTCTTCAGGGCCCACGTTTGGGGCTGCAAAATCAAAATCATCTGTTTTGTCAAACTGAATTTGGACGGATCCCGTTATTTTGGCGGTCTCAAAGGCGAAATAACCATTTCCGTCTGTCGAAGTTTCCGCCAGCGGACTGCCCGCAGCCGCATCCAGCAGCCGGACGCAGACTCCGGCCAGGCCCTGCTCCCAATCGTTCTGACGGTTATCCCCGTTTTCATCGAGCCAGGCCCGGCCCCCGAGCCACTCTCCCTGCGGATGAATTATCCCCTCCCGAACGGCGCACCCGGCGCGCGGGTTTGGCACGGCGCGCGGGTACTCGCCATAAAAAACGCCCAGAAAGCGGGTTGTGCCGGTCCCGATGAACAACTCAAAAATCCAATCGGCAAAGGCCGGCCCGGCTTGCGGGCGGGCTGTGACCGGGCTGTTGCTGATCGAAATCAGCATGGCCGGCAGGCCAAGCAGGGCCGGGTCTGAAACCGCCCGCCCCGTGAGCGGGTTGACGCCTTCAGGGAAGGAATCGGCCTGCGGGCCAAGCGCGGCTTGAGTCAGGTGCGGCTGGCTGGCGGGCGTAAAGGTCGGGCTTGGCGCGGCGCGTTCCGCCGGGTCAGTGGGCCTAGGTGTGAGAGTCGCTGTCGAGGCGCGGACGGCGGTTGGGCCAGGCTCAGCGGTAGCAGTTGGAACCTGCTGCGCGCAGGCGCTCAGCAAGACAATCATGATGATTAGTGAGATAATTTGGTTTTTCATACGGTTGGGGTTTGCAGGGTCTTCAGCCATTCCGCTTTGATCCGCCGGTAACTTTCATCCAACTCTTCTGGCAGGACGCGCACCTCGCCGACCGTGGACATAAAATTGGTATCCCCGCCCCAGCGCGGCACAATGTGAATATGGACGTGTCCCGGCACGCCCGCGCCCGCCGCCGCGCCGATATTCATGCCAATATTAAATCCCTGGGGTTTGTAGACCGCCCGCAAAACGGCCGTCGCCTGTGAAACCAGTTCCATCATCTCGGCCCGGGTCGGCGGATCGAGCAATTCGAGCGAATCGGCGTGCTGGACAGGCACCACCATGACATGCCCGCTGGTGTAAGGGAATTTGTTCAGAATTACAAAAGCCTGCTCACCGCGCGCCACGATCAGGTTTTGGGGGCCATCGGGCTTGGCCTGGGCATTGCAAAAAACACAGCCCTCGTCCGGTTCGGTTTTGTTGATGTATTTCATGCGCCATGCGGCCCAGAGATGTTTCATAGGTTGTCCTTTTGAATGGTTGCAAATATTTTACTCCAAGTCTTATTTGAATCGTGCGCTACGGTTTTCTCAAAGTCGCTTGACTGTTGGGCACAAATAGGGCATGTCATTGCGAACCCGGCGTTCTTCAGCCGGGTGAAGCAATCTCCTATCCTGTCAGGGGATTGCCACGCCGCGAACAAACTGCGGCTCGCAATGACATTTCCGACTTTAAGAAAGCCATGAATCGTGCGCCTGGCAATGTTGACACAGGCCGAAATGCAGAGTATCCTCGCCGTTAATGAATCAACCTTCCCTTTTTCAGGTCCGGCGCTGGAGCGTAACCGAACTGACCCGCCATCTGCGGCGCATCATCGAAAGCGACGCCAGCCTGCAAGACACCTGGGTCCAGGGCGAAATCTCGAACCTTTCGCGCCCCTCCTCAGGGCATATCTACTTCACGCTCAAAGACAGCGGGGCAGCCCTCAAATGCGTCATCTGGAAGGGCGACGCGCTGCGTCTGCGCGGCCTGCCGATGCAGGACGGCCTCTCCATCGAAGCGCATGGCAAGATCGGCGTTTACGAACCTGGCGGGCAATATCAGCTGTATGTCGATCTCGTCCGCCCGGCGGGCGAAGGCGCGCTGTATGCCGAATACCTGCGCCTGAAAGCCCTGCTGGAAGCCGAAGGCCTGTTTGCCAGCGAACGCAAACGTGAAATTCCGCAGTTCCCGCGCAAAATCGGCATTCTGACTTCAGCAACCGGGGCGGCGCTGCGGGATATGCTCCAGACGCTTTCCAGACGGATGCCGCTGGCGGAGGTTAGCCTGGCGCCTGCGGCTGTTCAGGGGGCAGCAGCCCCGCTCGAACTGGTGGCGGGCTTGCAAAAACTAAACAGCCTCGTTCAACCGGATGTGATCCTGGTGGCACGCGGAGGCGGCTCGATTGAAGACCTGTGGGCCTTCAACGATGAGCGCGTTGTGCGGGCTGTGGCGGGTTCGGCGGCCCCGGTCATCAGCGGCGTCGGACACGAGACCGACTTCACCCTGACCGATTTTGCTGCCGATTTACGCGCCCCAACCCCAACCGCCGCTGCCGAGCTGGCAACGCCCATCAGCATCAGCGACTTGGCCGGGTACGTCCGCAACGCTGGCGGGCAGTTGGGCGATGCCATCCGCGCGATTCTCGCTGAAAAAGAACGCGCGCTCGACGAAGTTAATGGGCGGATGCGCTATGTCTCCCCGACCCGGCGGCTGGCCACCGAGCGTCAGCGGGTGGACGATGCCGAACGACGGATGGTGCGCGCGCTGGAAGCGCATCTGAAACTGGAAAAAGCCCAGGTGCGCAGCCTGGCCCAACGGCTTGAGTCGCTCAATCCGCTGGCGATTCTGCGGCGCGGCTATGCGGTTGTCACGCTGGCAGGTTCAGGAAAAGTCGTTTTAACGGCCAGCCAGGCTGAGGTGGGACGCGATCTGGGCGTGCGTCTGGCTGAAGGTGAAATCAAAGCGCGAGTAACGGAATCAGGCTAAGGAGTGTTAAATGTCTGTGTCATCCAAAAATGTGGAAAAGATGAATTTTGAAGAGGCTTTTGGTGAGTTGAGCGGCCTGGTGCTGGCCCTGGAAGAAGAAGGCCGCCCGCTGGACGAGGCGATTGGGCTGTATGAACGCGGTCAGAGCCTGGCCCTGCATTGCGCGGCCCTCCTTGAAAAGGCTGAGTTGAAGGTTCGCCAATTAAATGGAGAAATTTTGGAAGAAGATGAGGTCTAAATGCCGCTTTCAGGACTTTTAGAAAACGATGTGCTTATTAGTATGCTGATCGCCTGGTCGCTGGCGCAAGTGGTTAAACCGCCGCTTTATTATTTTCTTAACCATAAGTGGTCTTGGGCGCCGCTTTTTAGCCCAGGCGGAATGCCTTCTTCGCACTCGGCCTTGATGGTCAGCGCGACGGTGGCGATTGGGCTGCACGATGGCTTTCATACGCCGATCTTTGCGCTGGCATGCGCGGCAACGGTGGTGGTGCTGTATGACGCGGCCGGGGTGCGCCGCCAGGCGGGCATCCATGCCCATAAGATCAATATTGTGATTAATGAACTGCTGCAGGGGCATCCGATTTCTGAACAGCAATTACGCGAGGTGCTCGGCCATACGCCGTTGGAGGTGCTGGGCGGCGTGATTTGGGGGACGATTGTTAGCGTAACGTATTGGTTGTTGATTGTAAGCCTGCGCTAGATTGATTTTTTCCTCAACTGGAGTATGCTGAGTTTATCAAATTCACCCGGAGGATATAACTATGCAAGAATTAATTGATCTCGTTTCAAAGAAAACCGGCTTGAGCAAAGAACAATCGGGCATGGCGGTTACGGTTGTGCTGGATTTCATCAAGAAGAAGCTACCTGCGCCGCTCGCGGCCCAGGTCGATGCTGTTTTGGGCGGCAAAACAGATCTGAGCGCTGCCGCCGATTTGCTGGGTGGTTTTCTTAAGAAATAAATGAAAACCTTTCTCAAGCACTACCTGCTGACCCTACTGCCTTTTCTCATTCTGGATGCGATCTGGCTCGGCCTGATTACGCCCCAGTTTTACCGCGCTCAGATCGGGCATCTGATGGCCGACCAAATGAACTGGCCTGCCGCTGCCATTTTTTACGGCCTTTACGTGGCCGGCCTGGTTTTCTTTGTGACCGGCGCGGCCATCCGCAGCGGAGATTTACGCCAAGCCTTGCTGCGCGGGGCATTGTTCGGTTTTATGACCTACGCCACCTACGACCTGACCAACCAGGCCAGCCTGCGCGATTGGCCGGCCCTGATGACGCTCGTCGATCTGGCCTGGGGCACCAGCCTCGGCGCAGTCACTGCCCTGGGCGCGGTCTGGCTGGGACGCAAAATATGATAGAATACACGTTCTATGAAAGTCATCCGCGCTTCTGAAATTGGCTCGTATTTGTACTGCCGGCGGGCCTGGTGGTATCGCCGCCAGGGGCTTGAACCTGCCAACCAGGCGGAAATGAACGCCGGCACAGAACTTCATCGGCAGCATGGACGCAGCCTGCTGGCGGCTGGTTTTCAGAGCGGCCTGGCCTGGATTCTGCTGTTGGCGGCTCTGATTCTGCTGGCCTGGCTTGGCGTCGAAAGTTTGCTGGCCGGCTGATGCTCTATCTTGCCCTGGGGCTGGCCCTCTTGGCCGTTTTTCTGCTCTGGCAAGCGCGCCGCACCCGGCGCGCTGCCGGACTTCCCGGCGGGCGGGTCATCTACAACGACACCCGCGCCTGGGGCAAAAGCGATAAGCCGCTCTACGCGCCTGTTTTGGGTTTAACCGGCAAGCCCGATTATCTGGTCGAGCAAAATGGCCGGATCATCCCGGTCGAGGTCAAATCGGGGCGAGCGCCGCTTCAGCCCTACGATTCGCATATTTACCAGCTGGCAGCCTACTGTCTGCTGGTTGAGAAATGCTATGGCAAACGCCCGCCTTACGGCATCATTCATTATCCAGAGCGCGATTTTGCGATTGATTACACCCCAGCCTTGGAAAACGCCCTGCTGGATGTTCTGGCCGAAATCCGGCGCGATGAACGCCGCGACAACGTCGAACGCTCGCACGAAAGCCGCGCGCGCTGCCGAAGTTGCGGATTTCGCGCGGTTTGCGCGGATGCCCTTTAATTTGTGAGCGGGACGGGTATATAATCGAAACATGTCCGACTTGAAAATTGCGATTGTTGCCCACCCCAAACTGCCCGACGCCCTCCAGGAGGCAGTCGTTGCAGCCGATTATCTTGCCCAAAAGGGCATCCATGTTTTGCAAGGCTCGATCTACGACGAGAACCTGCGCAGCCGCGTAAAAACGGGCGAATTTGATGTCCTGATTGCGATGGGCGGCGATGGCACGATTTTGCGGGCCGGGCATCTCTGCGCCCCTTACGACATCCCCATTTTAGGGCTGAACAAAGGCCGCCTCGGCTTTCTCTTTCAAATCGACGACCAGGGCTGGCAGCACACCCTCGACCAATTGCTGGACGGTAATTACTGGGTCGAAAAACGGATGATGCTGGCAGCCGAACATTTCCGGGCCGGAGAATCGCAAGGCGTTCGGCAGGCCGTCAACGATGTCGTGGTTGCGCGCGGCAGCATGATGCGCCCGATTCACGTCAAGGCCAGCATCGACGACCAATACCTGACGACCTACGTTTGCGACGGGCTGATTGCCGCCACTGCCACCGGCTCGACCGCGTATGCCCTGGCCGCGGGCGGCCCGATTCTGCCGCCCGAACTGCGCAACATTCTGCTGATCCCGATTGCGCCGCACCTTTCCGTCGACCGCGCAGTTGTCCTGGCCGAGGGCGCAACGGTCAACATCGTCATTCTGAGCGAAAACAGCATCCTGAGCATCGACGGCCAAACCCCGGCTGGCCTCGATGAAAACGACCGGATTGAAATCCGGGCCGGAGAAAATACCGTCAAATTTATCCGTTTCGGTCATCCCGATTATTTCTACCGCAACCTGACCGCCCACATGAATCAAAATATCAGCATAGGACTGCCCCGATGAGTGAGAACATCCTTTATTGCGCCAACCATCCCGGCGTCGAAACCGTTTTGCGTTGCAAAAAATGCGAAAAACCAATTTGCGTCAAATGCGCCGTGCGCACCCCCACCGGCTACCAGTGCCAGGAATGTGTCCGCAGCCGGCAGAAAATCTTCGAGACCAGCAAACCCTATGATTACATCACTGGCTTCGTCACGGCCACGATCCTCTCGCTGATTGGCAGTTTTCTGATCAGCCTGGCCGGACTGGTCAGCTTTTTTGGCTTCATCATCGCCTTTGCCGCCGCTCCCACCATCGGGATTGTCATTGCTGAAGCCGTGCGCACCGTCACAGGCCGCCGCCGTTCGCCAAAATTATACAAAGCCATTCTGGCGGGCATCATCCTGGGCGGGCTGCCGCTGGCCCTCTGGCAAATTTACAACCTGAACATCTTTGGCATTCTCTTCCAGGCCATTTACCTTTTTATTTCTGCTCCCGCCGCCTACTATCGCATCTCTGGCATTCGCATCTTCAAATAAACCATGCTCTCTGAACTCCGTATCGAAAACTTTGCCATCATTGATAAACTTGCCCTTGATTTTAAGGCGGGATTGGTCATTTTTACCGGTGAAACCGGGGCAGGCAAATCCATCATCATGGACGCCCTTGAAATGCTGCTGGGCGGTCGCGCCGAAACCAGCGTTTTGCGGGCTGAAGCCGGGCGCGCCTCGGTCGAGGGCGTTTTTAAACTCGACCAGGCCAATAAAGCCCAGGTCATAGCCATCCTCAAACGTGAAGACCTGCTCGACGACGAAAACTATATCACCCTCGCCCGCGAAGTCCGCCGCGAAGGCCGCTCGACAGCCCGCATCAACGGCCGCACGGTCAACGTCGCCCTGCTGCGCGAAATTGGCGCGTATTTGGTGGATATTCACGGGCAGACGGAACACCTGTCGCTGCTGGATGTGCGCGCCCACCTCGGCCTGCTGGACCGTTTCGCGGGCGTCGAAGACCTCCTGATGGGCTACCGTCAAATCTACACCCGCCTGCAAGCCGTCCGGCGTGAACTGGATGATTTGCAGCGCGCCCAGGCCGATGCGGAGCGCCGGATTGAAATGTTGAGCTTCCAGGCCGAAGAAATCGAATCTGCCCGCCTGAAACCCGCCGAAGATGAAGACCTGCGCCAGGAGCGCGACCGGCTCGCCAACGCCGAGACGTTGGCCGCCAACGCCCAGGAAGCCCTCGACCTGATCGACGAAGGCTCGCCCGAAACCCCGGCCATCACCGACCAGCTTGGGCAGGCGGCAGCCGCTCTTTCCTCGCTGGCCCGGATCGACTCGACCCAGGCCGATCTCTCAGGCCGGGCCGACGGCCTGCTCGAAAACCTATCTGATATTGCCCGCGATTTGCGCGATTACCTCGAAACGATTGAATACAACCCGAAACGCTTGAATGAAGCCGAAGAACGCCTCGACCTGATCCACCGCCTGCTGCGCAAATATGGCGGGACGATTGAAGCTGTCCTGGCCTTTGGCCTCAAAGCCCGGGCCGATCTGGAAACCATCACCAATGCCGCCGAAAAAATAGAGGAACTGCAAAGCCGCCAAACCCAATTGCTGCGCGAACTGGCTGAGCGCGGCCTGGCGCTTTCTGAAAAACGAAAAAAGACCGCCCAAACCCTCGCCCAAGGGATTGAGAGCGAGCTTTCTGATCTAAAAATGGAGCAGGCCCTTTTCTCGGTCGATTTTCAAACCAAACCAGACCCGCACGGTCTGCCGCTTCCTGGCGGGCAATTCGTGGCTTTCGACGCCTCCGGCTTTGACCGGGTCGAATTTCTGGTAGCGCCCAACCCCGGCGAAGGCTTGAAACCGCTTGTCAAAATCGCTTCCGGCGGCGAAACCTCGCGCCTGATGTTGGCCCTTAAAAACGTGCTCGCCAAAGCCGACCAGATTCCCTCGCTCATTTTTGACGAAATCGACCAGGGCATCGGCGGGCGGGTCGGGCAGATTGTCGGTCTGAAGCTGTGGCGGCTGGGACGCAGCCACCAGGTTTTGTGCATCACCCACCTGCCGCAGTTGGCGTCTTTTGGCGACCAGCATTTCAAGGTTGAGAAAATCATTCAGAACGGGCGCACAACGACCAGCGTGGTCCGCCTTGAAAATGACGACCGGATGTTGGAACTGGCCCAGATGCTGGGAGAAGTCAGCGAGGGCAGCCTGCGCTCGGCCAGCGACATCCTGCAATCGGCCCAAGCTCTGCGCAGCGCCGCCCAGAAAAACGGACTCTAATTCCTTTCCCGCGCTTTATAAAAAAGCTGGAAGCAGATTTTCGCCTGCTTCCAGCTTTGGTTTTACATCACTTCTGGCGCACGGATTGCCAGCAGCCGCAGCCCATTCGTCAGCGATTGGCGGGCAGCGGCCACCAGCCTGAGGCGCGCCGCCCGGACTGATTCTTCGGCGGCCTGCAAGACCGGCACGGCATGATAAAAACTGTGAAATGCGGCTGCCAGATCGTAAACATAGGCCGCCACCAAAAGCGGGCGGTATTCACGCGCCGCCTGTTGAACAACGTCCGCCAAACGCGACATCTGCTCAATCAGTTCAATCTCATGGACGGTGAGCGGGTAATCGAAAGCCGCCTCTTCCAGCATCTCCGATTTTTGTGGGTCAGTTTTGGATTTGCGCAAGATCGAATTGGCGCGCACAAGCGCATTCTGAATGTAAGGCCCGGTCCGTCCGTCGAAACTTAGGGCTTCGTCGATGTCGAAGATCATATCCTTGTTATTATCGACCGAAAGCATCGAGTAGGCCAGTGCGCCCATCCCAATTTTTTGGGCGACGCCCTCGCGCTCACTGGCGGGCATACCCGGGTTCTTCTCGGCAATCGCAGCCAACACGCGCTGGACGGCCTCGTCATAAACTTCCTTGAAAAGCGCCACCCGCCCGCGCCGGGCCGACATGGCTCCTTCGGGCAGGCTCACAAAACCATAAGCCAGGTGATGACATTTTTCGGCCTGTTCAAATCCCATCAATTTTAGAATGGCAAAGGCCTGCTGAAAGTGTAAACTCTGACGGTTATCGACCACATACACCGCGCGGTCAACCTGGTATTTCTCAAATTTCTCCTGGGCCAGGGCCAGATCCTTGGTCAGGTAAAGCGACGTGCCGTCTGAGCGCAAAACCACTGCTGTCCGAAATTTTTCCTTGGTCAGGCCGAGCTGCTCGTCAATGTGGACGAGGACTGGCCCAGCCGGGCGTTCGTCTTGGGCGATGCCGCGCGCCAGCAGTTCTTCGACCACCTTTTTTGAAGGCTGGTCGACTTCGCTTTCAAAAAACCAGACATCGATCTCGACATCCATCATCCGCAAAATATCGCGAAATTCGTCCATGCTCCACTCGCGCGTTTCGTGCCAGAGTTGGCGCACGGCGGGGTCGCCGGAATCCCATTGGCGGTACATTTCACGCCGCTCGGCGTCGTAAGTCTCGCGCTGGGCTTTTTCTTCGGGCGTTTCGTTCTCTTTTTCTGTCAGCAGGCGGGTCGCTTCTATATAAATCTTCAAGAGCCACTGGCCGCGCTCGTGGACATCGCTTGGCTCCTGGCCGCGATAAAACTTTTTGTAGGCCCACAGGACGGTGATGACCCCCAGCCCCAGATCGCCGGGGTACGAAGCCCGGATGGTCTCAAACCCTGCAAATTGCACAATCCGGGCCAGCGATTCGCCCAAAATTGTATTGCGGTAATGCCCAATGTGGAAAGAATGATGGGTATTCGGCTGGGCGTATTCGACCATCACCCGTTCATTTTTTGGATGTCCGGCCCCGAACCTCTCAGCCTCCGCCAGAACGGTATCCACCACCCGCCGGGCATACGCCGCTGTTGAAAAATACAGATTCAAATAACCCTTGAGGGCCTCGCCGCGGCTGATGCCGGGCAGGCCCTGGTCTCTGGCTGCTGCTGCCAAGCCAAGTGCGTCCAAAACGGCCGCGGCAATTGCCTGCGCCCGCAGCGCAACCGGCATGCCCTGATTCTTCCCCGCTTTTGCCTCGGCGGCAGCTGTCGCAAAAAACGAAGTGCTGATGCCCCACTCGCCGCTAAAGGGAATCGGCACCCACTTCAGCTCAGCCAATGGAATAGCATTGGCCGCGCAAAAAGTTTTAATTTTTTCTTCGATGATTTTCTGTTCCAAGTCAAACATCAGTCCGCCTTTTCGAGGTGCAAGCGCAGGAAATATCAAACGCATAAAAGCGGGAGCGCCGCTTGGGGGCGCTCCCGCTTGGATTCAAATGGTCACAAGCCGAGAATTAACTACTTGGTTTCAGCAGCCGCAAGCGCCTTCATCAAACGGCTCTTACGACGGGCGGCATTGTTCTTATGAATAACGCCTTTTTGAGCGGCCTTGTCCAGGCGGCTGATGGCGACCAGGACGGCCTCTTTCGAGACAGCTGCATCACCCTTGACGATGGCCGCGCGGGCATCGCGCAGGGCCGCGCGGGCAGTGCCGCGCACAGCGCGGTTAAGCAGGCGGCGTTTTTCATTTTGACGATTGCGTTTAATTTGAGACTTAATGTTAGCCAAAGGTATTCCTCCAAAAAACTTTTCAATAACAACGGGCCGGAATTTTAACCGACAAGGTCTATTTTGTCCAGTGCTTTTAGGGCGTCGGCGTAATGGTTGGGGCAGATGTGACCGTAGGCGCAAGCGTATTGACCGGCGTCACCAGGTTGACCGGAATGATCAGAATTTGACCAATAAAAATCAGGTTGGGATCCGTCAAGCCGTTTTCCTTGAGAATTGCCTCGGAAGTCGAGTTGAACTTGAACGCGATCCCGGCAATTGTGTCATTAGATTGGACGGTATATTCGATCTTTACACCGCGTCCCAGGGTTTCAAGCGGCACGGGGGTGGCGGTTGGCAGCTCCATTCCCGGGTTTGGAATGATGATTTTCTGACCAACCAAAACGCCCAGTGTCTTGGGGTCGATCCCTACGTTGCCGTCCTTGTCATCCGGTTTGTAGGGATTCAAGATCATCAGCAGCGCCAGGCCGTCATCGCCCAGGTTAAATTTCTCAATGATTGAAAACAGAAAATCACCATCCTGAACGGTGTATTCAAAAGGCGCGGATGGCGTTGCTGTAAAAGTCACGGTCGGGGTCAGGGTCTCGGTCGGCGTGCTGGTGGGGGTATTGGTGGGGGTGGGCGTGAAGGTCAGGGTTGGGGTCGGCGTATCCGTGGCAAAGAAATTGAATTCCATTTTTGGAGCGCCGGAACCGGTCAACCAGATGACCAGCAGACCAATCGCAACAGCGATCAACAGGATGGCTAGTCCGCCCACGATAAAAGGCCCCATTTGCTGGCGCTTTTTATAGGAAGAAATCAGGGATGAAGGAGGTTTATTCATAGTCTCTCTTTTCGCGGATGGGTTGAAATCCGCGCATGGGGTATTCTACCTGAAAAAAGACGATTCCGGCTAGGGCTTCCCGTCACCTTGACAGGGCCTGCCGCTGACGTATAATTCCATTCAACCAAAAACCAGCCCGGAGAAATTTCTGACAGCCATTTTTCAGAGAGTCGTCGTTCGGTGTGAGACGGCAAATGCGTTGATGAAATATCCGCTCCGGCGATTCGCTCCCCAAGCGGACGGTTGCTCTCGCAGGGATGTTGTCCATCGTAAGAGAGTCGGGTGCGCCCGTTAGCGCGCAGACCAAAGGCGTCCCATCCTTCCATCCAGGAAGCAGGCGGGCCGCAAAAGCAGGTGGCACCACGAGCGCCCCCTCGTCCTGCTGACGAGTCGGGGCGATTCTGTTTTTATTCAACCGGAGGTGCATCCATGCTCGATCTTAATCTCATTCGTGAAAACCCAGATCTGGTTCGCAAAGCCCTGCGCGACAGGCAAGATAGCCCCGCCGCAATCGATTCGATTCTGGCGTTGGACGAACAACGGCGCGCGCTGCTGGTCGAGGTTGAATCGCTCAAAGCCGAACGCAACGCGGTTTCAAAAGAGATCAGCAAAATGAAAGACCCGGCCCAGCGCCAGGCCAAAATCGAGGCCATGCGCATCGTCGGCGACCAGATTGCCGGGTTGGATGGCCGGGTGAACGAGGTCGAAGCCGAACTCAACCGGCTCACCTCGACCCTGCCGAATATCCCCGATGAACGCGCGCCGTATGGCGTTGATGACCAGGAAAATGTGGTCATCAAAGTGGTCGGCGAACCCAAAAACTTCGATTTTACGCCCAAGCCGCACTGGGAGCTTGGGCCGGATCTGGGGATTATTGACTTTGAGCGCGGCAGCAAGATCACCGGTTCGCGCTTTTACACCTTAAGCGGCCCGGGCGCGCGCTTGCAGCGCGCCCTGATTGCCTGGATGCTCGACCTGCACACCCGCAAACAGGGCTATCGTGAGCAGTACCTGCCTTTTATGGTCAAAACTGCCACCGTTTTCGGCGCGGGCCAGCTGCCCAAGTTTGCCGACAACCTGTACAAAGACCACGAGGAAGACCTTTACTTTGTGCCGACCGCCGAAGTGCCCCTGACCGGCCTGCACATGGACGAAATTCTCGACGAAGCCAGCCTGCCGCGCCTGTACACGGCCTACACCCCCTGTTTTCGGCGCGAGAAAATGAGCGCCGGACGCGACGTGCGCGGCATCAAGCGCGGCCACCAGTTCGACAAGGTCGAAATGTACATCTACAGCCGGCCCGAAGAGTCCGAATCCATGCTCCAGAAAATGCTGCGGGATGCCGAAGAGACCTGCGCCGGGCTGGGGCTGACCTACCGCGTCAAACAGCTCTGCACCGGCGATTTGGGCTTCGGGGCAACCCTGACCTACGATCTCGAAGTCTGGTCGCCGGGCTGTGACGAGTGGCTGGAAGTCTCCTCGGTCTCGAACGATGGCGACTTTCAGGCGCGGCGCGCCAACATCAAATATCGCCCGGCAGAGGGCGGCAAGCCGCGCCTGTTGCACACCCTCAACGGATCGGGGCTGGGCCTGCCCCGCACGCTGATCGCCGTAATGGAGAATTACCAGCAAGCCGATGGCTCGATTCTGATCCCTGAAGCCTTGCGCCCGTGGATGGGCGGGATCGAAGTGATTACCCGGTAGTTGGCTAACCGGCTGCTGAAACGGCAAATCGCTGCAACCAGCGGAACACGCCCTGCGTTATTGTATAATGCGTGTTTCGCTGTTCTTTTAAGGAGAGCCGATGGTAGACATGACGTTGTTGGGTTTTTCCCTCCTGAAAGCCGTGACCCTTGTTTTCATGCTGATTGGCCTGCTGGGGTTAATTGTTCCTATTTTCCCCGGCATTATCATCATCTGGCTTTCCGCGTTAATCTACGCGGTCATCGCGGGCCTTGGCGGGGCCATGACCGGCCTGGATTGGTTTCTGTTCGTTCTGGTCACGATCCTGGCGGCCTTTGGGACGGTCGTCGACAACTTCATCCTGGCCGCCAAGCTGCGTCAGACCGGCACTCCCTGGAAATCGATCATCATCGCTTATTTGGCCGGGCTGGGGGTCAGTTTCTTCTTTACGCCGCTGGTGGGCCTGATCGTGACCCCGGCAGCGCTTTATCTGGTCGAATATCAGCGCTTGCAAGATCGCTCCCTGGCCTTTGCAGCCACCAAAGCCTTTCTAATCGGCTTCGGGTGGACTTTTGTCGCCCTTTTCGCGATTGGCAGCGCCATGATAGGATTGTGGATGCTGTGGGCATTAATACCCTTATAGAAGGAGGCCAAGCATGGCAGGCAAACCGAATACCCAGGGGAATGGCTCTATTCAGCGGCACGCTCGTTTTGAATCGGCGCACGTTGAATCCCGCCATATTGACGTTTGGATGCCACCCGGCTATCACGAGGACAAGGAGCGTTACCCGGTTCTTTACATGCACGACGGGCAGAATCTCTTTGACCCCATTTTGGCTTATGGCAATGTTGATTGGGGTGTCGATGAAGCCGTCAGCCGCCTGATTGCAACGCGCGGGCTGCACGGCGCAATCGTGGTCGGCATCTGGAACAGCGATTTCCGCTGGCAGGAATATATGCCCGCCAAACCCCTGCAAGGCCCGGCCATGAAGCGCGTCCGCGCGGACTTTGTCGATTTTGCGGGCGGGCCTGCACTGGCCGACGCTTACCTTAAATTTATCGTTGATGAACTGAAGCCGGTGATCGACTCCCGTTACCGGACCCTGGCTGATCAGGCCAATACTTTTGTGCTCGGTTCCAGCATGGGGGCGCTGGTTTCGCTTTACGCGATTAGCGAATATCCGGCAGTCTTTGGCGGCGCGGGCTGCATCTCCAGCCATTGGCCGGCCGGCGGCGATTTGCTGGTCGATGCGATGGCCGCCCGACTGCCGGAGCCTGCCAGCCACAAACTCTACTTTGATTTTGGGAGCGAGACTCTCGACGCAAGCTACGAACCCTTCCAGCGCCGGATGGATGAACACCTCAGAAATGCGGGCTATCAAGAAGGCCGCAACTGGATCACCCGCAAGTTCGAGGGGGCCGACCACTCAGAAGCCTCCTGGCGCGAGCGGATCGATATTCCCCTAACTTTTTTACTATCCCCCGAATGAATTGTGTGGGTTTAGCCCCTCTTGCGCTGATCCGGCGGATTGCCGGGGCGCAGGTTGATACCAAAAACAGCGCTGCAAATGACCTTGCCGCCTCCCCTAAGCGGAGCCGCCTGATCCTGAACCTGTTGAAGGATGGCGGCGCAGTCGAAGGGCGGTTCGCAAGGTCATGCCCTTTTTTAAATGGGGCGTCAGCAAATCCAGTTGAGCAAACTTAATTTTTGTGCCGACCATCCTGCGCTTTTCTCAAGCGGCTGGCCCATTCATGTCGCCCATTTTGGGATTATTCTTCCAGCCAGGCTTTCAGGATCGCCTGACTGGAGCGGCTCATTTCCCGCATAAATTCCACATCAAATTTGCGGAAATACATCCACTGCCCGACGTTTTCTGCGCCCTTGAGAGTCTCGCGCTCTCTGAAAATTTGAGCGTGGCGTGATTGATACATGGCCTCGAAATCCTGGGGAGTGAGGCGTTTGTACTGATTCTGGTAGACCACGTATTTCTGGTCAAAGCGTTCTGTCAGGGGACGTTCTTGCTGTTGGGGGGTGGGATAACCAAAGCAGAGCATCGTAATCGGGAAAACGTATTGCGGCAAATCGAAGATTTCGCGGTGGGCCTCGAAATTTTCCATGATGTCGCCGATATAGCAGGAGCCGATTCCCAACGATTCAGCGGCGATGACGGCGGTTTGGGCGGCAATCAGGGCATCGCAACAGGCCAGGAACAAGTCGCCCTCTCCCGGTTTGCGCATGACAGTCTGAGCTTCAGCACAGCGTTGGGGGACGCCCGCAGCGACAAAATAGTCATACCAGCGCTGGTAATCGGCCAAGAAGAGCAGCACAAAAGGCGATCTGGCAATGAAGAGCTGGTTGTCGCAAGTTTTCACCAGCTGCTCTTTGATACGCTGGTCATCGACTTCGATGATGGAATAAAGCATCATGTTCCCGGCTGAGGGAGCCCGCAACGCAGCCTGCAGGATGGCATCTTTTTCGGCTTGGGGGATTGGTTTATCCAAATAGGCTCTGACAGATTTGCGATTTTGAATGACTTCCAGGACGGGGTTCATAGCTTTTCCTATATTCTAAGGCGATTATTCTCCCGATAAGGCCGAGTTTTATCGGAATCAAACGCGGGGTTTGTTGCAGGCCGGAGCGCCGGACCCTGCAACTTTTGGATTAGGCCGCTTCCTGTTTCTTATTTTTTCGCGACAGCCAGAGCGCATAAATCGAAATGATAAGCAAGGGCAGGTGCAAGAATCCCATCCAGCGCAATTCGGGTTGCAGCCAATAGCCGAGATTAAACAATCCGAACAACAATCCGTTAAAGGCCGTGATGCGATAAGCCAGCAGGTTAACGCGCGGATAAAACAGAATCAACAGGAACAAAAAGACGGGCGTGGTGAAACAAAAGGTTATGCCGTACTCTGAAGTCAGCAGCAAAAGTGGATTAAAATCTGGCCGGACGCCATTGCCAACGGATGCGTATGGCCCCCAAAACGCCAGGAGCGCCAGCGGCAACAATAAAATTTGTTGCCAGGAGAGCCGCTGAAAAGAAGCCTGAAGTTCATTCCGAAAAGCAACCACCAGCCAGGCCAATCCCAAGAGGACATTCATCAGTATTCCGCCGGTGTGGACGACAAAACCGTATTCGGCGGTTGTCCCCATCCCTTGCGCCAGGGCAATCACCAGGTAATTCAGCCCCATGTAACCAGCCAGGACCTGCCCCATCCGGGCCGGTCGCCAGGCAATCAGGGCGACGATCACCAGGGTCAAAATATGGAAGATCGGGGCATAGGCTTTGTAGGGGGTTGAGACAACCTTTAACAGGCTGACGATCACCGTTTGCGTGTCTTGCGGCAGATAGGGCTTGTCTGTGTAGAGCGGCAACATGCTGATAATGAAAAAAGCAATGTAAAGAAGTGGGTATAACCATTTATTTTGTTTGACTGACTGCTTACGCACAATTCACCTCCGATAGATTGTGGGGCTGGACGGGCAGCCGGCGATCAGCGTTGACGCAAAATCCCCTTGTTCAATTCCCGGCAATTGCCAGCATTTCGGAGCGCTGTCGCGCTGGTAATTTGCGCTCCGGGGAAATGCTAGCGGGCTGGTTTTGTTTCCCTATAAAAGCTTCTGTGCGCCTTCATAGGCTTCTTCCACCTTCAAGGCCGCGACCGCGTGCCCGGGCAGTCGTTTCGGATTCCATTTCTTCATATCCTCGAAGAGAACGCCTTCCTGGTGGTATTCAAGGCTGCCCTTAACCTGATAGGATGTCCCTTCAGGGGTGATAAAAAGAAGCGATCCTTTGCTGCCGGCCAGGATATTCTCCAGTGTTTTAGAAAAATAATTGTTCGCAATGATGATCGTTTCTTCATCGAATTTTGAGACAGAGGTCGCGTAGATCGCATTCGGGTTTCCATCGCTATCGACGGTGGTTAAAATGACGGGGCCTTCGCGCTCTTCCCAGGCCTTGCTCACTTTTTCAGGTAATGCTGCCATAAAATTTCTCCTTTTGAGGATGCGGTAGTGGAATAAGAATTTAGCCAGATTGCAGGCAGCTTCACCTTGAAGAAACTTCCATTAATCACGGCCTACATCGAACGATATTGACTCCTTGCAAAAGTCGCCTTTTCCTTGTAACCGTCCTGCGGTGGCGCAGCCCGCACTCGAGGGGCGCTCCGCTCAGGGCTTGGTCGCGCGCTTCTTCGGGAGCGGCTTGAGCGGCTCGGTTTCATCCTGAGCGCGGACTGTTTTCACGCCCGTCTTTTTGGGGGAAGCGGCCCGTTTTTTGGGGGCCGGTTTTTCGGCCAGGGTTTCTTTGCTGGCGGGCTTGAGGCCCCAAGCTTCATCGAAGCGAGCCTGGACAGAGGCAACCCCCGCGCCGTTCAGTTCTGCGTGAACTTTGGCCCACTGCTCGCCATGCACAATCTGCCAATCCAGAAAAACGTGGCACTTGTACGCGCCCAGCTCCACATACAGGCCGCTTTCGGCCAGTTGTTTGCACGAGCGCAGATACTCCAGGCCGGTCATGTGGTCGCGGAAGGTTACAAAATCCAACTCGGCGGCCGGCAAAGCCAGGCCTTCGCTGAGCGTCTTTTGAACGAGATTGCCATCCAGCAAAGCCGCCGCAGAAGATCTGACCCAGCCGCTGGCCTGGGCATATTTATTGTGGTAAATCACCAGGCTGCGCTGCCCGTCCTGGCGATTCGAGTAGACCAGCACATCCTCGTTGACAAATCCGCCCGGGCTGAAGAAATCATACAACCAGAAATTCTCCACCCCGGCAAACAGGTGGCGGTTGTGGTTAAGCGGGAAGATGACCCGCTCGTGGTAGGCAATAAAGCCCTCGTCGACGGTTTCCTGCCATTTGGCGCGCCGGTATTCCATGCCATATTTCTCGGCAAACCCCTCGATCTGACCGTGACCATACATCGGCAAGCCGGGCATGGTCGCCATGACGACACAGACGCCGAAATATTTGTCGGCTTTGCCAAACTGCTCGACGGTTGTTTTCTCGTCCGGGTTGTTCATAAAATTGACATAACGCTGCAAAATGCGCGGGTCGTATTCGAGCGTGTTCTTAATCAGCTGGCGATATTTGGCGTTGTCTTCGTCGCGCAGCATGTGCATAAAGGCCGAGTTATAAACGCGGTGCATGCCCAGCGTGCGCACGAAATAGCCCTCCATCATCCAAAAGGCTTCGGCCAGCAAGAGCGTATCGGGCACTTCGGCGGCCACGCGGTCGACCACTTCACGCCAGAACTCGTTCGGGATGGCCGCCTCGAATTCGGCGCGCGTTAATCCATGCTCCGAGCGCGAGGGAATCGCCCCGCCCGCGCCCGGTTCGGGAAACCACAGCCGCTGGATATGTTTCTTGGCGAGGGTCATGGCCGCGTCAAAACGGATGACCGGGAAGTTGCGCGCGACATGCAAAATCGTCTGGATGACCGCCTCGCGCACCTCGGCCTTCAGGAAATCCAGCTGGGCGGTATCGTTCCAGGGCATTGAAGTGCCGTCGTTGCCGTGATAGATGTAGCGCACCTCGCCCGACCAGCGGTCAACCCGTTTGAAGACCACGGCCGCGTCTGAATGATTGTAATAATGGTCTTCGAGAATAATGCCCACCCGCGAATCGCGCGAAAGATCGCCGCTATTAAATTCGTAGTTGGGGTAGGGCGAATACGGCAGCGACAGGAACCAATCCGGGTGTTCGACCACCCATTTCGAATCAATACCCATGTGGTTGGGGACCATATCCGCCGCCAGGCGCAAGCCGTTTTGCCAGGCCCGCCAGCGCAGGTTGTTGAGGGCTTCCCAACCGCCCAGTTCGTAGGCAATATCGTAATCGTAAAGCGAATAAGCCGAAGCAACCGCGTCCGATTGGCCCATGCGCTGCTTGATCTCGCGCGAGGCCACACTCCGCTCCCACAGGCCGATCAGCCACAGGCCGCTAAAACCGCGCCGCGCCAACAAGGTCAATTCTTCATCAGGAACCTGGTCGAGGCGCGTAATCTCGCGGCCATACTGATGCGAAAGCTGGTCGAGCCAGACGAAGGCATTTTTGGCGATCAGCACCAGGCGCGGCATCCACTCGCGGTCGGGGCTAAAGCGCTCGTACTCGTTCTCGCCGCCGTAAACTGGCAAAGGTTCGCTGCCCCGAAATCCGCCCGGCCCGGTGTGGCGGATAATTTCCTCTTTGACAAAATCCATGCCGCGCAACAGGCGCAGCACGAAATCCTGGCCGAGCAGATCGGCCCATTTTTTTAGGACAAATTCGAGCTGTCCGGCCAGCGAATAAGGCGATGCCGCTGCCGGGGCTTTTAGCACATCCAGCAGCGTTTCAGCGGAGCTTTTGCCCCCGAAGCCTGGTTCGCCCTTAAAAAAGCCGTCCAATCCACCGATAATTTTCTCGTAGGCGCTTGCCTGGCGCATGGCTTTGTCGTCAAACAATTCCTTATACGGCTGAACGGCCGGATTCAAATTGGTGACGCTCAAGAGCAGCATTTCCTCGAGGCTGGTCTGACGGCGTGGAACGCCGCTTTCGCTGCTGCCGTTCAAATAGTCGCCGGGCGAGGTCTGGCTGCGGTAAACAGCCAAAGCCGGGAATTCATCGTTAAAGCGGTAGAGAGTCGCATCGAGAGCGGTCTCGCCGATCTCAGACTGGAGCGCGGCCAAAGCGCGGGCCATGGCCCCCGGGTTCTGGCGCTCATAATGGCGCACGAGCAGGTGCAGCACCTCGTCCAGCAGCCCCATCGCATTGATATCTGAGGCCGGGACCGGGCTGGCGCGTCCGACCGACATTTTGGCGGCAAAACGCCGGGCCGCGTCAAAATTGGCAACCACGGCCCGGCCATCGGTCGAAAAAAGTTCTTCATCAAACTGGTATTTCTGACGCGCCGTGCGCGAAACATGAAATTCGTAGAGTGCCATGCTATCCTCCAACTGGTTTTTCTAAACACCGCATATTTTTGTGGGAAGAGGGTCGGGCAGTCCGGCGCTTGTCGAAACCGGGACCTATCGAGCCACAGTCATCCAACTTAACAGCTGTTTTGGTCGCGGCGCGGCGAGAAGGGCAAGTTGTCTTGTAAAGACCACTCGCAGCCCGCTGCCTGCCCGCCCCACAAGAACCAACTGCCTGGCGGCTGGTTTTGTCTCATCTATTATATAGCCTCCCGGCTTCAATTAGGGAAATAAAGCCCGCCCGATTTCGGTTATACTTGCGCGTATGGGTGATGCCACCATCTATCTTCCCATTTTGTTTGCTTTCCTACCAGTAATTGCTTACCTGGTGCTTTTGATTCTTGCCATTCGGCGGCTGCGCAGCCCGGAACAACTGACCGATTTCCTGGCAATCTTCCTGGCGATTGGCTTGCTGCTCGAAATAGGGGCTGCCCTGAGTGCGCTCGGCTGGTGGAATATTCCCGCCGAAACCCTGGCCCTGATAACCCAAATTGGCTCGGTCTTGCTGGTGGTTCTGATGGCGCAAATGATTCGGATGGCGTCCATCCCGATGGTGCGCCATTGGCCTTTCTGGCTCGTGCTGGGTTGGATGATCGCGCTGGTGGCCCTTAAAAGCCTGCTGCTGGTGTTTGGCTCGTGGCTCGTCTTCGCCGCCTGGACGGTTTTTCTGCTTCAAAGGGCCATTCGCAAGGCCCACATGCCCATCTTGCGCAACCGCATGACCTATTGGGTCATTGTCCTGATTTTGCTTTTGGGCAACGATATTCTGCTTTTCTACTACAGCAACTGGCAGGGCAATCTCTTGCGGCTGGGCGCGGCGATTGCGCTGGGATTTGTAATCATGCGCAGCCACTTGCCCGACGTGCGCGACATCGTCCGCCAGTTTATGACCTACCTGACCTCGACCGTCATCATCATCCTGGTTTATATCGCCATCTTCTGGGCTGCCCAGCGTCTGTTCGGTACAATGACCATTTTCAACCCACTGTTGGCGGGCGCAGGCGTGGCCGTTTTGATCTCGCTCATCTTTTCGCCGCTGCTCGGCATGGTGCGCCATGCCTATAATACGCTCTTCCAGCTCGAAGTCTACGATCCATCCCAGATCCTGCGGGAATACTCCACCAGCATCAGCAACATTCTCGATCTGGAGAAGTTGGCAACGCTGGCTGTCGGCCTGATTATGGAAGCCCTCGAAATCAACAAGGGCTTAATTTTTCTGGTCGACCCGGAATTTGACGAGAACAAGCAAAAAATCTATCGTCTTTCGCCCATTCGCGGCGCGGGCAGCCTGCCTTCAGGCAACGCTGTTTTCTCAGAAGATAGTTCCATCGCCAGGTTTTTCCTTGAGAAACGCGAAGCGCTGCTCCAATATGATGTCGATTTTGCGCCAACCTTCATGGACGCGCCCATCCGCGAGCGCAAGTGGATGAGCGGCCTGGGGATCGATGTCTATGTCCCGATTTACTCGAAAGGCGATTGGATCGGCCTGCTGGCGCTTGGCCCGAAAGGTTCCGGCCTGCGCTACACCGAGGAAGACCTGAACCTGCTGGCCGCCATGGCCAGTCAAACCGGGGTCGCGCTCGAAAATGCGCGCCTGGTCGAAAATCTGCGCAAACTGAATGACCAGATCCGCGAGGCCTATTCTTTCCTGGATAAAGCCAACCACGACCTGGCCAGCCTCGAAACCACCAAATCGAACTTCATCAGCATTGCCTCGCACGAACTGCGCACCCCGCTGACGGTGGCGCGCGGCTATGCCGAAATGCTGATGGAAGACCCATCGCTGCCAGAGCAGGTGCGCGGACTGGTGAAGGGCATTCACAAGTCGACGCTGCGCCAGGTCGAGATCATGGATTCGATGTTCGACATCGCCCAACTCGACGCCAGTGTGCTGGAATTGCACCGCCAGGATGTCTTTCTGACCGAACTGGCCCGTTCTGTGACCGAGGAGCTTACAGGCTCACTGGCCGAACGCGAACTGACCCTTTCGGTCGACCTGCCGCAGCTGCCGGCCATCAAAGCCGACCCCAACACCATGCGCAAATTGTTCCACCACCTGCTGACGAATGCAATCAAGTTCACTCCCAACGGCGGCAATATCAAAATCACGGGGCGGCAATTGCCCCCCAATAACCGTGACCTGCCCGAAGGCGGAGTCGAAATTATCGTCAGTGACAGCGGCGTGGGCGTAGACAAAGGCTCACAGGAAGTCATCTTCACCAAGTTCTACCAGCCTGGCGAGCAGCTCAATCGCCATTCGACCGGCAAAACCAAGTTCAAAGGCTCTGGGGCAGGCCTGGGGCTGGCCCTCTCGCGCGGCATCGTCAACGCGCATGGCGGCAAAATTTGGGTCGAGAGCGAAGGCAACGACGAAGAAAAATGTCCGGGCAGCGATTTCCACGTCATCCTGCCGTTGCGCTCACAGGGAGAGAGCAAAACGGTGCGCATGGGCAGCGCCGTCAAGTTAAAACTTTAGACCGCGCAGCAAGCGCGGTCTTTTTTATTTGGTACCCTCGCACGGACTCGAACCGTGCGAGGGAGGGAGGACGCGCCAAACTACGCTGTTTTTTATTGCGTAGTTTGGCAAAAAATTTATAAAAGTGACTGTGCTGAAATTTCAGCACAGTCACTTTTATATTTAAACCTAGCACAGATTCTTATATATCTATTCAATCCAATTTTCTACAGGGGATGCTTTGGCGTGGTCGCGGTCAAGGTCAATCTGCGCAATCGCCAAGTATCTTTTGACCATATCCAGAGTAGTATGCCCCAATATTTTCTGCAATGAATAGATATTTCCCCCGTTGCGAAGGAATTGAATAGCAAAAGTATGTCGAAAACGATGAGGATATACGCCGGGCACTCCTGCTTCAAACCCCCAATATCGTAAAAGATGCCCCAGTCTATTGCGAGTAAATTCTTGGTTCATCCTGGTAGTAAATATCCTTTCTGTTTTCATGCTGCGCATCGTGGTATAGGCCATAATCTTGTTCATCGTGGTAGTAGAAATCGGAACGCTTCTTTCTTTTCTTCCTTTGCCAAGCACGGTAATATGCGATACAACTTTGTTTATATCCTTGATAGTAATTCCGCACAATTCAGATGCACGAATACCAGAATCTAGCAGTAAATAAATAATTGCCTCATTACGAAGACTCAGTACGGCATTTTCAATTTTGCGTGCTTGATTCAGTACTGCAAAGACCTCAATTTTGGATAATGGGATAATATCTTTTTTGTCGGCGATTGGAGCACGAACAGTTCTGATAATGTTTTCCTCGCATAAGCTTCTTTCAGTAGCCCATTGCCAAAGAGCAGATAGGTCAGAGTGATAATTCCTCAAGGTTTTGGCTGATATATCACCCTGACTGTTGAGAAATTCTATAATATTGTCGCGCGTAACAGATTGGATGGACATATCTCCTCTGTTCGCTAAAAGTTTATCGAATGTGTTCTTGTAGCATCGAATGGTATTCGGCGAGTATCGTATGGCAGTTCGCTCCTCTAGAAATTTCGTTATGGTGTGTGATAACATGCTCTCTCTCCTTGATGGGTAATATTTTGTGAAGTATTTTACAAAAAAAAACACCTCGCCAAGCTGCATGCCTGGCGAGGTATCAGAGAAGTTGCATTATAGTTATGTCTTTTTTAGTGTAATTCATATTCCATCCAGTTTCAAGACACAAAAAAAGCGAGGCTTTGGGAATCTCCGTTATTCTGGCAGCCTGTGACGGCAGTTTTTCCAAATTTCGGCCAACGCACCCCCACCTGTAAGGGCAACCACGCTAATTCCCAGAGAGCCAGTAGTATTGTGGTACAATATG
>JAVEWN010000050.1:0-23690 GCA_034004515.1 Anaerolineales bacterium | reverse complement strand
CAGGCCTACGGCACACTCAAAGTCATCCCCGGCGGGCATTCCGAAACGAGCATCATGCGTTTTGGCTTGCCGCTCAATGTTTTTCAGATGCAGGCCCAGGACGGGCTGGTCGCGTATCGTCTGCGGGTTCAGAAACAGCCGGGGACGGCCAATATCCCCCTGCAACTGCGCGTATATCTTGGGCCGGGGGCTGCCATTTACTGGGTGCCTGACGGCGCAGCCATCGAAGGCAATACAATTTTTTACGAAACGAAGCTGCGGACCGACCTGGAATTTGAGATTTTGTTCTTTTCCCCCTAAATCCGGCCCAAATCCGAAGCAGAAATAAATTTTTTGGGTATAGAATTGGTTAAAGTTAATTTCTTATGGAGGAGACCATGAAAAAATATTTTCAGATTTTTCTTATTCTTGCATTAACCCTGGCCGTGGTTGGGCTTGCGCGCACCAGCTCGGCTTGGGCCGGCATGTTCCAGCCTGCCAGCGAGCCCGTCCTTTACTCGCCGCTGATTCCGGCCAGCGCTGTCAATGCGCCGCTGGCCTCCAGCTACACCATCAGCGAGGACGGCCTGTATAACGTCGGCGGCGTCTGTCTGTTCGAGGTCGACTTCACCGATCCAGACGGCGTAAAAAAGCTGAAGATTGACGCCGATGCCGAAATCCAGGTCGAAGAATCGTCCAAGGTTCCTTTTTCCGGCGAAGGAGATTTGTTTTTCCCCGGCTGCCATTTCGTGCATTACAAGCAGGCCCAGGTCGTCAATCCCATGCTGACGGACGACGCCAAGACCAAGGTTTGCTTTGGGGCCAACCCGGATTTTGAGATGAGCATCTATTATTATCTGGATACTCCTGAGAGCGGCAGCCGCGCCTGGGCTTCTCTCACCAGCACCCTTGAAGACGAAGGCCGGCTCGTCTGCGCCGAAGCGCCCTACACGGGTGTCTACATGCCAGCCGGTAAACTGGTACCACGCCCCGGCTCAGAAGAACCCGGCGCAAATCCCCTCTTCCCGGGCGGCGTCGGCGGCTCTGTCCGCCCACCGGCCTCGCGGGTCTCCTTTGCGGCCTCTGGCTCGTATGCGGTCGGCGGCATTTGCATCATCCGCGCGGACTACAAGGTGACGGGCCTCTCCAACGAAGTCTTTGTGGCCTACCCTGAAGAAGATACCCTGACGGTCCCCTTCCCCGGTGTCGACTCGGGCGACCTGCTCTACTTCCCTGGCTGCCATGTCATTCACTTCCGCGATACGGTCCTCAAGGAGCAGATGAACAAGGATGAGCCAGAGGGCGAGTGGGAAATTTGTTTTGCGGCCCGGCCCGGCAAGCAGATGACCATCTACTACTACCAGGATGATCTCGATGAAGTAACGCCGCCCTGGGCGCCTCTCAAGACCACCACAGAAAACGGTCTGGCTTGCGCCAAACTGGTAGACTTTACGGCGATTTACACCCCAGCCGGTCGTTAACTTCCCAACCCCGCCTGAATTTGCCGACAGGATAGATGTTTCCCAATCTATCCTGTCCTTTTTATCTTATGCAAAGATATAAACATTTTCTGCCGCCTTTGGCTCTTTCCTTTTTACTGGCTTGGGTTTACCTTGCCAGCCTGGCGCCTGGCTTATCCTGGGCTCATTTTGGAGCCGATGGCGGCGATCTGATTACGGCTGCCGCAACCAACGGCATAGCCCACCCCAGCGGATATCCCACCTATTTGCTGCTGGCGCGCTTATTCCAGTTCCTGCCGATCGGTTCGTTGGCGTATCGCACCAATTTGCTTTCGGCCTGTTGCGCAATTTTCGCGGCCCTGATCCTGTATTTCTTGACAGAACGCTCGCTGCTGCTCACCAAGCCCGGCTTGCGATCCTTGATCGCCTCCATTTCAGGGCTTGCTTTTGGACTTTCGCCTTTATTTTGGTCTCAGGCCCTGATCACGGAGGTCTATACTTTACATCTCTTTTTTTTGACGTTAATTTTATATCTTTGCTTTGGCCTGCCGCAAGATTTGAAAACCCGGCGGGTCGATTTTTTGATTGGGACGACGCTCGGCCTGGCCCTCGGCAACCACCTGACCAGTTTGCTGCTTTTGCCGGTTGTGCTTCTGGCAGCCCCGCGCAACTGGAAATCGCTGGCCCTGCGCCTGGCGGGGATCGCAAGCGGGGGACTGGTTTATCTGATTCTGCCCTTGCGGGCCTTATCCGGGCCGCCCTTAAATTGGGGAAACCCGGCCACGCTGGATGGCTTTTTTTGGTTGGTATCGGGCCAGTTGTATGCCGGCCAGTTGGCGTTGCTGCCGTGGCCGGCCTTGTTGGAGCGCATCGCGGCCATTGCGGGCCTCGCTTGGGGCCAATTCGGGCTGCTGGGCCTGGCCCTGGGCATGTCCGGAATGGTGAGCGGCGGCCTGCCCCTCAACCTTAATCGTAGTTTGCTGTGGCTTGCGGCAGGTTCAGTTCTTTTTGCGCTGGTTTACACCACCAGCGACTCTTTCCTTTACCTGCTGCCTGTAATCCTGTCTTTCTCGGTTTGGATTGGGGCCGGCCTGGCCAAAGGGTCGCAGCTCCTTTCAGCGCGCTGGCCGCGGCTGGCCCCCTCGCTTGCCATTCTATTCCTGATTTTTCTTGCCGGTCAGACGGCTCTCAACTGGCAAAAAGTGGATGCTTCTCACGATCTGCGGGCCGAAGACTTTGGCGAACAAGTCCTGGCAGCCTTGCCGCCCAATGCGCTGGTCTTTGCCAGGGGCGATCAGGCGGTCTTTGGCTTGTGGTACTTCCACTTTGGCTTGAAGCAGCGCCCAGACCTGGTCATCCTTTCCAGCGATTTGCTGCAATTCTCCTGGTATCTGGATAGCTTGCGCGTAGCCTATCCAAGCCTGCAAATCAACGGCTCCTACCTTTTTGAATCTTCCCTGATCGCTGCAAACCCCACCCGTCCCAATTGTACGGTCACTTACTTAAACTGGCCGCAAGTCTATTGCGCGCCGCGCTAAAGACATTTAAAGTCTCATTTTTGAGACATAGGCCCTGCCTGCGCCAATGCCGCTGGCACAGGTGAGTGTAATCGAAGGGAGCAGGCCCGTCCTTCGACAGCGGCCTGCGTTTCGGCCTCTGAAAAATGGGCAGTCCTCGCGAGGCGGGTACTTTTCCCGACGAAGCACGAGTACCCGTCGTGGTAATCTCCCAATTTAACGGGAAGTTTTTATCGAAAACGAACACCGTTTAACCGGAGATTGCTTCAGGCGCAAGAAGACCGCCTTCGCAAAGACAGGATTCAGACAGACATCACTATTTACTCTATTTTCCCTCCATCGCCCAGATTGCAACACTTATATTACGTAATTCCAGGCCCGGTGGGGGTAGGATCTAATTGTTCTTACCCGTATCGTTTTGGAGTTAACATGGAAATCAAGCATTACCTGGCAATCGCGCAGCGTTGGGCCTGGCTGCTGGTTTTGGGCCTGGTCTTGGGCGGGGCCGGCGCTTATCTTTTTAGCATTTACCAGACCCCGGTCTATCAATCCCGCACCAAGCTGCTCGTCATCCGCGCCCCCCAGAGCCAGAATTCAGACCTGGCTTATCTGGCCAGCCAGCAATTGGCCCAAACCTTCATTCAGCTGCTTCAAACCCGGCCCGTCCTGGATAACGCCGCCCAAGAGTTGGGCTATCGCGCCAGGGCTTCCGAGATTAAGGCCGAACAACTGCGCGATACCCAGGTCATCATCCTGACCGTTGAAAACAATTCGCCAGAGCGCGCCGCGGCAATTGCCAACACCCTCGTCCGGGTCTTGATCGAGCAGAATGACAGCCTGCAATCCAGCCGCTACCTGTCCAGTGAAGAAAGCCTGGTCGCCCAGGTCGGGCAGGTCAACGGCCAAATCGGCGCGCTCCAGGAACAAATCGACCGACTGTCCAGTGAAAATGTCCAGCAGCAGATCGGCCAGGTCGAGGCCAAAATCGGCGGGCTGCAATCTGAAATCGCGGCGATTGAGAGCGAAATATTCTATGCCACCAACCGCGGCCGCTCTCCCGATCTGGCCTCGACTGAATCAACCGCCCGCCTGGCGCAGCTCAAATCGACCCTGGAACTGTATCAGGAAATCTATTCCAACCTGCTGGTTTTGGGCAAGCCGACCGGCGCGGGCGCTTCGGATCGCCTCGGCCACCTCCAAAAGACCCTCGAACTCTACCAGCAAATCTACCTGCAGCTGCTTGGCAGCCTCGAGGAGGTGCGCCTGGCGCGCTTGCAAAATACCCCCAGCATTGTCCAGATCGAAGCCGCGGCTGTCCCCTCGGCCCCTGTCCGGCCTTTGCCAATCCGCAGCGCGGCCCTCGGCGCGGCCGTGGGATTGATGCTGGCCTGCGGGATTGCGTTTGGGATTGAATACCTGGACGACAGCCTGCGCTCCCCGGTCGACGTGGAGCAGGTCCTCGGCTTGGCGGTACTCGGTTATATCGCGGATCTGAAACTGACGCCGGCAGAGAGGCCGCGCCAATTGTATGTGGCCGCCAACCCGCGCGCCCCGCAGACGGAGGCCTTCCGCACCCTGCGCTCGAACATCGAGTTTTCTGGGACGGACAAACCGATCAAAACCATCCTCGTCACCAGTTCGCGGCCCGGCGAGGGCAAGACCACCATCGCCTCCAACCTGGCAGCGATTTACGCGCAGGGCGGCAAACGGGTGCTGTTGGTCGACGCGGATTTACGCCGCCCGGCGATCCACGAGGTGGTCGGCATCCCCAACCGGCTCGGCCTGACGACCTTGTTCCGCGATTCGGTCAAGCCTGAACACGTTTGGAAGCGTTGGGGCGGCACGGCGCGTGGCATGTACGTCATCACCAGTGGCAGCCTGCCAGATAACCCGACCGAACTGCTTGGTTCGGAGAAGATGCTTCATCTAATAGCCGACTTGCGCCAGAAGGCGGATGTAATCATCTTTGATGGCCCGCCGATGATGGTTTCCGATTCGCAAATTATGGCGGCCCTGGTGGATGCCGTCGTCCTGGTTTTACGGCCCGGAAAGTCCCCCTCCGACGAAGCCCGCTCAAGCCTGGCGCAGCTCAAACGCAGCGGCGCAAACGTGATCGGGGTCATTTTTAACCGCCTGCCCCGCCAGGACAGCCAGCATTATGGCGGCTATCGCTACTATTCGCTGGAGGCTTACGAGGGTTATCAGCAGTCCCAGCCGGCCAGGACGATCCGTTTGCCGGAGCAAATTCCGGCTTACGACGAACCGGCTACCCGCCCCAACGGACATCGTCCGCGCCAACCGGGCCACTGAGAAGATGCCTTCGATTTTATTTGTCTGCACCGCCAACCTGTTTCGTTCCCCGCTGGCTGCGGCCTGTTTTACGCGCAAGTACCGATCGTTGGGCTGGCAGTCCGCGTGGCAGATCTCCAGCGCCGGCACCTGGACATTGCCCGGCCGGCCGGCCCTGCCAGCCGCCATCCAGGCCGCCCAGCGCCTCGGGTTTTCGCTTGCCAGCCATCGTTCGCGCCCGCTGACGGCGGCCATGGTCTCCGTCCAGGATTTGATCGTCGTGATGGAATCGGGGCAGAAAGAAGCGCTGCAAGCCGAATTTTCGATCTTCGAGAGGCGCGTCTTTCTGCTGTCCGAACTGGCAGATGGGCGCATCGAAGATGTTCCCGATCCGGTCGCAAATCCTGATATTCCCGCTTTTGAGATTGCCACTCAGATTCAGGAGCGGCTCGGGCGCGGTTTTTATCGTCTGTGCGCCCAGGCCCTCAAGGGCAGCCGCGCGCCTGCCCTCAGCCCGCGTTGATTGAATCGGCCCGGCTTTCGGCCTTACGATTTCTTCTTCGGCCAGTGCGCGAGCGGAATCGGGGCGTTGCCCACTTGCTGGACCACCTCCGCGCAGACCGCGACGGTTTGCGCGTCGAGCGGCTGAAAGCTGTACAGATTTAAATCCCCCACGCTGGTGATGCCTTGCAGCGGCCCAGACAGGAAACTTAACGCCCCCAGCTTGGGGTGTTTTAGTTGGATGGTGTTGTAATTGATGAAGACATCCTCGTCGTGAAAGACCGGCGACTGCCAGTGTTCACGAAAGAGGGGGTAGCGGTTCAGTTCCGGCAGAATCATCTGAAAATACCAGTGGGTGCGATACTTGATGCTCATCGTCTTATAGAGCAGGACGGTTCGGCGCATAAAGGTCGGGGCGCTCTCGCCCATCATCTGGCGCTGCTGGTCAAACTCTGGGGCCATCAAAATGCGGATGATATTGAACTGGGTCAAGAGATGCGGGGCAAGCATCCCCTCTGGGCTGTTGTCATAAACCACCAACAGGGCCGGGTTGAGAAAAAGGATGTCGCCGAAACAGTCGGTGATGAAACCGGGCGTTTGCAGGCGCGCCAGGCTGTCGCGTAATTCTGCCAGAGCGTTTTCTACGGGCATGCTCGATGCCACGATTTCGCTTTCCGGCAAGCCCGAAGCGCACAGCAGAAAAGCCTCCCGGCTGCGCGAAGACAGCTTGAGGGCCAGGGCCAGATTGAGCAGCATTTCCGGTTTCAGGTTGGCCTGCCGGCCCTGTTCAATTTTTTGGAGCGTTACGAGCGGCATGCGGGCCTGTTCAGCCAGGTCGTATTGCGTCATCACTTCATCAAAGTCGTTGCGTTGTTCCTTGCGCAGGGTGGCAACCAGGCTCCCAAATTCTTGTCTTTTCATACTCTCCGTCCTTGTCCTGACCCATGCTTGCTGGGAATAAAGATCATTATAATCCAGAATGACCAATAAGCTATATTTTTTTGGGATAGTGGGCTAGTCTAAACAAGTTTGATTTTTGCCCCGCCAAAACCTATCGTTTGGTAACATTTTGTTTGGTTATGCGCGCAAAAAAGCATCCAAAAGTTAGACCGTTTGATGGGGTTTTAGGATTAGCCCGCTTTTCTATCTTGATAAATTTTAAGAAACAGCCTCAAGCCCCATCCGCTTGATTGATAGCCCCACAGGTTAACCCATAAATTAGGGACAGGAAGCGCAATGACCGCAGCCTGGTACGTTTTACGCAGCAAACCTAATAAAGAAGACTTCTTCTTCGACCAGTTGCTCGCCCGCCGGCTGGAAGTCTTTCACCCGCGCATCCCAGTCCGGACGGTTAACCCGCGCGCCCGCAAGATTCGGCCTTACTTCCCGAACTATATTTTTGTGCGGTTGGATTTGGAGCAGGTCGAAAGCTCCTTCCTGCATTGGATGCCCGGTTCGGCGGGCCTGGTCTGCTTTGGGGCTGAACCCGCCAGCGTTCCCGACAGCCTGATCGCCGCCATTCGCCGCCGGGTGGACGAAATCACCTGCGCCGGCGGCGAACAGCTCGACGGTTTACAGGCCGGGGACGAGGTTACGATCGCGGGCGGGCCGTTCGACGGCTACCAGGCCATTTTTGACGGGCGCGTTTCGGGCAACGAGCGGGTGCGCGTCCTGCTCAAGTTTTTGCGCGGACGACAGCTGCCGATTGAGCTGCCGACCGGTTTTGTCCAGAAAAAAAAGCAGCGCACCTAAGCGGCCCCGGCAAGGGCAGCCAGGCGCAATGCCGACAAAAAGAATAAGGCCTCGCTGACATCGAAAAAGGATGTCGGCGGGGCGGATGCTTGGAAAAATTGCCCGTGACCACCAACTTACAACAAATTTCCTCCGCCGCCCCAGAATCCTGGGACATGATCATCCAGCCGCAGCGCGGACTGTTCGACCTGCGCCTGGGCGAACTGTGGAAGTACCGCGACCTGGTGCTGCTCTTCGTGCGCCGCGATTTCGTCTCGGTCTACAAGCAGACCATCCTCGGCCCGCTCTGGTATCTGATCCAGCCCCTGCTGACGACGATCACGTTTACCGTCATCTTCGGCCAGATCGCCAGCCTGCCGACCGACGGCCTGCCGCAGTTCCTGTTCTACATGTCCGGGACGGTCGTCTGGGCCTATTTCGCCGAGTGCCTCAACAAGACCTCGAACACCTTTGTCCAGAACGCCAACCTGTTTGGCAAGGTCTACTTTCCGCGCATGGCCGTCCCGGTTTCGATACTGTTGTCGAACCTGATCACATTTGGGATTCAGTTCGGCATGTTCCTGGCTTTTGTGGCCTTTTTTGCCCTGAGCGGAACGACCATTACCCCGAACTGGCTCTGGATTGCGCTCTCGCCGATTCTGGTTGCAATGATGGCCGGGCTGGGACTGGGCTTTGGCATCATCATCTCTTCGCTGACGACCAAGTACCGTGACCTGCGCTTTCTGGTCCAGTTTGGCGTCCAACTCCTGATGTACGCCACCCCGGTCATCTACCCGGTTTCGGCCATCCCACAGCGCTTCCAGTGGATCATCCAGGCCAACCCGATGACGCCGATTGTGGAGGCCTTCCGCTACGCCTTCCTGGGGGCTGGCACGGTCAATCTCGGCCATTTGCTGTATAGTTTTGGCTTTATGCTGGTGGTGGTTTTCATCGGCGCCGTCATCTTCAACCGCGTCGAGCAGACCTTTATGGATACGGTGTAATTGTGAACAGCGATGTAGACAAAATCCCCTGGCTGGATGGCGCATTATACCGGACACAGACATTCCCGAATCAATGGATAACCTCGCCGCGCGGGTTGATTTCCTGGCCCGCCTTTGTTCAGCCTGGGACTTTGGCTTGTTGCCCGAATCTGCGACAGTAGCGGAAATCAGGCGGCCTGATTGGCAGACAGCGGTGGACGCCTGCCGCTTGCTGACCTCGCCGGCTTATCACCTCCTGCGCCGCTGGCACAACCTGGACTCCTTGCCCTACCTGGGGCAGCAAATTGCCCTGATTCGGGATGACCGCTCTCCAAAACCTACGCCAATCTGTACATGACAGAATGCTGTTTGGTTCCTGCTTCAACGAGCGTTGCCTGAAACCAGGTCTTACATACTCTCCACAGGCGTGCTTTCGGCGGAGCTCGCCGTAGTTTTGTTCAAGAATACAACAGTTGCTCCAAGTTGATGGCCGCGTTCAAATCGCGGTCCATCAACTGACCGCAGTGCTCGCAGGAATACACCCGTTCGGCCAGGCTGATCGATTTCTCATTCCCACACCGCGAACATCGTTTTGTGGACGGGAAAAATCGGTCTGCCAACAACACTTCACAGCCGTACCACTGACCTTTGTATTCCAACTGCCGCCGGAACTCGTACAGGCCCACATCCGCAATCGCCTGTGCAAGGTGATGGTTCTTCATCATCCCGCTCACGTTCAGGTTCTCCAACACAATCGCTGACTTGGTTATCGTCAGAAATGTGGTTGCCTGATGCAAAGCGTCCTTGCGGAGATTGGCTACCCGGAAATGTGCCCTTGCCAGTTGCCTGACCGCCTTTTGGCGGTTGGCGCTGCCCTTTTGCCGCCGCGAAACAACCCGCTGTAAGCGTTTCAACTTGGTCAGACTGCGTTTCAAGGCGCGCGGATTCTCAAAGTAGGTGCCGTCACTGACCTGAGCCATACGATTGATGCCCAGGTCCACTCCGGCAACTGGCTTTTCTTCCATGACTGGGTCAGGCACTTCCATCTCGACCTGGAGCGAGACAAACCAGCGTCCGGCTTTTTCGCTGACCGTCGCGCTCAAGATGTGTACGCCGCTGGTGGGAAGATAGTCGCGTTCTTTCAAGCGTAGCAGCCCCAAACGCGGCAGTTGGATCGCCTTCTCAAAGACACGGATTGCGCCAGTCAGGCGAAATCCCCCCAGACCATGCTTTTTGGACTTGAAGCGCGGGAAGCCAACTTTGACATTTCGGCCCGCTTTTTTCTCCTTCACCCGGCGGAAGAAGTTGGCAAAAGCCTTGTCCAAATCACGCAGCGCTTCCTGCGGCGCGCATTTCGAGACTTCATACATCCAGGACAGTTCGGTCTTTTTGAGCGCATTCAGTTCACGGTGCAGGTCGATCGCTGTTGGTGATTTTTCGCCATTTGCAAACGCTTCCTGCTTGCGCGCCAGGGCCCAATTGTAGGCAAAACGAGCCGCGCCAGCGTGACGGACACAGGAGGTTCTCTGCTTGTTGTTCAGGTCGAGTTCGGTCTTGAAGGCACGTAACACTATCATAGAACAATTGTACTACATTCTATGGTGTAATAAATTGGATTTTTGTTAACGGTTTGTAGACTTTTCAAGGACAAGGATTGTGCCAATCAGGCGAAACCCACTAAATCCCAGTTGCAGGAAGAGCCGAGCCAGCCTGACAAATGTAGTGGTTTTCTGCTTGCTACTCAGGTCAAGTTCGGTCTTGAAAGCGCGCAGTTTTTTCATAACCGCTCTGCCGCTTCACGCAAGCTTTCAACCAGTTTGCGATTCTTGTGGCTCCGGCTGCCATACAAGCGTGCCGAAAATACTGTGATGATTTCCAACACATCTTGCGTCAATTCTTCTTCAAAACTCAGTGGCTGCTCACCCTGATTGATGATGACCACCTCTACACTGAATATCTCGCACAGAGAAAAAACCAATTCAGAGCCAAAGCGCAACAGCCGGTCTTTATTGGTCAGTACCAAACGTCCGATGCTGCCTTCGCAAATTCGCTTGATGAGTTGTTGCAAGCCTTTTTTGTTGTAGTTCAACCCTGACCCAAGGTCTTGCATGATCTCATACGTCCAGCCGTTGGCCGCACAAAAGGTTTCCAGCATAGACACCTGTCTGAGCAAGTCTTCCTTTTGGTCATGGCTCGACACCCTGGCATAACACAGGGTTGGGCGATTGGTCTTGCTGGCTTCGTAGGGTTTCAAGCCTCGCAATTGGGCCAGATCATAGCGCCGGTGGCCATGCGGTGTGCGCGCCGACTGAATCTTGCCTTCGGCTTCCCAGCGCCGCAAGGTAGGGATGGATACGCCCAGTTCTTTTGCTGCTTGTCCAATACTGATTTTCATGATGACAATTATACACATAAAATAATATTTATAAAGATATAAGTAGATATTATCTTGCAGTTATTACCCCCTGCTTTTGCCAGGTATGAGTGCGTCGAAATGAACGCTAAAACTCCCAATAGGTTTCAAAAAATGATCGAGAATAAAGAGATTCATCCGCGAAACGACCTTTTGCGCTTGATTCCTTTGCAACAAGCGGTCCAGATAGCGCAAAAGGCGGTACAAAAGTATATTCCTGCCGGGAAATCCCTCGTGGATGACTTAATCCAGGCGCGCCGCGAAGAGGCTGTCAGTGAGTAAGATTGTGATGATATGGTTTCGTTAGTGGTAAAATTTTGGAAGCATAGCTTAAGTAGAGATGGAGATATGCGATGACCATTACCCCTGTGAGTGAAATCGAACGCGCTGTATCGCGCCTGTCGGCTGAAGACCTAACCCGTTTCCGCAAATGGTTCGAGCAATTTGACGCGCAAAAGTGGGATCGCCAGTTTGAAGCAGATGTAAAAGCAGGCAGATTGGATAGAATTGCCGAGCAAGCCCTGGCAGACTATGATGCCGGTAACGTTCAAGAGTTATGAAGTTCGTTGTGACGGCTTCGTTTTTCTGCACCGAATTGCACGAAGATTAAAAATGCCAACCTTGTCTGGAAAGGAGTTTATTGTTATGGAAAACATCTTGGGTCGAATTACATTTGACAACCGACTTTTACGCGGCAAACCTGCCATTCGCAACTTGCGCATTTCTGTGGAAATGATTCTAGAGTTGATGGCAAAGGGAAGCCCTGTTCAAGAAATTTTGGAAGACTATCCCATGCTCCAGATCGAGGATATTCAGGCCGCTTTACTGTATGCGCGGCAACTGGTATCAGGAGAACTCGTTTTTGATAGGACAACCGCCTAAATTATGAAATTCCTGGTGGATGTTAATGCAAGCGGTTCTGTGGCGCGATGGCTTGAAGAGCATGGGCATGATGTAATACTTGTAAAAGACATTGACGCTTGATTACTTTTCCAGAAGGCGCAAAGGTCATGGTGACATTGTTGGCTGATAAAGACGAACTGCACTTCTGGTTGTCTGCCAGTGAAGTATCGCTCGCTGATGTCTGGGAAAATGACCAGGATGACATCTATGCCGAATTACATTGGGGATAGCGTCGGCGGCAAGAGCGCTTTTCTGGTATGATTATGAAGTTATAGCAAAATGAACAGCCAGGAGAAAGTAAATGTTAGCTAATTACATTGACCAGGCGATGGAACAAGCCATTTATGAAATTATCGAAGACGAAGGAACTTATTGGGGGGAAATTCCCGGCTTGCAGGGCGTGTGGGCGCGCCACAAAACACTCGAAGGTTGTCGCCGCGAACTTCGGGAAGTATTGAGCGATTGGCTTGCTCTGCGATTACGTTTGGGGTTGCCCATTCCCATTCTGGCGGATATTGACCTGAGCAAGATTGCCCAACCTGTTTGAGACCATCGTATGCCTCGATTGAAACCCGTATCTTGGCGTGAGTTCGTACGGCGCATGAGAGAATTAGGCTTTGAAGGTCCCTATTCTGGAGGCCGGCATCCGCAAATGCGTCGCGGCAATCTAACCGTTGTCATACCCAATCCACACGATGGGGAAATTAGTGTGGGATTTTTAACGCGTCTTCTTCGACAAGCAGGGATCACGCGCGAAGAGTGGCTTGGTGAAGCCTAATCGTCTTTTTACTTTACTTTCGGCTAACAAGTGAGATCCTCAACCAACAAAAACCGGATTGGCTGGGGTTGAACCTTACAAAACGAGAGATTTTTCAGGTCAAACGAACTGCGGCACGGTAACTTGGACAGATTTTGAGTTACGCGCCAGGTTTCCTTTGGGTAAATGCCCTGTCACAGACTTCTTTTCTCGAAGTTGCCCTGAAATTGGGGCATCTTTTGGAAATGGGCGTCCCATCAATAATCGGCGGAAGCGGCCTGGCGTACGTTTTGGCTTGCGATCCCAAAAGCCAGTCGGCATGGCCGGTGCAGTGGCGGCGATAAAACTCAAAACCGAGCCTGCCAAGAGCAGCAACTCCGGCAAGCGCTGAATGCTTTCCGGGTTGTGAACAAACTGCCGATGACCGCCGACCATCTGTTTGGCACTGAGCGGGACTTGCTCAACCGGCCAGCGGTCTTTGTAAAGGGCACGCACGCTTTCCGCTTTGAGTTTGAGCGGGATTGCCAGGAGCCAGGGTTTGTCAAAATCAGGATCGTAGATGGCGTATACATCGAACGTCTTATTGTCTTGATTTGGTATCGTCTTGTTCAAAACCAAGTCGCGCCAAATTTCTACGCGGAGTTCTCGGTTGTTCTCAACCCAAACATAGGTTTCATCGAATGGAGTGGCTTCCAAAACCTTGTCTTTATGTTTGCGAGCCAGCGGGCGCACCAAAGCTCCGTACTTGGGCTTACGCCCTTTGAAATGATCGGGCAGGAAATTGTGCCGCGCTGTAAAGTTGGTTGCCAAACGTACTACGTAGCGTTCAATCTTGGCTTCCTGCAAATCGCTGATCTTGACACCGGCATCCACCACCAGAATTTCGTCTGCCAGTAGTTTCTTTTGCGCGTTTTTGAGCATTTCCTGCCACAACCGAGTTTCGCTTCCGTCTTTCGGATGTACTCGCTCAAAAGCACGCGGTAAAGCGATCCTCTGCCCATTGATTTCACCTACATCTCCGGTGATGCCCATAATCACTGCTGGCAACGCACGGTTTGCTGCTGGATGGTAATGCTTGCTCGGGCAATTCTTCAAGGCTGGACGCCAAAAAGCTGTCACATCTGCCGTAATCGGCCGATACCCCTCGTAACGATGTTCTTGCCATCCAGCCGTCTGTTTGATATGCGCGCGCCACAAAACCAGAATGAATGATATTTGCCAAACACCTTTCCCGAATGCTGACCAGGCTCTGCGTGTGGCCTTATCGCTCAGTCCTATCGATTTCAAAGCCGGGAACAAGGCTCCACGATTCGGTAACAGTGCACCGCTGACCAGCATCCACATAAAATGTAAAAGTGCCAGGTTCGTTCCAACAGGCAGTCCTTCGGTCAAAATGCTCAAAATCGCTATGGTATGATTTGTCATGGTAATGGGCTCCTGTGAAATCCGTTTTTCGCAAAAACAAGATTATCACGTTTTGAACCCATTACCTTTTCTTTTTTTAGATCAGTTAGCGGAAACTAAAGTTTTAAGCACCTACGTTCAACCCGATAAAAAAACGTGCGCCAATATTAGCCACGAATTTTACGAATTTCACGAAGGTTCACAACAAAATCTGGCTTTTGTAAGATAAAGTGTAAATGCCATGCAGATAATCATAAAATATTCTGACCTTCTCCCGGATGCGCTGCAACAGACTCGCTCTGAATTTGAGCGCGAAGCCAAGATGGCGATGGCAGCAAAATTATTTGAATTGGGAAAACTATCATCTGGGATGGCTGCTACTCTGGTGGGAATGGAACGTGTTGAATTTTTGCTAGCGCTTCCTCGATATCGCGTTGCGATGATTAATCTGTACGAATCAGAACTCCAGGCCGACATTGAGAATGCCTGAGAAATAGAGCAAGAAATGCAATTAACGGTTAGCCTCGAACGCGACGAAGATGGCGTCTGGATTGCCGAATGCCCGTCCATCCCCGGTTGTGTCAGCCAGGGTTCGACCAGAGAACAAGCAGTAAAAAACATCAAAGAAGCCATTCAACTTTGCCTGGAAGTACGCGCAGAGCAAGATTTGCCCTTAAAGTAGCCCGGACAATAGAAGTCATATGGTTCTCACTTAGGCGGGACATATTGCAATCTTGGAAACCGACAAATCCATGGCAAATAACCGGACGCATCAAACCACCTTGTATCACTCATTCCTCAGGACCTCACCTTAATGACCAAAAACTTCGCCCTGATCGGCGCGGGCGGCTATATTGCGCCGCGCCACCTGAAAGCCATTCGAGATACCGGTAATCGCCTGGTCGCGGCAGTTGACCCGAAGGATTCGGTTGGCATCCTCGACCAGTTTTCCTACGATGTGCGTTTCTTCACTGAAATTGAGCGCTTTGACCGCCATCTGGAGAAATTGCGCCGCACCTCCGACCAGCAGCGGGTCGAATACGTTTCGGTTTGTTCGCCCAACTACCTGCACGATGCCCACTGCCGTCTGGCGATGCGGGTTGGCGCGGACGTGATTTGTGAGAAACCGCTGGTCGTCAATCCCTGGAACCTGGACGCCCTGCAGGAAATCGAAGCTGAGACCGGCTGCAAGGTTAACAATCTATTGCAGTTGCGCGTCCACCCGGAACTGGTCAAACTCAAGGAACAAATTTCCCAGGCTGGCGCGAATGCCATGCACGATGTCGTCCTCAGTTACATCACCTGCCGCGGTAATTGGTATCACGTCTCCTGGAAGGGCCAGCCGGAAAAATCCGGCGGGGTGGCGACCAATATCGGCATTCACTTTTTCGATTTGCTGCTGTGGCTGTTTGGCCCGGCGGCGGAGGTGAAATGCCACCTGACCGATCAGAAGCGCATGGCCGGATTTATCCAACTCGAACAGGCGCGCGTGCGCTGGTTCTTGTCGGTCGACAAGGACGATTTGCCTGAAACGGTGCGCCAGGCGGGAAAAACCACCTTCCGCTCGATTACGGTGGACGGTCAGGAAGTCGAATTTTCGGAAGGTTTCACTGACCTGCATACCCGTGTCTACGAGCGTACCCTGGCCGGGGACGGCTTCGGCATCGACGTGGCGCGCCCCTCGATTGCGCTCACCCATCGCATCCGCCAGGCAGAACTTTCTTCGCCCGGCGAACTGGCCCACCCCTTCCTGAAAAAATGATGACTGACACGCCTTATTTCGTCCACCCCTCCAGTTATATTGACGAGCCGTGTGAAATCGGCGCAGGCACGCGCATCTGGCATTTTTGCCACATCATGCCGAATGCCAAAATTGGCAGGAACTGTTCGCTCGGCCAAAACGTGATGGTCGCCAGCGGGGTGATGGTCGGCGATAACGTCAAGATTCAGAACAACGTTTCACTTTATACCGGTGTAATTGTCGAAGACGACGTTTTCCTGGGGCCGTCCTGCGTGATGACGAATGTCATCAACCCGCGTTCGCAAATCAATCGCAAGTCCGAATACATGCGCACTCTGCTGAAGCGCGGCGCGACCATCGGGGCCAATGCCACCATCGTCTGCGGCGCGACGATTGGGCGCTATGCCTTTATCGGCGCGGGTGCAGTGGCGCGCGGCGACGTGCCGGACTACGCCCTGATGCTCGGCGTGCCGGCCCGGCAGCAAGGCTGGATGAGCCGCCACGGACAGCGTCTGCCCGCCCCAGATGCCAACGGCCTGCTGACCTGCCCGGAGAGCGGCTGGCGCTACCGCGAAGAATCCGGTCTTTTGCGCTGCCTGGACTGGCCCGAAGAGCAACCCTTACAAGCCCTGAGCGGAGGGCCTGAGTGATCACGAAGGGCCGAAGTCGAAGGGCGATTTTGCCAGAAGATGTGAAAATTGCGAATAGGCAACCCAGACAATCTGGAAAAGAGCAAACAAACCGCGAAGGCCGCCAAGAACGAGCAGTTTACAAGGAAGGTTTTCTTGGCGATCTTCGCGCACTTCGTGGTTCGAAAAGTCTTGCACAAAAATCAAGGATTTCATTCGCAAGGTATTAAATGACTCATTTTGAACCCATCCCCATCCTTGACCTGAAAGCCCAATACGCCACCATCCGCGCCGATGTTGAAGCCGCCATCGCGCGCGTGATGGAATCGCAGCATTTCATCCTCGGCCCGGAAGTGGAGGCCCTCGAGCAGGAAATCGCCGCCTATTGTGGCTGCCAGTTCGGGATCGGCGTATCCTCTGGCACGGATGCCTTATTGGTTTCCCTGATGGCGGTTGGGATCAAACCCGGCGATGAAGTCATCACCTCCCCGTATTCCTTCTTTGCCACCGCCGGGGCCATCGTCCGCCTTGGCGCGCGCCCGGTTTTTGTAGACATCGACCTGGATACCCTCAACATGGATGCCGGGTTGGTCGAAGCCGCCATCACGGAGCGCACCCGGGCCATTTTGCCGGTGCATTTGGCCGGACAAATGGCCGACATGGACGCCATCATGGAGATTGCCAAACAACATAATCTCTATGTGATTGAAGACGCCTGCCAGGCCCTGGGCGCGGACTTCGGCGGACGCCGGGCCGGTTCGATCGGCCACCTGGGCTGCTTCTCCTTCTTCCCATCCAAAAACCTGGGTGGGGCCGGTGATAGCGGCATGGTCATTGCCAATGACCCGGCCCTGGCTGACCGGGTTGCCCTGCTGCGCAATCACGGCCACCGGCCCAAGTATTACAACCAGGCCATCGGCGGCAATTTCCGGATGGATGCCCTGCAGGCCGCCATCCTGCGCGCCAAACTGCCCCACCTCGAAGCCTGGACCGCCGCCCGCCAGCGCAACGCCGCCCTATACCGTCAGTTTTTCCTGGAATCCGGGCTGGTCAGCGAAACGCCTGGCCTGCGTGAGCAAAAGCCGCTTGTCCTGCCCCACGAAACCGGCTGGGGACGCCACATCTACCACCTGTACCAGGTGCGCGTCCAGAACCGTGCCGGGCTGATGGCCCACCTCAAAGCAAATCAAATCGGCAGCGAAATTTATTACCCCATCCCGCTCCACCTGCAAGCCTGTTTCGAGGGCATGGGCTACGCCAGGGGCGACTGCCCGAACGCCGAACGCGCTGCCGAAGAGACCCTCGCCCTGCCGATTTACCCGGAACTGGGCGAGACGCAAATCTCTCGTGTAGTGCAGGGTATTGCCGACTTCTATAACGGGCAGGCTGCGTGAAAATTGTCACCGTGGTTGGCGCGCCCGCAGTTTGTCAAGGCGGCTCCGGTCAGCATTATGATTGTGGTATGTCGCAGGTTTTCTTCAACTAGGAGATAAAAATGAATTTTGCTCTTATTGGATGCGGAAGAATTGCATCACGGCACGCCAACTCGATTTCGGAAATCGAAAACTCTAGACTGATTGCTGTTTGCGATGTCATTGAATCCCGCGCACAACACTTTGCTAAGGAATATGAAGCGAAGTATTATGTGGATTATCGAAAACTGTTGGATGATAAGAATATCGAAATAGTTAATATTGCAACTCCAAGTGGATTTCATGCTCAAATGGCGATTGAGGCTCTTATGGCTGGTAAGCATGTTATTTTAGAGAAACCAATGGCAATGAATCTGGATGAAACAACACGGATTATCGATTGCATTAATAGTACGCGCCAAAAACTTTGTGTGGTTCTGCAAAACCGCTTCAATCCGCCTGTGCGGGAGGCAAAGGCTTTGATTGATTCCGGCAAAATTGGAAATACCTTGCTTGGGAATGCAACTGTAAGATGGTATCGCCCTCAGGAATATTATGAGGATGGCTGGCATGGCACACAAAAAATGGATGGTGGGGCGTTGTTAAATCAGTCCATCCACCATATTGATGCTCTGCAGTGGTTAATGGACAAACCTGTGGTTAGCGTATTTTCATATAAGGCAACCTTGGCGCATAAAATGGAAATGGAAGATGCTGGCGTCGCGGTGATGCGCTTTGAGGGAGGGGCATTAGGCGTGGTTGAGGGGTCCACGCTTACTTATCCAGAAAACCTGGAAGGTTCGGTGTCCATTTTTGGAGAGATGGGTTCGGTAAAGATCGGAGGAACCGCTCTAAATCGTAAATCGATATGGAAAATTGAAGGGGAATTAGAACACGAAAGGGAAACTCTAATGAAGGATCAACTTGATCCTGTTAATGTTTATGGAACAAGTCATAAGGCAGTATTTATGGATATGATCGAAGCTGTCCGGGATGACCGTAATCCAAAAACGGATTGTTATGAAGCGCGTAAGTCGGTGGCGTTGGTTCAAGCAATGTATGAATCTGCCAGCAGCGGAGCGGAGGTCAATTTACCGAAAGAAATTTGGGCTGCAGCATGACAAAAGATACGCATGTTTTCCCGGCAGTTTATCTGGGAGAAAATAGTTCGATAGGATTATTTATCATTCTTGGTGAGCCCCCACGCGGCGTGGCGCCCGGTGAACTTGAAACACATATCGGAACAGGGGCAATTATTCGTTCACATACCGTGATCTATGCTGGGAACAAGATCGGCATTAATTTTCAAACAGGCCACGGTGTTATGATACGCGAATCCAACAATATTGGCGATAATGTCAGTATTGGTACGCATTCTGTGATTGAGCACCATGTCGAAATAAAAAATAGGGTTCGTATCCATACGAATGTTTTTGTCCCTGAATTTTCCATTCTCGAAGATGATGCATGGATTGGGCCCAACGTTGTTCTCACCAATGCGCGTTATCCGCACAGCGCAAGCGCAAAAAACAACCTGCAGGGTCCGATTGTAAAGAGAAATGCAAAAATTGGCGCAAATTCTACCATTTTGCCAGGCATAACCATCGGCGTGAGTGCGTTTGTAGGAGCAGGTTCTGTAGTGACAAAAGATGTCCCTGACGGGGCTGTGGTTGCTGGTAATCCTGCTGTCATTGTCAAGTACATTTACGATATTCCCGAATACTTGGAAAATACCCATGACCAATAGAATTCCGTTGGTGGACTTAAAAGCCCAATATCAAAGCATTAAGGCCGAAATAGACGCAGCGATCGAGCGAGTTATTCGCGATACAGCCTTTATCATGGGGCCGGATGTATTTGCGTTCGAGGCTGATTTTGCCCGCTTTTGCGGCGCAAAGTATTGTATTGCAGTGGCATCTGGGACATCCGCCTTGCAACTCGCATTGCTAGCTTGTGATGTGGGTACGGGCGATGAGGTAATTACGGTGGCGCATACTTTTACAGCGACAGCCGAATCGATTGTTCAATGTCAGGCGACACCGGTATTTATCGACATCGATCCCTCAACTTATTTGATGGATCCAATGAAAATTGAAGCAGCTATTACTCCGAAAACAAAGGCAATCGTTCCGGTCCATCTGTATGGAAGGCCGGCGCGCATGGATTTGATCAACGCGGTGGCGCAAAAGCACGGTTTAATGGTTGTAGAAGACGCGGCCCAGGCTCACGGAGCACAATTCAAAGGGCAGACTGTTGGTGTTCTTGGCGACGCGGCCAGTTTTAGTTTTTATCCAGGCAAGAACTTGGGGGCTTATGGCGATGCGGGCGCGGTCACCACTGACAACGAGAAAATTGCCCAAAAAATTCGGATGTTGAGGGATCATGGCCGCTTTGAAAGCAAATACGAACATCAGATCGCTGGCTTTGGAGAGCGGATGGATACAATTCAGGCCGCCATTCTAAAGGCAAAACTTCCACATTTGTCCGATTGGACCACATTGCGCAGAAAGTGTGCAAAAAACTACTTTAACTTGCTTCGTGACTTGCCCATCCAGTTACCCGAGGATGACCAGAATACTTATTCGGTCTATCATCTATTTGTGATACGGCTAATGGAACATAGGGATAAAATACTGAGCTTTTTACAGAGTCAGGGAGTTGGGGCGGGCATCCATTATCCAATTCCTCTTCATTTGCAACCGGCATATCAAATGCTGGGATACAAGTTAGGTGACTTGCCCAATACAGAAAAGGCTGCGGCCGAGGTGCTTTCCCTACCAATTTATCCAGAGCTTGAAGAAGCCAACCAGGAGTATATTTACCGGGCGCTTTTAGCTGCCCTTGATTCGACAAAGTAAACATAGGTTCTTTTGGAAGCAATTGAGTTTTTTCGGGTTTTGTCCATAGCGGAAGATATATTTCCAAATTTCTGATTTAGGGTAATGAAGGCAGATGGCAGTTGTAAGCTCTATAGAAAACATCCCCAAGACTAACCGGCTATGACAGATCGGCACCGAGGTAGATTATGATTCTTTATAATTTCATAAAGCGTTGTTATGATGATTCCTTAAAGATTTTACGAAAATTATTTCGTTTTCTTATTTCTTTTTACAATGAATATTTACTTCCATCGTTAGGCTTAGGTAAGAATATAAAAATGGGGGAGGGTAGTTATATTTCTGGAAAGTCACGTATATCCTGCAATCGTCTTGGTTCTATTAACATTAGAAAGAAGGTGATGTTGAAAAACGCAACAATTCGAGTAGGAGAAAATTCAACATTAGTCATAGGTGACCATTGTAATCTTGATAATGTTTATCTCTTGGTTACTGATGGTAGTATGGTTACTATTGGGGATGATGCTACTATTCAAAGAACAACTATCATAGTTCAAAATGAAGGGTCCTTTAGAACAGAATCTGGGTGCATCTTGAAATCCTCATTTGATGCAAGACTTGACAATGGTTCATTGATTTTTGGATCAAAGTCTTATAGTTCTGCCCGCTTCCATGTTAGGTTTGGGGGCAAGATTAAAGTCGGTTCCAACACTGGAATTGGCAGTGGGACATGGGTGAGATGTGAAGAAGAGATCACGATTGGTGATTATTGCTTAATTTCTTATGATTGCCTGATTTTTGATACCAACACACATTCAACGGATTGGAAGAAACGTCGTGACAGGATTGAAGCCGGATACCCCAATGGTACAACTGAAATTGAGAAAGAAAATCCTAAACCAATATCAATTGGAAATGATGTGTGGATTGGTGCACGTTCAATCATTTTAAAAGACACATGTATTGGAAACAGGACAATTGTAGGAATGGGAACATCGGTATCAGGAAATATTCCAAAAGACAGTATAGTTGTCTCAACAAAACCAAGAGTTATTATCAAAGACGATATGCGGGTTGGTTAGCCATAAGCGAATACTGCGGAGATTGAATGAATAATGTTGTTATCTATATAGAAAACCTTTCTAAGGCATATCGACTAGGACAAATTGGCGCTGGCACACTCTCAAGAGATTTGGAAGTCTGGTGGGCAAAAACGAGAGGCAAGCCTACCCCTCTGCTTAAAATTGGGCAAACTGATCAAAGTGGTCGCGATGGCGAAATTATTTGGTCTTTGCAAGATATCAATTTTTCCGTAAAGCAAGGTGAAATTCTGGGCATTATCGGACGAAACGGAGCGGGTAAAAGCACCTTATTGAAAGTTCTCTCTCGTGTCACTGCCCCTACGAAAGGATTGGTTAAAGTAAAAGGCCGCATCACAAGCCTGTTGGAAGTTGGCACCGGTTTCCATCCTGAACTAACCGGGCGAGAGAATATCTATTTGAATGGGGCGATTCTGGGTATGAGTAAGGAAGAAGTGAGGCGTAGATTTGATGAAATTGTAGATTTTTCAGGTGTAGGCATGTTCATTGACACACCGGTCAAGCGTTACTCATCCGGAATGTATGTGCGTTTAGCATTTTCGGTAGCAGCGCACCTAGAAACAGAAATTCTATTAGTGGACGAAGTGTTAGCGGTTGGGGATACAGATTTTCAAAATAAGTGTTTGGGAAAAATGAAAGATATAACCCGGCAAGATCGCACAGTATTTTTTGTGAGTCACAACCTAGGTTCAATAAAATCTCTTTGTAGAAGGGTGCTACTACTACAAGAAGGGAAACTCGTTTCCGATGGTGATCCGGAACAAGTCATTGGTGAATACTTACAAACCAACACCCAGATTTCTGAATCGGGTAATGTCCCTGACGATATTCCAAGGAAGGGTAGTGCTGAGGCAATAATACAAAGTTTAACTATGTTTGATAAAGATGGAAACCTTGTTTCCAACTTCCTCTTTGGGCAGCCTGTCAATGTTATGATTGGTATTAAGGCAATCAGGGAAGTAATAGATGCAATGATCGAGGTCAGCATAATATCAATGGACGGGACGCATATCATTCAATCTTTTTCAACTGACAATGAAAAACTTCCTTATCATTTATATCCAGGTGAATGTTTTGTAGACTTTAGTATGAATATACCTTTGTTGCCGCAACGATATGCCTTTACTTTGGGCATATGGAGCTATAAAAGTGGCAAACCTATTGACTTTGTGGAACATGTTTTTGATTTCGCGGTCTTGAACATTGGCGAAGATGAAAACAAGTATTACCGATGGGTTGTACGAGGGTATATCAGCCCGGCTGCCGATTGGTCCATCTCGAGGGAAGTTCGATCTGGTGAAGTTCCGTTGGGAATCGCAGATGAGTGAAGGAAATTTTGTTTCACGAGATGGGTGTCCGGGGTGTAAATCGGCTTTAAAGCAGGAATTGTATTCTGCGGCTTTTACCCATCCCCCTGTACGAACTTACCTGGAGCGGTTTTATTCCCCGGTTGGGGGGATAGAATTTGAAGCGTTGGGAAGCGCGAATTTTGTGGTGGATGAATGTAAGGATTGCGGTCTTGTATATCAACGCTTGATCCTAAACGATCAATATATGACGAAATTGTATGAGGAATGGATTGACCCTCAAAGCATTTTTCGTTCGAAGGTAATGAACCGTGATGTGGATTATTACTTGCGGTTGGCAGGTGAAGTTGAGATTTGTATAAAACACTTTGGGGTGAACCCGGGTGAACTTCAGTTTCTAGATTTTGCAATGGGATGGGGGGATTGGTGCCGCATGGCGCAAGCATTTGGTTGTTCGGCAATGGGTACAGAATTGTCACAAACTAGGATCGATCATGCTTAGGACTTACGCAAGACGCATTTGAACGTCGGGAGATTTGATTTGTTGGCGTAAATATTCATCCAAAAGATCATATTTGACGCGATAAATGGTACGCTTGGTGAGGGTGTAAGATAAAGTGTGTAAATGGGTTATCCTCGAAGTAGAAAGGAAACCCAATGAACAAGCAAGAAAAAGAGATACAAGCCCACATGCCAAGCGCGGAAGAATTTGCGCGAGAGCTGGGCA
>JAVEWN010000158.1:0-4928 GCA_034004515.1 Anaerolineales bacterium | reverse complement strand
ATAACATCCCGCCCTACGCGCCCTACGCGCCTTACGCCATTGCAAAATACCCGGTTACAAATGCCCAGTTACAAATGCCCAGTATGCGCGCTTCCTGGAAGCCGAGGACTTTCATGCCGAGAAATACTGGTTTGATTTCCCGCAATATGGCGGGCCGCAAGAAGGCTTCCAGAATTTAGGCGACTCGCGCAAGGCGGGCTATGCGTGGCTGGAAAAAAACTGGGACGCGCGCAAAAAAGCCTACCCCCGTTATTGGACGGACGCCCGTTTTGGCGTCATGCGCCCGAACGCGCCGGTGGTGGGCATCTCGTGGTACGAAGCCAACGCCTACTGCAAATGGCTGCTGGCGAATTGGGATGAACTGGAAGAAGGCCGGCAGGGCCTGGCGAAGCCAGCCGAAATCCGCCTGCCCAAAGAAGAGGAATGGGAACTGGCCGCTGTCGGTACGAAAAACAAGCGTTTTGCTTTTGGCGAACTGGACAAAGAGAAGATAAAAGACCTGCCACGTTATGCCAACACGGATGAAAGCGGCATTGGGCGCACGACGCCGGTCTGGATGTACCCCAACGGCGCAAGCCCGCATCAAGTGATGGACATGAGCGGGAATGTCTGGGAGTGGCAGGCAAATTATTGTGACAAAGACCACGACTATTTATCATGGCGTGGCGGCTCGTGGTACCTCAATCAAGGCGGCGCGCGGGTGTCCTACCGCGACTACCTCGATCCGCACTATCGTCGCTTCAGCGTCGGTTTTCGTGTGTCTGCCCTCCCCAGCGATGTTTTTGCGTCCTGATTTCTGTTCGCGCAGCGTGTCTTCTGTAGCGCATAACCATCAAGTATCTTAATCTAAAGGGGTACGCTCTTTGACCTGCCCCCGCGTGAGCGGGGCCGCGTTAAATTTTTTAGAAGGAGGCTTGTGAAAACCTGCCGCACTCTCTCTCTGAATGTTCGGCCGCTCGAAAAGCGCCGCCCCGGATTTTTGCAACGGATCAGCCCATAATGGAACTTAACCTGGCCGGCCTCTCCGCCGCCTTGGCCACCTTCCTCGGAATCTGGGGCGGGCATGTCGCGGTCCGCAAATTTGAAGCGAACCTGCGAGACCTGCGGCCGGCCCTAGCGATTTGCGTCTTGCTTGGTCTTGGAACGTGGGCCGCTGCCCTGCTGACCGATTCGATGCCCGTTTCGGCGGCCCTCGGCATTTTGGGTGTGACCCTGCTCTGGGACGCGTTTGAGTTTCACCGCCAGGAAAAACGCGTCCAGACCGGCCACGCCCCGGCCAACCCGCACAACCCGCGCCACAAGCGCATTTTGGCGCGCTATCCCTCCGCGACCACGCTCGACCTGCTCAACCGCGATCCGCTTGGCCGCCCGGTCGAGGCCGGGGAAGGGCCTGAACTGGATGATGAATGCTGATCACCGCCCTTCGACTGCGCCCCGCACCGCCCTTCGACTGCACTCCGTTCCGCTCAGGGATAGTGACATGAACTTTTTCGGCATTCTGATCGGTCTCTCGACCCTGCTGATTATCGGCCTGGGATTTGTGTGGGTCATCCGCGGCGAGCGCTATTTTGGCTATTTGTGGTGGCCGTATCTGCTGGGGCTGGGGCTTGCGCTGGCCGCTGCTTCTCTGTTCCTGACGAATGACGCGGCCTCAGCCCTGCTCGGCGCGCTGGGCGCGTCGCTGGCCTGGGGTGCGACCGAGTTGGAAGAGCAGGCTGTCCGCGCAGAATTGGGCTGGTTTCCGTTTCGGGCCCAGAAAATCCTGCCGCCGGGAGCCGGGCGGATCAGGAAATGGCGCGGGCCGCGTTTGTGAGCGCCGCCGGTGGAAGCCCAACCTGGCTGCGGGTCAGCTCGTAGGCGGCTACCGCAAAGGCAACCGCTACGTTAAACGAACGCTTTTGTCCGCGCATCGGGATGTAGAGCTTGTGGGCGCACAGGGCCAGGATATCCGGGTCTACGCCGCAGACCTCGCTGCCGAGCACGAGCGCAATTTTTGGGGGCCGGGCCAGTCTCTCAAGCTCAGGCAGCGGGCTGGCATCTGCGGTTAACTCAAGCGCGAATAGCGTGTAGCCGCTCTGGATTAAATCGTGGGCGGCCAGTAGGGAGTTGGGGTGGCTCTGCCAGGCCAGCTGCTTCTCAGCGCCGAGGGAGGTCTTTCGGACGGAATCGTTGGCGGGGCTGGGGGTGATTCCGCACAGGTGCAGGCCGTTGAAACCGAATCCGTCGGCAGAGCGGAAGATGGCTCCCACGTTCCAGGCCGAGCGGATGTTGTCGAGCAGCGCGACAGGCCCGGGCGGCGCAGCTCCATCCGCTGGTTTGACGGATTCGGGCAGCAGGGCATATTCCGCCACTTTGACGGTTTCCCCCAAACAGCCCGGACATCTCGCACCCGGAATTTGACCCTCGACCAGCGGGAATCTCAGCCCGCAGGAGGCGTTCTGGCATTGTCTTATCTGGTAGAATGAAGCGCTCATGCCTGAATTAAAACACATTTTCGGAGATTGACCTTGTTTCTTTTGCCGGTTGAAGACCTGCGGCGGGTGCGCCCGCTGTTTCGTAAGATCGAGATGCACCTGGCCTTGCAAGCCCTTTTGGCTGGGGAGCTGACTGCGCCGGTCTACGTCGACGATCTCGAGCACCCCCACCTGGCCCTGACCCGCATCCAATCGCGGATTTATCTGGCGGGCAAGCCGGGCAGCCGCGTGCTGGCGGAAAGCGCCCGGACGGTTTTCTTTGGGACTTTGATGCGCGAGGCCCTTCAGGATGGGCGCGGGGACTACCTGCTTTTCTACCCGGACCAATCCTGGGAGCCGTTCATCGGGCTGATGCTCAAAGAGCGCGAACCGTATCTGCGCGGGATGCAGTATTACGCCTTTAAGCAAGCCAAAGCCGATTGGCGCGGCCTGCTGCCAGCCGGGATGGAGCTGCGCGCGGTGGACGCGGCTTTGCTGGCCGGGAATTGGCACAACCCGGATTTTCTAACCGACGAGATGCTTTCTGAACGCCCCAGCCTGGCGGATTTTCTGCAAAAAAGTTTTGGCGTTTGCCTGACCCGGGCCGACGAGATTTTGGGCTGGTGCCTGTCAGAATACAATACCCATCATCGCTGCGAGGTTGGGCTTGCCATCCGCTCCGATCTGCGTCAGCGCGGACTGGGGACGCTGTTGGCCCTGGCTTTTGTCGAGATGGCCCAGGCGCGGGATGTGGCGCGCGTTGGCTGGCACTGCAATGCGCGCAATTTTGCTTCGGGCAAGACCGCTCTCAAGGCCGGCTTCGAGCATCTGGCCGATTACCCGGTTTATCTGGGTTCGTTTGACCCGGCCCTCAACATGGGCCAGCGTGCTTATTTTGAGCTGCTGGATGAGAATTTTGCCAACGCTCTGGCCTGTTACGAAAAAAGCCTGGCCCTGCCGGACGCGCCAGACTGGGCCTATTTTGGCGCGGGCTGCGCCGCCGCCATGCTTGGGCAGTCCGAACGGGCCCTGACCCACCTGGCCGCGGCCGTCGAGCGCGGCGCAGCAGATGCGGACGACTTGCGCGGAACGAAATTCCTGACCAGCCTGCGCGAGAACCTCGAATTTAATTTGCTGCTGGAGAAATTGGATCAACAGGCCGAAAAAGAATAGGGTTGGGGGCGGTGTGAAAGTGCGCCGGCTCTGAAAATCGCGTCTTGCAAAAGGCGGGGACCTGCCTTATAATTCGCGCGCACATCCTGAAAGACCCTGTAAGACGGGCGCGTAGCTCAGCTGGTTAGAGTGCACGGTTCACATCCGTGAGGTCGTGGGTTCGAGTCCCTCCGCGCCCACAAAGAAGACAGATGAAAAGGCAAAAATGCCGCTCCATCTGTCTTTTTTTTATGGATTTACTTTGACAATGTCCCATTAATATTTTTCGTCCTGAGCGTAGTCGAAGGGGAATATCCTTCGACTGCGGCCCGCGGAAGCGTGCGGGCCTCCGCTCAGGGCGAAGTTGATCGAACCTTGCGACGGCGGCTGCGCGCGTCTGGGGGCCTGCCTGCGAGTATAATCTGACCTGAAGCGCCAAAGAATCTTGGGAGTTCAAGAAAGAGATCGAGATGAAAAAAACGATAGAAAAGCACCAGGTTCTCATATTTTTTACATTAACCACTGTTCTCGGCTATTTGCCCTGGCTCATTACGGGCAAGCCAAACTGGTTTATGTGGGGTATGCCTATTTCGGGAATAATATTAACCGCGATTCTGAAAGGCTGGCCGGGCATACTCGATCAACTGAAATCCGCGATCAGAATCAAGGCACCCGTCTCTGAATATCTCAAAATTATCCTGCTGCTGGTTGGCGTAAATATTGTGACTCTGCTGCTCGCTTTTTTTATATTTGGCGACGTTCCATCCTTTAACATGATCAGAAATGAGCCTTTCTACATCCCGCTCTTATTAATAATGATCTTGCTGGGCGGCCCAATCGTTGAAGAAGTTTTTGGTTTGCGCGGCTATGCTTTACCCGAATTGTTAAAAAAACACTCTCCACTTGTCAGTTCACTGATTGTCGGGTTTTATTTTGGGGCATGGCATTTGGTGGAATTTTTCAATCCCGAATCCACGCAATATGCAATTGGGATAAATTACTATCCTGTTTTTATTATTACTGAAATCGCCGCTTCCATTGTGATGACCTATTTTTACTTAAGAAATAATAAAAACCTGTTTTTGGCCGGTATCTTCTTTCATTGGATGATGAATAATGCGGCAGTCCTCTTTCAAACTGAAGCGACTTTTAGCCAAATGAATGCCGTCCCAAAAATGAACATCCATTATTTCATAATTTATTCTGGATTAATGTGGATGGTTTCAATTTACATCGTTATCAGGAATAAATATTATAAAAATTATGATGGCCTGCAAACCGCACCCGCCACTACGCCCAGCTGAGATCGTTATGGGCACGGAG
>JAVEWN010000049.1:0-23920 GCA_034004515.1 Anaerolineales bacterium | reverse complement strand
TGAATTTCTCATTCTTCCATTCTCGAAATCCTGCCGTTGCGATATAATTCACAAGTTAAATTTCTCTAGTGCAAGAACAAAGGATGTAATTCGTATGATTGATGTAAATGATCTTCGCAAAGGCGTTACTTTCGAATATGACGGGCATTTGTTTAAGGTGCTCGAATACAGCCACCACAAACCTGGCCGCGGCAATGCCACCATTCGGATTAAGGCGCGCAACCTGAAAACCGGCTCCAATATTGAGAAAACCTTCCAGTCTGGGGATCGCGTTGCGGAAGCCCGTTTGGATTTCCACAATGTCCAGTTTCTGTATGGCGATGGGGATCACTTCCACTTTATGGATAACGAAACCTACGACCAGCCCGCTATTCCGTTGGACGTGATTGGCGACATGTCCGGTTTTCTGAAGGAGGGCATGGAATGCAAGCTGACCTTCTATAACGGCGCGCCGCTCGATATTGAACTGCCCATTACCGTCGACCTGAAGGTGACTGCCGCCGAAGTGGCCGTGCGCGGCGATACCGCCACCGGCGTCACCAAGAAAGTTAAGGTTGAGAGCGGGATCGAGGTCCAGGTTCCGAACTTTGTCAAAGAAGGCGATACGATCCGCGTCGATACGCGCACGGGTGAGTACGTTACGCGCGTATAGCGCCCTGCTGACCCGGAAACAAAAAAGCCGAGAAACTCCTCGGCTTTTTTGTTGTCATCTGTTTTGAGAACTGGCCTGGCTCACGTTCAATAGCCGTGTCTTTCAGGCGGCCTGGCGCAAGGCGGTTATAATTCAAAAAAATACCCAACCTATAGGAAGTAACGATGAAAACACCTGCCGGTAAAGAATGCTCTTATTTTTATGGGAATTATTTTCGCGGACGTTCTGTTGAAGAATGCCGCCTGCTGGATGCAGCCGGCGAAAAATGGACGCCCGATTTGTGCAAAACTTGTCCCGTGCCTGGCATCATTAGCGCGAACGCCTGTCAACACATGACCCTGCGGGCCAGCGTTGGCCGCCCGCTTTCTGCCGCCTTTCAGCGCCGGGTGCAAGTGACAGCCTATTGCCAGAAAACCAGCCGCTCCGTCAGCGAGCCGCATATCGGCTGCGGCGAATGCCACCCCATCCCACCCATCTTCGAAGTGAAAAAATGACCCTCCATCTGCTGCTCGATCTCGACGACACCCTCCTAAATTCCAATATCGAAGCGCTCATCCCGGTCTACTTCCAGAGGTTGACCGGTTATCTTGCGGGACAGTTTCCGCAGGATGATTTGTTGACCGGGCTGGCGCGCGGCACGCGCGCCATGTACACCAGCGCCGACCCGCTCCAGACCCTGGAGCAGGTCTTTAACGATATTTTTTATCCACCGCTTGGCGTGCCTCGTGGAGCGTTAGCGGCGGAGATTGATTACTTCTACGACAACATTTTTCCCGAATTCCAGCCGCTGACCAGCCCGCGCCCGGATGCGCAGGCATTTGTGCGCTGGGCTTTTGGGCGCGGATTTGACGTTTCGGTGGCGACCGACCCGCTTTTCCCACGCAAGGCCATCTTGCACCGTTTGCGCTGGGCAGACCTGACCTCCGATCTGACTCAATTCAGCCTGATTTCTGATTTTGAGACGTTTCACTTCGCCAAGATTTCGCAATCCTACTACCCTGAGTTTTTACTGCGCCTGGGCTGGGATGCCGAACCCGTTCTGATGATCGGTGACAGTCTCGAGCGTGATATTTTTCCCGCTCAGAAGGCGGGACTGGCCGCTTTCTGGCTGCGCGCTGAAGGCCAGGCAGAGCCTGAAGCGGAATCCATCCCCCAAGGCACTTTTGACGATCTGCGCCGCTGGCTTGAACAGGTCGATCTTGCGACGCTCCTCCCGAACTTCTCCAACCCTCAAGCCTTGTTGATTGCGCTGCCGGCCAGCCTGGCGGCGATCCACACCCTGACGATGACCACCCCGCTGGACGCGTGGACAGTCCGCCCGGCCCCCGGCGAGTGGGCGCTGACGGAAATCCTGTGCCATCTGCGCGATGTCGAGCGCGAGGTCAACCTGCCGCGCTTCCAGGCCGCGCTCAAGGATGAGAATGCGTTCGTTGCCGGACAGGATACCGATCCCTGGGCCGAACAGCGCGATTACATCCATCAAGATGGCTTGCAAGCCTTTGCAGATTACGCCGCTGCGCGCCTGGAATTGATTGCGCTGCTCAAAACGCTAACGCCTGAACAGTGGAACCGCAAGGTGCGCCACACCATTTTTGGCCCGACCCGGCTGAACGAACTGGCCGGTTTCATGCTCGAACACGACCAGAGTCACGTCCGCCAGGCCTGGGAATCAGTCCGGGTATAAGAATCCTGGTCTTGAGCCAACACAGCAATCTATTCAGCGATAACTTAAGCAAAAAAGAGCAGCGCTGCCCTGAGTTTCTCGCAGAGCAGCCGGATGTTAATAGAAAAAGCCCCCGTCCACTTTTAGCGGACGGGGGCTTTGCTTTGCTAGGCCTGCGCGAAGGTATCGATTAGCAGTCTGAAATTTCCACCGACCGGGTACAGGATCGGGCAGGTGCAGCCGCGCTTGACATATTCTTGCACCTTACCCCGCGCTTCTTCGGGTGTGCCTGATGCGGTGATTTTATAAACCAGTTCATCGGGCACATGATGCTTGGCCTTGTTGATCTGCTCTTTTGTCGCGGGCCAACCGAGAGTGGACTGGATTTCATGCACCACCTCGTCGCTCACGCCGCTGGCTTTGGCAATATGTGGCTGCTGGGCCATGTATTGGCACAAGAGCATCTTGGTCGTGTCGATGGCCTTGTCGTGATCCTCGTCAACCGAGCAGACGATCAACTGCGGGCGGTCAATGTCGTCCAGCGTGCGGCCCGCTTTCCGTGCGCCCGCGTCGAGCAATTCCAGGGCGCGGTCGTTGTATTCGGGCGCGACGCAATAATTCAGGACGGCCCCATCGGCGATCTCGCCGGTCATTTCCATCATCTTATCGCCGGTTGCGCCAATCATCAACGGCACATGGCGCGGTTCGCGGCGGCCATGCACCACGTCCAGCTCGATCCCGTCTACGTGGATAAACTCACCATGAAACGTAACCCGTTCCATGTTTAGCAGGCGGCGCATCACTTCAATGGTCTCTTTCATGGCGGTCAGCGGTTTCTTGCGGTCGATGCCCACGTTTTTGGCGAGCGGGTCCCACCATGCGCCCAGCCCGCAAATGATTCGGCCGGGGGCCAGGTCGTCCAGGGTCAGGTAGGTCGCTGCCAGCAGGCCGATATTGCGCGTCCAGTTATTGATTACGCCCGAACCGACCTTGATTTTATCGGTCACAGCTGCATAAGCGGCCATCGGCACGATTGCATCGCGCACCAGGCGGCTTTCAGCCTGCCAGACCGCCTCGAAGCCGCGCTGCTCGGCGTAGCGCACGTAATCCAGCCCGTCGCGCAGGTCGTGCGAATCTTGTAAATAGAGAGCCATTCTTTCGGTCATAGGATTCCTCCGGGTTTGCTTGCTGGTTAGGGTAAAAAGCTGGGCCGCTCAAACGTTGGCCTTGATCGAATTGAATAAGTCCAGGTCGGCGGGTGTATCCAGATCGAGCGCAAGATTGGGGTTGCTTACGATTTTTAAACGGGCGTTCTTCTCGTGAGCCATTTCGCAATGCCGCGTAAAAGATTTCGGCCCATACTTATAGCTAATCAAGCCCGGCGGCGAAACCAGAAGGGCATTTGTCCCGTCACCGTGGCGGTCTGAACAAATTGTTACCCGCCGCGCTGAACCATTTGCATGAGCGGCGATAAAACTTTCTATATCGGCCTGGGCCAGGAGGGGCAGGTCTGCCGGTAAAATCAGGATTCCATTGACATTAAAGCTGTGCGCCAGCAGGGTTGCTCTTTGGAGGGCATTGTTCAGGTTTGGCGTGCCGTCTTCCAGCACCGTCCGCGCCCCAAATTCACGCGCAATTGCCAGGGCTTGTGGGTCGCGGCTGACGACCAGGGTCTGACCAATTCTGGGAACAGCCCGCAAAATATCGAGCGCGTTTTCCAAAAACATGCGGTTCAAAAGCGAGCGTTCATCGTCGCTTAGAACCCCAGACAGGCGTGATTTTCCCAAACGCAATGGCTTGACAGGCACAATTGCCCAAATACTCATATCGCTAATCTCTGGATAAAGTTTAGCACATCTTGGGCCAATTGGCGGCGGTTGTCTGACAAATTCATGATTGTATTGGTAAAAAAGGGGACGATATTCATGTCTGCAACCGCTTCCGTCAAACTGGCATCGAGCGTGTCGAGCACGAATCCTGCCAGGAGCGGACTCCCGTAATGCCTGGCTACCGCTAAAGCGGAGGGTTCCACCCCCAGCTCTGCAAACATCTTGGCTGCCGGGCCTTTGACCGTTTTGCCGGCGATGATCGGGCTGACGGCGACCACCTTCTGCCCCTCATTTTCTTCGAAAAGGGGCGGATCGAGAGCGGTCAAAATCTTTAAAATCGGGTCGACGCTGACCCACGGGTTACTCGGGCAAAGGACGACTGCGTCTGCGGCCTGCAGGGCTTCAGCAACGCCCGGGGCGGGCCGGGCGCGGTCGAGGCCCGCAAACCGGAATCCCTTGACGGTCGGCTCGCAGCGCTGGTGGACGAAATATTCCTGAAAGGCCAGTTCGCCCATTTCAACGGTATCGACCAGGGTCGCAACCGGATCGTCCGTCATCGGCAAAACGCTGTGGCGAATGCTCCAGCCCTGGCAAAAGTGGCGGGTGATGCCTGAGAGTGGCTGCCCGGCGCGTAAACGGCGAGTCCGTTCCAGGTGGGTGGCGAGGTCTTTATCCCCCAGCCGGAACCAGGCTTCAGCGCCGAGACGTTCCATTTGCTCGAAGACGTTCCAGCTTTCCTCCATCCGCCCCCAGCCGGTGACGGGATTGGCCAGCCCGCCGAGCGTGTAGCAAACGGTGTCGAGGTCTGGAGAGATGTTCAGCCCCCAGTGTAGAAAGTCATCGCCGGTATTGACGATGACGGTCAGGTTTTCGGGCGGAAGGAGTTGCGCCAGGCCGTCGGCCAGTTTTGCGCCGCCGACGCCGCCTGCCAGGGCGACGATTTTCAGGGTGGTTGGGTCAGTTTTTTTCATTGGGGGCTGGCTTTTGGATGTCCTGCCAAAGCTGGCGGGCCGGGTCGGGAATTTCGCGGGCAGATTTTGACAGGATTTCGAAGGTGCGTTCGATCAGGTTGTCGAGCTGGTCGTTCGGGAGCGGCTGGTTGCTTTCTGCGGCTTCGATGGCTTTGACGAGTGAGCGCCGCAGCCCGCTCGCGCGCCGGGCCCAGATTGAATCGACCGAGAGGCGCTCGAGGCGCGGGGTGAGCAGTTGGATTAGTTCAATGCGGGGCATGGGCATGAGGTCATTGTATCAAATCGTAAAAGTAGGACAAGCTGAGATCGACTTGTCCTACAACCATCCTGCTGAAAGAAAAGCGCCGGGTAATTTATTCCTTGGGCAGCCCAAGCCAGATATTGCCGTCCACGATTTTGAGCGGATAGGCTGAAATATCGATCACGGCTGGCATTTGGACCGCCTGACCGGTGCGGATGTCGAACTCCGCGCCGTGCCGCGGGCAGACGATGTTGTAGCCTTCCAGGTCGCCATCGCCGAGTGGGCCATCATCGTGGGTACATAAGTCTGCAATCGCAAACAGCTGTCCGGCCACGTTGAAAATTACAATCGATTTGCCATCCATTTCGATGAATAAGCGTTCGCCGTTGGGCACTTCACTGGCCGGGGCGATTTCGAAAAAAGTGGCCTGGGCTTCGTCGTAAGAGGTGTAATTGAACATGTTTTTTACTCCACCAGATCGTCTCCAGCTTCGCCCAGGCCGTACACCCCCGCTTTGAGTACTTTCAGCGAGAGCAGGGCGCATTTCAGGCGCACCGGGCCGAGATCGATGCCGAGCAGATCGAGCACATCTTGTTTGTTCAGTTTTTTGACTTCTTCAAGCGGTTTGCCAATGATCGATTCGACCAGCAGATCGGCGGCGGCTTGCGAGATTGCGCAGCCATGACCATCAAAACGGGCATCGCTGACGGTTTCATCCGGGCCGATTTGCAAGCTGATTTCGATGTGGTCGCCGCAGAGCGGGTTGTTGTCTTCAAAAAAAATATCGTGCGGGTCGAGCCGCCCACGATAGGCTGGGTTTTTATAGTGTTCGATGATAACTTCGCGGTAGAGATCGTCCATGGGTTGTCCAGTATCAGGTGTCAGGTGCTTCAAGCCCTGAGCGGAGGGCGTAGCCCGAAGTCGAAGGGCTTGAAGCAAAAATGTTAGCTGAAATATTTTTTAACTTTATAAATGCCCTCAACCAGTTTGTCCACTTCTGCGGTCGTTGAATAGAGATAGAAACTGGCGCGGCTGGTGGCCGGGATCTTGAATTTCTCGTGCAGGGGCTGGGCGCAGTGGTGGCCGGCCCGGATGGCGATCCCGTCCCGGTCGAGAATTTGGGCGACATCGTGCGGGTGGATGCCGTCTAACGTGAAGGATGCCACGCCGCCTTTTTTCTCGGCAGACGGGCCAAAAACCCGCAACCCGGGAATTTCCTCCAGCCGTTCGAGCGCATACTCGCTGATGGCGTGTTCGTGGGCAGCGATGGCGTCCATCCCGATCTCGCTCAGGTAATCACAGGCGGCCCCAAAGCCAATTGCTTCGGCGATGGCGGGCGTCCCCGCTTCAAATTTATACGGGATGGTGTTTGGGCTGAACGTGCGCAGGTGGACGGTTTTGATCATGTCGCCGCCGCCCAGGAAGGGCGGCATGGCTTCGAGCAGGGCTTGCTTGCCATACAAAATGCCAATTCCGGTTGGCCCAACCATTTTATGGGCGGAAAAGGCCAGCAAGTCGACGTCCAAATCCTGGACATCAACCGCAAAATGGGGCACAGATTGCGCGCCGTCCAGCAGCGTTATGGCTCCGGCCTCATGCGCCAGGCGGATGATCTCTTTGGCGGGATTAATTGTCCCCAGAACGTTGGACATGTGGGTAAATGCCACCAGTTTTGGGCCGAGCGTTAGCAGTTTGCGATATTCGTCCAGGTCGAGCAGGCCGTCTTCGGTAACGGGGATGAATTCGAGCCGGATTCCGCGTTCGGCGGCCAGCATCTGCCAGGGGACGAGATTGCTGTGGTGTTCCATCTCGCTCGTGATCAGCAGATCGCCGCTTTGCAGGTTGGTGCGCGCCCAAGAGTAGGCGACCAGGTTAATCGACTCGGTCGTGTTGCGGGTGTAAATCACCTGTCGGGCAGCGCGGGCGTTGATGAAGCGGGCGATCTTTTCGCGGGCTTGCTCGTACAGGCTGGTTGCTTCCTCTGCCAGGGTGTGGACGCCGCGGTGAATGTTGGCGTTTGAACGCCGGTAATAACTGTCCATGGCGGCCAGAACGGCTTCGGGTTTGTGCGAAGTGGCCGTCGAATCCAAATAGACCAGGGGAACGCCGGGCAGGACTTCCCGTTTCAAGGCGGGGAAATCTTCCCGGATTTTTTGAATATTAAAAGACATGGCTTATTCTTTGGCTTTTCTTGTGACCGGGCGAATTTGTTCGGAGTTGCTGGGATACCATAAAATACGATCTGGAACCATCCAGCCATCGGTCAGGAAGACATCACCCCGAAATTGAACGGCCACCATTTTGTTATCGACCTGCACGACAACTCCCTTGAGCCAGGCGCGAATACGATCGGATCCCTTTTCGTGATCGCAAAAGGCTTCGACAATATCGCCAACTTCAAAAGCATTCTGGATTTCTGGCGAGCGCATAAAAGACATGGTACCTCCCCGAACATTTTTTTGAACAGGGCCTCGTGGCGGGATGTTGTGGGTTTCTGTCATAGTTCCTCTATTATACAATCTTTCGGTTTATCAGGCCGTTACCCCCTTCCCTAAATCAGGAAAGGGGGGCGGGCAGAATTACGTGTTCAGTTTGCGGGCAGATTACCCCATTTTTTCGAGAATAGCCTGCTGGAAGCGGGCCCGGACGCCCTCAAATGGGATGCGCTGCATGATCGGGTCGAAGAAACCTTCGACGACCAGCCGGGCGGCGTCGGGCCGCGGAATGCCGCGGGATTGAAGATAGAAGAGCGGTTCTTCCTCAAGTTTGCCAACGGTTGCGCCGTGGGTGCAGCGCACGTCGTCGGCCAAAATTTCGAGGCCGGGGATGCTGTCGGCGCGGGCCTGGTCATCCAGTACCAGGTTGCGGTTGGCCTGATAGCCGTCTGTTTTTTGTGCGCCCGGGGCGACGTAGATCATGCCCTGCCAGACCGAGCGGCTTTTGCCTTTGAGCGCGCCCTTGAAGAGCAGATCGCTGCTGGTGTTTGGAGCCAGGTGATTTTGCTGGGTATCGTGGTCGAGGTGCTGGTTGCCGTCGGTAAAATAGAAACCAGACATGCGTCCGACCGCGCCCTGACCGGCCAGGTCTAGCTCTGAGAAGTTCTTGGTCAGGCGTGAGCCGATTGCGCCGAAAATCCAATCGAGGTTGGCTCCGCGCTCAACGCGGACGCGCTCGTGGCTGAAGTTCCAGACGTGCTTGCCCCAGGATTGCAATTCCACAAAGCGCAGGTTTGCGCCCCGCAAAACCTGGATTTCAACCAGCCCGGCGTGCATTGAAGCAACCCCAGCCTGGGTGGGCGATGCCGATTCGTGGACGTAGGTTGCCGAAGCGCCCTCGTCGATCAGAACCAGGATGTGTGAGAGATGCGCCAGGTTTTCGCCCGGTCCCCACAAGACAGAGTGCAAGGGTTCTTCGAGCTGGACGCCCTTCGGGACATATAAAACAATTCCGTTTTGTGAGAAAGCGCCGGCCAGGGCCGCGAATTTGCCTTCTTCAGGGTTGACCGTCTTGGCAATCATCCGCTGGAGCAGTTCGGGATGCTCACGTTCGGCAGTTTTTAGATCGGTAAAGATGACGCCTTTTTGGGTGAGTTCTTGGTCCAAATCGACGGAAGCGCCGCCCGGTGTCAGGATAATTTGTCCACCGTGCTGGTCGCTGGTGAGCGGTTTGAGCAGGTCTTCAGGGACGACTGGCAAATCTTTGTATGCGCCCTCGCCTGGCAGCCGGAAAACATCCGAAGGAAAGTTGCGCAAATCAGTCCGCCGCCAGGCTTCTTCGCTGGTGGTCGGCATTTTGGTGCGTTCGTAGGCCGCAAAAGCGCGCGCCCGGTATTCGGCTAACGCTCCGCCGGGCAGTTCAGCCTGGCCGAAGGAAAATTGCTTGGCGGCTGTATCCGGGCGGCGGGAACGGGAACTGATGACAATTTTTGGTTTTTCTTCCATGGTTTATCCGTAGCTCAGAAAATATAGAGATTAAGAGTATCGCCAACCTAGCCGATACTGCCTTCCATTTGAAGCTGAATCAGGCGATTCATTTCGACAGCGTATTCCATCGGCAGTTCTTTGACCAGTGGTTCGATGAAGCCAGAGACGACCATCGTCGTGGCGTCTTCTTCGCTTAACCCGCGGCTCATCAGGTAGAACAATTGCTCTTCGCCAACTTTCGAAACCGAGGCTTCGTGGCCGATCGTGACATCGTCCTCGTCCACTTCGATGTAGGGGTAGGTGTCTGAGCGACTCTTAGGATCGAGCAAAAGCGCATCGCAGACGACGCTCGATTTGACGCCTTTTGCGCCTTTGTAAACCTTGAGCAAACCGCGATAGGAAGCCCGTCCACCGTTCTTGCTGATCGACTTCGACATAACTTTGCTGGTGGTATTGGGCGCAAAGTGAACCATCTTGCTGCCGGCGTCTTGAGTCTGGCCCGCTCCGGCAAAGGCCATCGAGAGCATTTCTCCGTGCGCGCCGGGTTCCATCAAATAGCAGGACGGATACTTCATGGTCACTTTTGAACCCAGGTTGGCGTCCACCCATTCGTGGGTGGCATCGCCAAAGACTTTGGCGCGCTGCGTGACCAGGTTGTAGACGTTGGTACTCCAGTTTTGGATGGTGCTGTAACGGGAGCGCGCCCCTTTTTTGACAATAATCTCGATCACGCCGCTGTGGAAGCTGTCGGTGGTGTACTGAGGCGCGGTACAACCCTCGACATAATGCACCGAAGCCCCTTCCTCCACAATGATTAGCGTCCGTTCAAACTGGCCGACATTGGCCATATTCAAGCGGAAATAAGCCTGCAAAGGCAGATCCACTTTGACGCCTTTCGGCACATAAACGAATGAGCCGCCCGACCAAACCGCCGAGTTGAGCGCGGCAAATTTATTGTCTTCAATCGGGATGACCGTCCCGAAATATTCACGGAATAAATCCGGGTGCTGGCGCAGACCATCTTCAATCGACAGGAAGATGACTCCCTGTTCCTCGAGGTGTTTCTGAATCGAGTGGTAGACCATCTCCGATTCGTACTGCGCACCTACGCCCGCCAGGAATTTTTGCTCCGCTTCAGGGATGCCCAGTTTGTTAAAGGTGTTCTTGATGTCGTCCGGGACATCATCCCACGATTTTTCACTTTGTTCGGTCGGTTTGACGTAATAAAAGATATTCTCCAGATCGAGGTCTTGCAGGTGCGGCCCCCAATTGGGCATGGGGCGCGCCATGTAATGTTCGAGGGCTTTCAAGCGAAAGTCCAGCATCCATTGCGGCTCCTGCTTCATCCGTGAAATATTTTCGACGACTTCGCGGCTCAGGCCGCGCTCTGATTTAAACGTATAGTAATCATCACGATCATGAAAACCGTACTGATATTCCCCTAACCCCTCTAGGATTTGTGCATCTTCGCCCATAATTTATCTCCTGTACCGGTAATAAATAGCGCTAAACAACTTCTTCGTACTTTTCGCGGACCCACTCGTAGCCTTGTTCTTCCAGGTGCAGCGCCAGGTCTGGGCCGCCCGATTCAACAATCTTGCCGTTCATCATAATATGAACGAAATGAGGCTTGATGTAATTTAACAGGCGCTGGTAGTGGGTGATGACCAAAACGCCCAGGTCGGGGCCGCTCAGGGCGTTGACGCCCTCTGAGACGATGCGCAGCGCGTCAATGTCCAGACCGGAGTCGGTTTCATCGAGAATGGCAATTTCAGGTTTGAGAGTCGCCATTTGCAAAATTTCGGCGCGTTTCTTTTCGCCGCCCGAAAAGCCTTCGTTCAGATAACGCCCCGCAAAAGACGGGTCCATCTTTAACAGGCTCATTTGTTCTTTGAGCATTTTGCGAAATTCAGGAACCGGAACGCCCTTGTCTTCAGGGTTTTTTGCGCGCCGACGCGCATTAATGGCTGAGCGCAGAAAGTTGGCGACGGTTACGCCCGGAATGGCAACCGGATATTGAAACGCAAGGAAAATTCCGTGCCGGGAACGCTCGTCTGGGGCAAGTTCAAGAACGTTTTCCCCTTTAAACCAGATTTCGCCCTCGGTAACTTCATAGCTGGGATGTCCCATCAGCGTATAAGCCAGGGTCGATTTGCCGGTGCCGTTTGGGCCCATGATGGCATGAATCTCACCCTGCTTGATGGTCAGATCGAGTCCTTTCAGAATCTCTTTACCTTCGATGCTGACATGCAGATTTTTGATGACCAATTCCGACATTTTATCTCCTCAAATTTTCATCATAAAACCTAAAGGTTTACCTTTAGGTTTTCATTTTTTATTTCCGAATTATAGCAAATCGGCTAAAGATTGTCAATATTTATGATATTTTTCTAATATATTATATTCAAACAAAGATCATCGGATCGCCAAATTTGCAGAGCCGGAACTGATAATATTTATTATAATTATCTATATTATTGACAAACTTAGCCGCCACTATTATACTTTTGAAAATAACGGTAGGATTACTCAAGCCAACCTCACCGGGAGAGAAAAATTGTATGAAAAGTACGCGAGAACGAATTTTACAAACCTTGCTGCGCGCGCCGCGTTCGACCATTATTAACCTGGCCGAAGCGGTCGGAATTAATCCGATTTCGGTGCGCCACCACCTGACCAATTTACAGATGGAAGGCTTGGTTCAGGCGCAGGAGGAACGCCACGGCGTAGGCCGACCGCGCCTGGTTTATCTCCTGACCGAAGAAGGGATGGAACGTTTTCCGACCCGCTACCTGCGTCTCACCACCCGGCTGCTCAAACAGATGAAAGAAACCTTGCCCGGCCCACTGATTGGCGACCTGTTCAGGGAAGTCGCCACCAGCCTTGCCGATCAGCACCAGTCGCGGTTGCAAGGCCTGGAGATCGAGGAAAGGCTTGAAGCGGTTAAGGAACTGTTGGCCGACGAAGGGTTTGTGGTCGAGTGGGAGAAAAAGGACGACGAGTATCACATCCATGAGATTACCTGCCCCTATTTGCAAGTGGGCCAGGCTCATCCCGAAGTATGCACGGTAGATGAAACCCTTATTTCTCGAATGTTGTCTCTGCCTGCCAATAAAATCCAATGTATCTTAAGCGGCGCAAGCCACTGTACCTATGTGGTCAAGCCTGAACCTTCTAAAAACTAAAAAACAAGGAAAACTGCCATGAGTGATAACGACAACACCCTCAATACTGCCCACTGGACTTTGGAAGACACCCACCCTGAAATTGTTGATACAGTCCGCGCCAAACTGCGCGAAGTGATCGACCCCGAAATTGGGCTGGATATTGTGGCCCTCGGCCTGGTGCGGGACGTGAGCATTGAAGAGAACAACACGGCCCGCCTGAAAATGATTCTTACGACCCCATTTTGCCCGTATGGCCCGGCCATGGTCGAGATGACCCGCGCCAAAGGCCAGGAAGGGCTGAACATGCCCGTCACGGTGGAAATGGGGATGGATGTCTGGGATTTCTCGATGATGGAAGACCCGGGCGCGCTGGATTGGGGCCTCTATTAAAAATTACGGCCAGGAGATTTCGACAAATTTTGTGTAACCATGTTTCTCGGCGGCGCTGATCCGTCCGCGCGAGGTTTCTGAACAACCGCTTTCGTCAATGACCGAAGCGGTTGTTTCGTAGGCCCCCAACGATTCCATCACGATTTTCCCGGCCCGGCAGACCCAGACCTGTAAAACATACGGCGTTTGGAGCGAATCGTCCCCCGCCCGCAGGCCCAGCGGACTCCAACTGACGATGACCGTGTCGCCGCTGCGGCGGGCGTTCACGTTGGTCAGCGGCCCGTAAAAAGGAGATTTTGGCAGCTTGTAGTCCTGCGGGTCGATTGGCGCGACGCTCAGAATATCGCCGCTCAGGCTGAGCAGGTCGCTGCGCACCCAGCAAGATTTATCGTCGCCGCGCGCCTTAGTCAGGGCCCAGGTTCCTTGCTGGTTGCGGCCAATCACATCCTGGTTTGCGCCTTGATTCATCCCATATAAATACAAATACATTGCGCCCGGCCCATAGCGGCAGCTGACTTTTTCGACATTGGCCGTGCCGCGCAGAATGGCATAGGTTGGGGTTGCGGTGGGGTCAGGGGTCGCCGTGGTGGTCGGCGTCGCTGTGGCGGTACTGGTCAGCGTTTGGGTGGGCGTTGGCGGCAGGGGCGTCGCCGCTTCGCGCGGGGTGGAAAGCGGCCCAGTCGCTGTATTTGCGGCCAGCCTATCGGATGAATTTTTTTGTTGGGCGCAGGCCGTCAGGCCGAGTGCCAAAACCAATAAAATTTGAATACTTTTGAAGGTCATGGATGGGATATTAATAGGTGCGTATTCTCTTTGAACCAGCCCAGAGAATCCTGAAGCGATTCTAGCAGCGGGCGCGGCTGGTAGCCGAGCTCGCGGGTGGCTTTGGCGTGGCTGATGCTGGCATTGCTTTGCAGCACTTCAACCGCATAAGGCGTCAACTGGGGCGATTTTTTACTCATTCGATAATAAAGCGGCATAATCCGGGTCAGAAAATTTACCAGCGGTATTGGCAGCTCGCGCAGGCGATAGCTGCCCCCCACCAGTTTCCGCCCGGTTTCGACCAGATCGGTGTTGCTCAGGTAGCCGCCGCTTAACAGGTAACTCTCTCCGCTGCGGCCTTTTTCGGCTGCCGCGATCATCCCGTCTGCCACATCCCGGACATCGACATAATCGTAGCCGCCCGCGAAATACAAAACTTCCTTGTTGTCCCAATAGCGCAAAATACCCGCACCCATCAGGGAAACGTGGAAGTCATACGGCCCAATTACGCCGGTTGGGCAAATCAAGACCGTGTCCAACCCGTCGCGCGCGGCCTGTTCGACCAGCAGGCTGGCCTGGGCTTTGGATATGTCGTACGCGCCGTAAGGGTTATGCGGGTCGTAAGGCAGGCTTTCGGTAATGGTTGTCCCGTGCGGCGCGCGCTGAATGGCATGGATCGAACTGGTGTAAATAAAGCGCCGGATTCTAGCCTTTTTGGCGGCGCTTAGCATGTTTCTCGTCCCCTCAACGTTAATCCGTTGCACGAGATCATTCTTTCCGGGCATGATGGTGATGATGGCCGCCATGTGGTAAACCAGATCCACCCCGCTCAGGGCGCGCTCAATCGAAGCGGGATCCAGCACATCGCCGTAGACGATTTCGACATCCAGCCCGTCAAGCGGGGTCAGGTTGTCGTTGGGCAGCACAAAAGCGCGGACTTTTTGTCCCCGTTGCAGCAAATGACGAATAAGCACGTTGCCGATATGGCCGGTTGCGCCGGTAACAAGATTCATGGCGGGCTCCTGCAAAATTTTGATAGGCGATTTCAGGCTGGTTCTCAGCGCCGGGGCGGGCGGGGTTTGTGAGCCGTATTGACGCTCGGCCGGTGATGAGGAACTTTTGGCGCGCGGGGCGGAGCCTGAATTTGTTGAGGCGGGGCCGGGACTTTGTAATCAAAGCCGGCGATGACTTCACGCGGCAGGCGCTGTTCCATAATTTTTTCGAGTTCGCGCACCATTTCGTCATCCTCAGGAGTGACGAGGGTGAAGGCGTCGCCAGTGCGTTCGGCGCGCCCTGTGCGACCGATGCGATGAATATAAGCGTCGGCGGTGTCCGGGATGTCAAAATTAATCACGTGCGAGATGCTGTCCACATCCAGGCCGCGCGCCGCGATGTCAGTCGCCACCATAATCTGATAGCGGCCATCCTTAAAACCGTTCAAAGCCGATTGGCGCTGTCCCTGCGTTCGGTCAGAGTGCAAACTGGTGGCGCGATAGCCCTCACGCGCCAGTTTAACCGCCAGGCTTTGGGCGCGGTGGCGGGTTCGCGTGAAAATCAAGACAGAATTGGTATCTGTCTTTTTGAGAATTTCAAAGGTCAGGGCCGTTTTCAGGTGTTTGGGAACCGGATAAAGCGCGTGGCTGACGGTATGGGCGGGTCTCGATAGCCCGACTGCAATCCGTTGCGGCCCGCTCAAAGTTTCAGCCGCCAGTTTTTCAACTTCGACCGGGAAGGTGGCCGAGAAAAGCATCGTCTGGCGTTTGGCTGGCACCAGCTTGACGATCCGGCGCACGTCGGGCATGAATCCCATGTCAAACATGCGATCGGCCTCGTCCAGCACCAGAATTTCAATATTATCCAGACGGGCAATCCCCTGGGCTGCCAGATCAAGCAAACGCCCCGGGCAGGCCACCAAAATCTCTACGCCCATTTTAAGGGCATTGACCTGTGGGGCAGTTCCCACGCCGCCATAAATGGTGGCAGAGCGCAGGTTTGTGCCTGCGCTCAGGGTGCGGATATTGTCGTTGATTTGTTCGGCCAACTCGCGGGTTGGGGTGACAATCAATGCGCGCGTTTTGTGGCGCGGCCCGCCAAGCAGTTTGTGCAGAATCGGTAATACAAAAGTGGCAGTTTTGCCGGTGCCGGTCTGGGCGGTCGCAATCAGGTCGCGGCCTGCCAGGGCCGCAGGGATGGCTTGTTCTTGGACCGGGGTTGGGGTTTCGTAGCCTGATTTTATGATTCCGGCCATGAGCCGCGAATCCAATTTAAATTGGTTGAAATTCACAATCTTTCCTTACTTCTTTGAATTTTTGATCGCTTCTCGCAGCAGCTCGCGGAATTTTTTGCCAGCCGGGCCGGCGTCGAGCGCGATAAATAGTTGACCGGTTTGGGAGGGGTCGGTGTAACGCCCGGTGATATTGACCCCCATATCGGCGATCGCATCAAACATGGCGGTATTTTCATAATCGCGCATATCAATGTGGGTCAGTTTTGCAGAGCCAGCGCTGACGGGTTTGCCGCTGATCTTTTCTGCCCAAATCAGCGAATCTTCTGTCAGTAATGCCGCTTGCAGGGCTTTTTCTGACCCGCCAAAAACGCTTTTCTTTTTTTGCATCGAGGTGGTTTCGCAACACATCTGCACCGACGATTTAATCTCACCTATTTGATGTTCGGCCAGATGAGCGTAGATTGCTTTTCTGAGAACTTCATCGAGATCTGCTATCGCGCACTCACGGGTTACGCGCTTATTATCGGTCATCATAAACTCCTTGAACCTGTTTATCATACTCCATCAAAGCCCGAATTGATAGGTTTGCTTTTAGAGAAATTTTGGCAAGTCTTTACAAACACAGGGCTTTCTAAAAGTCATCCCAGACAACTTCCAGGGCTGATCGATTTTGCAGTTTTTAGCGCGAAGTGCGCGAAGAACGCCAGAAAAAGCGTAAAACTCCGCGCTCCTTGCGAGCTTTGCGCTTCGATTCTCAGCGTTTCACCAAATCTTGCTGACTGCAAGAAAACCCTCGCTTCTTGCGCTTAATGTTACAATCTCGCTATTCCATTACAAACAGGAGATTCTTATGGGTAACACACAAGTTGCAACTTTGGCAGGCGGATGTTTTTGGTGTCTTGAAGCGGTTTTTGACGATTTAAAAGGAGTTCTCGCGGTCGAATCGGGATATTCTGGCGGGCAGACGGAAAACCCGAGCTACAGAGCGGTCTGTGCCGGGACGACCGGCCACGCCGAAGTGGTGCGGATCGAGTTTGACGCGGACCTGCTCTCGTTTAAAGACTTGCTGCGCGTCTTCTTCAGCATCCACGACCCAACCAGCCTCAACCGACAAGGCGCGGACGTCGGCACCCAGTATCGTTCCGCCATTTTTTACCACGATCAGGCCCAGAAACAGGCCGCCGAAGAAGTCATCCGCGAGTTGGATACCGCCGCCTTATGGCCCAAACCAATCGTAACCGAGCTATCGCCGCTCTCCGCTTACTACCCGGCGGAAGATTATCATCAGGAGTATTTTGTCAATAACCGCAACCAGCCTTATTGCATGGCGGTTGTCGCCCCCAAGCTGGCAAAATTCCGCAAGCAGTACCTCGAACGTTTGAAAAAATAGTTGCAGTCTTACTGTAATTCACGTTAAAAACAGAGCCGGGATCAGGAAAACCTGTCCCGGCTCTGTTTTTGTTTCTTTTTGTCGCGTTTTGGCCTGGAGCTGCTACGCGGCAGGCTCTGTCTGCGGGCTGGCGGCCCGTTTCAAGACCACCTCGCCCGCCTCGTCGACGTTGACCTCGATCCGGTCGCCGTCCATAAACGTCCCAGCCAGCATGGCGTCAGACAGCTTGTCTTCAACCTGCATCTGGATGACCCGCCGCAGCGGGCGCGCGCCCATTTCGACATCGTAGCCCTGCTCAGCAAACAAATCGAGCGCTGCCGGGCTGGCCGTCAGGATGATATTGTGTTCCACCAGCCGCAGGGCAACTTTCTGCAGCTCCAGGCTGACGATTTGCTTGATATCATCCCGGTTCAGGGCGCGGAAGATGATCGTGCTGTCGACCCGGTTGATAAACTCGGGCCGGAAAGCGCGCTTGAGCGATTCGTTCAGCTTTTTGCGCATCTCTTCATAGGAGACCTTTTCTTCCGCCTCTTCATCGCGCTTAAGCTGGAAGCCGAGCGAGGTCTGGCGTTTGATCAGATCTGCGCCCACGTTGGAGGTCATCACGATGATCGCGTTGCGGAAATCGACTTTGCGGCCCTTGGCATCTGAAAGGTGGCCCTCTTCCATGATCTGCAAAAGCATATTATGGACTTCAGGATGGGCCTTTTCAATCTCGTCGAAAACGACAATCGAGTAGGGCCGGCGGCGCAGGGCTTCGGTTAACTGCCCGGCCTCTTCGTAGCCAATATAACCAGGAGGTGCGCCCACCAGCCGGCTGGCGGTGTGGCGTTCCATAAATTCGGACATATCCAACTGCACGGCGGCATCTTCACTGCCAAACATGAACTTGGCCAGGGTCTTGGTTAGCTCAGTCTTGCCGACGCCGGTTGGGCCGAGGAAGATGAAAGAACCAATCGGGCGGCGCGGATCTTTCATCCCGGCTCGCGCCCGGCGCACGGCGCGTGAAATCGCGTCAATCGCCTCGTCCTGGCCGATGATCGCGGCCTTCAGTTCGTCCTCCATGTGCAACAGACGGTGCGATTCTTCCTGCGCAATCTGCATGACCGGCACACCCGTCCACATTGCAACCACTTCGGCGATATCTTCGGCAGTGACCACCGGGCTGTTGGCGCGATCCCAGACCGTCCGCATTCGCTCCAGCTGGCTTTCGATGGATGTTTCTTTTTCCTGCCACTGCCGGATTTCCTCGTTATTGGCATCTTCCTGAGCCAAAACACGATTTTGGCGGACTTCCCTGAGCTGGCTGAACAAATCTTTGGCCTGTTTCGCGGCTGGAGATTTATACATGCGCACCCGTGACGAAGATTCGTCGATCAGGTCAATTGCTTTGTCGGGCAGGAAGCGTTCGGTCACGTAGCGGCTTGAAAGGTGGGTCGCCGCCTCGAGGGCTTCATCTGAAATCACCAGCTTGTGGTGTTCTTCATAGGCCTCGCGGATCCCTTTCAGAATGGCGATTGTCTCTTCTTCAGAAGGTTCATCGACCTGTACGGATTGGAAACGTCGTTCGAGGGCCGCATCGGCTTCGATATGCTTGCGATACTCGTCGATGGTCGTCGCCCCGATTACTTGCAGCTCTCCGCGTGAGAGAGCCGGTTTCAAGATGTTGGCCGCGTCGACGCTCGAACCGGCGGCCCCAGCCCCCACCAGCATGTGGACTTCGTCGACGAAAAGAATCGAGCCGGTCGCCTTGAGTTCGTCGATGACGCGCTTCAGGCGTTCCTCGAACTGGCCGCGGTACATGGTTCCGGCTACCAGCGAGCCGACATCCAATTGCAGGACGCGTTTGTTCATCAGCGGGGCCGGCACTTCGCCCTCGACGATGCGCTGGGCCAGTCCCTCGACGATCGCGGTTTTACCGACGCCCGGTTCGCCGATTAGGGCGGGATTATTCTTGGTGCGGCGCGCCAGAATCTGGATAACGCGCTCGATTTCCATTTGACGGCCAATGACCGGGTCGAGCTTGCCTTGTTCGGCTTTGGCGGTCAGATCGGTGGCAAGCTGATCGACCAGCGGGGTTTTGGCGTTTTTGTCCTGGGATTTTGCGCCCTGGGGTTCGCGTCCGGCCCCGCCAGCGGGAGCAGGCGGAGGCGTGCTGGACGATTCCTGTAAAATCCGGCGGGTTTGGCGGCGGATTTCGTCGGGAGTCACGCCCAGGCGGCGCAAAGATTCCATCGCCGTGCCCTCGATCAAAATTAAGCCGAGCAGCAGGTGTTCGGTGCCGATGTAGTGGTGGCCCATCCGGCGGGCTTCTTCGACCGCCAGTTCAAGCACTTGTTGGGTATCGGCGGCCAGTTCAATCCGTTCGCCGGGAGGCGTTTGCCCTTCGCCGCTCAGGCGCGCAACCATTTCGCGCAGGCGCGGGGATTCAAGGCCCATTTCGCGCAGGACGCGCCCGGCGACGCCGCCTTCTTCTTCAATTAATCCAATCAGCAGGTGTTCCGTCCCGATCAGGTTTTGATGGGCGCGTTCGGCCTCCTGGTGAGCCAGGCTCAGTACGCGCCGCGCTCGCTGTGTAAAGCGGTCCATGCCAGCCATAATTTTTCTCCTTCCGCGGCAGAATAGCCGAGGCATCAATCAGACAAGAATAGTCTGATTGCATTCTACCAAAAAGCAAGCCGCCAGGGCGTATGAATATGATAAGAGTTTGGGAGGGGTGCGAAATGTTTCGCCGCGGTTTTTGCAGTTTTGGCAGGGGTTACGCCGCAGCTTTCTTTTCAATTGCCGCGCGGATTTTGTCCATCAGTGGCTGGTGGTGAGCCAGGTCGAATTTGGGAACTTCGTCCCACGGGTAAAACCAGACCGGGCCATTGCGGTACTGCTCAGGTTCGGCCAGGTAGCGCGGAATGATGTGGGCATGCAGGGCCGGGTCTGCGTTGCCGAGAATTTCATAGTTGATGCGCCAGGCGCTGGTCACTGCGAGCAGGGCGTCGCCGATCAGGGTCATATCGCGCAGGAAGATTTCGCGCTGGCGAATGGACAGGTCGTTGAGCGAGCCGACGACCGGGTCTGGCAGCAGCAGGCAGTAGCCATTCAGCACCTGGTGATCGCCAAAGACCGCCCAGCCCGATTCCATTTTACAGATTACGGTGGGGTTTTGGCCCTTTTGGGCCAGTTCGACGCGTTGGTGGATGAGGGTGGTCATGTTTTAGAGGATATTAAGAAAGTTGGCGTTGTTTGTCGGATGTTTGCAGGCTATTATGCCGGACATTGTCCAAAAAAGAAAGGTCGTTGGCGGGATGCGTCGGAAATGTAAGCCCAAGCAGCGCTTCGAGCGGCCCGCGAATCCGCGTCAGTAGCTTCGCAGAAATTCGGTACCAGGCTTTGAAAACCGCGCCAAAGGGAAAATGGGTATTTAGCCAGTGGATCGGAAAAGCGCACAGCATGAAGCCGAAGACAAAAATCACGATCATCAAGGCGGCAGCCAGCCCAAAAGGCAATAAGAGCGGCGTAAGCACAAAAGCCAGCGCTTGCAGCCCTTTTTGTAAGATCGGGCGGTTCTCCACCAGGAATCCCAACACGGCCGGGGCAAGAAAGGTGTAGAAAAAAATCAGATAAAAACCCAGGAAAATTTGAAGCACCGCAAAAAGCATTAGATGGATCCCCTTTCATTTTCCGGCCAAGCGTACACCCCCCCGGACGGTTTGAACCTATTTCCAAATCCGAAACGAGGTGACTGCGCTGCTGGTTTTGCCCTGATAATAAACCTGGACGTAGACCACCACCAGGCTGCCGGGCGGCTGATCGACCAACTCAAACGGAATCAGCACGACGCCATATTCATTGGTCGCCAGGTTGACGCTGCGTGGGCTGCCGCTCGGAAAATAGATCGTGACGACTGCGATTGCATCTGTGACCGGGCTGAGAGTCTGGTCTTGAACCACCACGTAAACGGTCTGGACATCCGTCGGTTGGGTGACGGCTTTCCAGGCAAATGCGCGCGCCTGAATGCTGAGGACATCGATCAGGTCTGCGTCTGCCGCGCGCGGTGAAAGCAGGCCGGGATCTTCGCCAATGTAACTGAAATAAGCGCGTCCCAGGTCGGCCAGGATAACTTTGCTGCCAGCCGCATTTTCTGGATACCACTCAAAGCGGGCGTTCTGAAAATGCTGAACAATCCTTCCGTTCAAGTCTTCAAACCCGGAGATTGGATAGCCAAAAACGGCTTCGCCGCCATTGTTTTCATAAAATTCCAGAAAATCGTAACAGACGGCTTTGCCATTGCTGAAAGCGCGGCAGCCAATCGGCGTAAAGATATCCAACTGGCGGGCCGGCTGGTAGAGGTACTCGCCCAGCGGAGAAAGACGGACGCGCGAGCCGTCCGGGTTTTCAGGATAGAATTCAAAGCGGGCGCGCGTGAAATACTGGATTTGCCTGCCGCTGCGCGCGTCTGTAAAGGCCTCGCTGATCGGATATCCATAAACCTGCTCGGCATTACTGTTGCCGCGATAAAAACGCAGGAAGTCGCCAGAAACATTGTGCCCGGTCTGGGAAAAATATTCAGACGATTCTATGCCCTCCTGAGCCATTACTGCCCCAACAGGCTCTAAAAGAAGGCCGATCGTAAAAATTACCAGAAAAAAGCGGACAACAAGTTTCACTGTTTTTATTATACAACGATAATGAAACTGTAATGTTTCAAATTCACTTTCTGACTCCAAGTTTGTGAAGCTGAAAGCCGGCCTCGCTCCAGGCGGTGCCGCTCCAGGCGCCGACGGTATCCACCAGCAGCCGGCAGGCTGTCAGGGCGGCCAGGTCTGCCGGGGTCAGGTTGCGAAACTGGCTGTGGCCGACCAGCAGCAGGACCAGGTCGGCCTCCTCCAGCGATTCGGCCAGGCTGGCGGCCGCTTCGATTCCCGGCAGGCCTTCTGGCCTGAACGGCTCGAAAGCCGTGACCGCTGCCCCTTCCTTTTGCAGCAAGTGGACGATTTCCGCCGCCGGGCTTTCGCGCAGATCGTCCACGTCTGGTTTGAAAGCCAGGCCCAGGGCCGCAATACGTTTGCCGGGCAGGCTGCCGAGAGCTTCGCGTACCAGTTCGAGCACAAACCGGGGCTGCGAGTCGTTGACCTGGCGCGCCGCGCGAATCAGTTGTGCCAGGTCTGGGGCCGCTTCGACCAGGAACCACGGGTCAACGCTGATGCAGTGTCCGCCTACGCCGGGGCCAGGGTTGAGAATTTTGACGCGCGGGTGGCGGTTGGCCAGGCCAATCGCCTCCCAAATATCGACCCCGAAACGGTCGGCCAGGCGCGCAAACTCATTGGCAATTGCGATATTAACATCACGATAGGTATTTTCCATCAGCTTGACCATCTCGGCGGTTGTTGCGTCGGTCTGGATGATCTCACCCGTAACAAAAATACTGTACAACTCGCGCCCGGCCTGGGCCGAGGCCGGGGTAATGCCGCCGATGACGCGCGCGTTTTCGATCAACTCCCGCAAAATCTGACCGGGCAAGACCCGTTCGGGCGAATAGGCAAGGTAAAAATCGGCCCCGGCTTTCAGCCCGGATTTTTCAAGGATCGGCGCGATCAAATCGACGGTGGTGCGTGGCGGGGAGGTCGATTCGAGCACCACCAGATTGCCGGGCCGCAGGTGGGGCGCAATCGCCTCGGCTGCCGCGGTTACGGCGCGCATATCCGCGCGTTTGTCATCGTAAAAGGGCGTTGGCACGGCAATGATGAAGGCGTCGGCGGGTTCAGGGCGTGTCGCGACGCTCAGGTTACCGCCGGCAATCGCCTGGCGGACAGCTTCGCCCAGGCCAGGCTCGTGAATGTGGATTTTACCGGCTTGCAGGGTTTCGACGACGCGCGGGTTGACATCCACCCCAACCACTTTAACAGCGTGGCTGGCAAAAGCGCTGGCGGTTGGCAGGCCGATATAGCCCAGGCCAAGAATGCAGATTTTATCGAATTTCACGGTTTCTCCAAATGGGTGGCGTTTGAAAGGCGCGATGATTTTACTCTATTCGTCTAATATTGGCGGGTGGCATAAGACTTTCATTAGAGCCAACGCTGCGGGGCAGGTTAAATCGGACAGGTTACGTATAATTTCGATTATTAAACCCCAGTTTCATCCAGGCTTCATCCTAAGGAAGAAAATGACGACTTCATCACCCCGCATCTTTGTTCTGACTCTGCTGTTTGCGTTGACCGCACTCTTGTTGGCTTGCGCGAACGAACCGGCGGACGGCTCGCTTTCCGCTCTGGAAGCGTCAGACTCGCCTGAAACCTCCGCGCCTGCCGCTGCCGGGGGCGCAGTCAGCTTCACGAACGACATCCTGCCCATCTTCGAACGCAGCTGCATTCGCTGTCACGGTGGAAAACGCCTCGAAGGTGAACTCGATCTGCGCAGCTACAGCGCTCTGCTGGGCGGCTCTGAAAACGGCCAGGTCATCGTGGCGGGCGATGCCGATGCCAGCGAACTCGTCACCCAGGTTATCATTGGCGAAATGCCGCGCCGCGCCCCGAAACTGGAAACCGAGAAGTTTCAACTCCTGGTAGATTGGGTCAACCAGGGCGCACGCGACAATTGATCTGAGAGGGGCAAAAAAATAATGCGTTGAGAGTGTTCTCTCAACGCATTATTTTTTTTAGGGGCTTTTTGGCTTAGCCGGCCGGGGTTGCGGTTGCTTCAGGTTCTTCGAGC
>JAVEWN010000157.1:0-4938 GCA_034004515.1 Anaerolineales bacterium | reverse complement strand
GTCGCCCTCCGTTCGGGGGGCGTGGATTGAAACGTTTATATCGGGATGACAATTCACCGCGTCTGAGTCGCCCTCCGTTCGGGGGGCGTGGATTGAAACAGCCGTTCGGGCTGGCAACAGACCGATGGCTATAGTCGCCCTCCGTTCGGGGGGCGTGGATTGAAACTGCCCAGCTAAACCCACCGTCGGTCGATGTCTGAAAGTCGCCCTCCGTTCGGGGGGCGTGGATTGAAACATGACTGAGCCTCCTGTGCGTCAAAATCGTTTTTGGTCGCCCTCCGTTCGGGGGGCGTGGATTGAAACAAAACACGGAGGTGTCAAATGTCTTACGGTGAGTCGCCCTCCGTTCGGGGGGCGACGGGGATGGGATTGTCTACATCGACGAATCCAAGTGCATGGGTTGCGGTTACTGCGCCTGGGCCTGTCCGTATGACGCGCCGCGTTATAACCCTGAACTGGGGTCGCATGACCAAATGTAACTTCTGCTTTGACGAAATCGACCAGGGCAAGCCCCCGGCCTGCGTGGCGGCCTGCCCGCTGCGGGTGCTGGACTTTATCGAAGTAGAGGCCAACCAGGAGGAAGTCAACCCACCGCCCAAAATCAGACGGTTTTGGGCGGCAAAGTTGCCTGATTCTGGCGTGGAGGAAGTGCCGCTTGTCATTTTTACGCTCTGCGGCCAGATGGCGGCGGGAATGGCGTTTTTTCCGGCTTTCCTCGAAATCTTCAACGTTCAACCTGCTGACGATTGCTTTCCTGATCGGCCTGGGCGGATTGGCCTCGTTTTTGCATTTGGGAAGCCCCGTAAATGCCTGGCGGGCGCTTAATCATCTCAAGAAATCGTGGCTAAGCCGCGAGATTCTGATGTTCGGTTTGTTTGGGATGAGTTGGCTGCTCGCGTTGACGTTTCCGGGCCTGGGCAGCCTGGCTCTGGCCCTGAGCGGCTTTGGACTGGTCTACAGCATGGCCCAGGTTTATCGCATTAAAGCAGTCCCGGCCTGGAATACCTGGCGGACTCCCAGCACTTTCCTGCTCAGCGCCGGGACACTCGGCCTGACGGGAGTCGCGCTCGGGGCGGCGGGCCAGCCTGCGGCGGCGATTCCGCTGTTGCTTTTGCTGGCGGCCCAGGCTGGGCTGCTGCTTTCAGAGCCGAATCGCTTCCAGAAAGCGGCGGGCAGGCTGCGGCTGGGCTTGATCGGCCTGGCAATTCTGGCGGCGCTGGGATCGCTGCTCGCGCCCTCAGCGGCCCGGGCCTGGCTCACGCTCCCAACTTTCCTGCTGGTTTTGGCGCAAGAAATGATCGGGCGCTGGCTTTCTTACGAGGCGCGCCAGCCGGTTTTATGAAAGTTGCCAGTATAATGAGATTGCTTCGCGTGAGACCTGACCCATGACCATTATCCTGCGCCCCTCCCAAAAATCCATTTTGCGCTATCGCGGCGGCAAGATGGGCATTTCTGCCGTGCCTGGCGCGGGCAAGACCTTCACGCTTTCGGCCCTGGCCGCCCAGATCATCACCAGCGGCGCGCTCGCCACAGATCAGGAAGTCCTGATCGTGACCCTGGTCAATTCAGCGGTCGACAACTTCGCCAGCCGCATCAGCGGGCTGGTCGAGCAGCGCGGGCTGATTCCGCATCTTGGCTATCGCGTCCGCACCCTGCACGGGCTGGCGCACGACATCGTTCGTGAAAAACCGGCTCTGGCCGGGCTGGAGGAGCGTTTTCAGATCATCGACGAGCGCGAGGCCGAATTTATCCGCAAAGAAGCCGCCAACACCTGGCTTTCCGGTCATCCCGACGGCCTTGAAGACTATTTTGATGCCGCCCTGGATGCTTCCAAGCGCGATTGGATCCGCCGCAGCCAACTGCCCGAGCTGGTCCACAGCCTGGCGCTGGCTTTTATCCGCTCGGCCAAGGACAACCGCCTGACCCCCGAAGATATCCGCCAAAAACTTGAATCGGCTCCCGATCTGCCCCTGGCGCGGATGGGCAACGAAATCTACGCCGATTACCAGCGCGCCCTGGCCTATCGCGGCGCAGTCGATTTTGACGACCTGATTCGGCTCTCGGCCCACGTCCTCGAATCTGATCCCGATTACCTGGCCCGCCTGCAATATCGCTTCCCGTACGTGCTCGAAGACGAAGCGCAAGATTCTTCCCGTATTCAGGAAGAGATCCTGCGCAAAATTGCCGTCAATTGGGTGCGGGTCGGCGACCCGAACCAGGCCATTTTTGAAACCTTCACCACCGCCAACCCGCAGCTCCTCAAAGATTTTATTGAATTTGAAGCGGATAGAAAGGAGGAGTTGCCCGTTTCCGGGCGTTCCCAGCCCTTCATCATCGACCTGGCGAACCAGCTGATCGACTGGGTGACGGCTTCGCACCCCGAGCCTGCCTGCCGGAATGCCCTGAGCGTTCCCTACATCCAACCCGCCGCCGCGGACGATCCCCAGCCGAACCCCGCTCCTGATGCCGGCGCAATCCGCATTATCAACAAAAAGCAGACTCCCGCGGAAGAGATCGAATCGGTCGCCAATTCGATTGAGCATTGGCTGCCAGACCATCCCGACTGGACGGTGGCCGTGCTTGTCCCGCGCAACGCGCGCGGTGTTGAAGTGGTTAACGCGCTTAAAAAACGCAGCATTGATTACATAGAACTGATTAACAGCACCAACGTCACCCGCATGGCAGCTGGCGCGCTTGCCAACCTGCTCAATTATCTCGCTGATCCCTCCTCGGCCGCGAAATTGTCAAAAGCCTACCAGGTCTGGCGGCGCGATTGGCGCGACGAAGAGTCTGTGCGGGCGACGGTGCTTGCCAACCAGCAAACCGATGACGAAGAGCAGGTTGCCGCCTCGAGCGAGGCCTTGCTCGCCATGACCCGCAGTGTGGCCGAACTGCTGCGCAAAGTGCGCCATGTCGAGGACTATCTTTTCCCCGCGGGTGCTGAAAATCTGGATGGTTTTAGCGGCGCAGACGGCTTGCCCTTCTCCCTGTCCGATTCGGAAGCTGATCTTGCCATCGCAGATGAACTGCTTGCCTTCCGTGAAGCGGTCCGCCGCTGGCAGGCCGCCACCCTGCTGCCGGTCGACCAACTGTTGCTGACACTGGCCCAGGAACTTTTCAGCAGTCCCGCCGACCTGGCCCTGGCCCACAAACTGGCCCTCGTCCTGCGCCAGAGCGCGGAAAGCCATCCCGAATGGCGCCTGCCTGAACTGACCGCCGAGTTGGGTGTGATCGCCAAGAACGAACGCCGTTTTATCGGTTTCTCAGATGAAGACTCAGGCTTTGACCCTGAAAAACATCGCGGCAAGGTGGTTGTGACCACCATCCACAAGGCCAAAGGCCTGGAATGGGATCGGGTCTACCTGCTGTCGGCCAATAATTATGACTTTCCCTCGCTCCAACCCAACGATACTTACATCTCGGAGAAATGGTTTGTGCGCTCCGGCCTGAATCTCGAAGCCGAGGCCTTGTCCCAACTGCGGGCGGCCTTTGCCACCGCAGAATATGACTGGTACGAGGAGGGCGCGGCCTCCCTCGCGGCGCGCATCGACTACACCCGCGAACGACTGCGCCTGCTGTATGTCGCCATCACCCGCGCCAAGCGCGACCTGATCATCACCTGGAACACGGGCCGCAAAGGCGAATCACAAGCCAGCCTGCCGCTGCAGGCCCTGGCCGGCTGGCTGGAAAGCCTCGCATGAGTAAGATTCACCTATAAAACGGGATTTTTGTCCGATTTCGACTATAATTGCCGGATGGGATTAAGCTGGATCGAGCATAAAGGCACGAAAATTCTCCATATTGACGCCTCCAACCTGGGAAGTGACTTCGCCCAGCTAAAGACGGTTTTGGATTCTTTGACTGCCACGCTCAATAAGCAGTCAAAAGACTCTGTTTTAGGGCTGGCTGATCTGCGCAATACGATGCTGAACAACAGCATTTTGATAACGCTGATGAGCAATGCTCCCCTGGCGGCCCCTTATTTTCGCAAGAGTGCCCTGGTTATCGAACCCAATCGCGCCCGCCGCATTTTGCTGGATTCGTTTGGACAGTTTGTTGGCAAACTACCCAGGCGGTTTGAGAGCCTCGAAGAAGCAAAAAACTGGCTGGTTAGCGACGAAATGTAAAATTAGAATTTGACTCTCTGGCCCGGAGACAGAAACGCTCCGGGCTTTTTGATTCTTTAGCAGCCCTGTGGGCTATAATTCGCCGATATGAAAAATCGCATCCTGCGTTCTCCATCTGATCTTAACCCCAGCGACATCCGCGCGCTCTACGATGGCTTCGACCATCCCATCGCAGATCTGGATTGCGGCCAAATCTGCGCGCCCCACAATCCGAATGGCAAGCCCTTCTGCTGTGACATTTGCGCCGCAGTCCCGGCGGGCTATCGCAGCGAGTGGCAAGCCCTCCAGTCGCAGACCGATCTCTGGCACAGATGGCGCGGGGACGAGTGCGCCGAAGACCCAGCCTCGGCTGAGGAGCGATCCCAGCTCGAAGCGGCCATTCCAAACGGGATGATTTTGTTGGCCTGCCTCGGCCCGCAAGCCTGCCAGCGTTCGAACCGCTTGTTAAGCTGCCGCCAGTTTCCGTTTTTCCCGTATGTCACTTCAGATTATCGCTTTTTAGGCTTGTCCTACGATTGGGAATTCGAGAATAGCTGCTGGGTGATTAGCAACCTGGCGCAGGTCAGCCCGGCCTATCGCCAGGAATTTATCCAGACTTACGACCAGATTTTTGCCTGGTTTCAAGATGAATTTGAAAATTACGCGGCTCGCTCCGAGGAAATGCGTGCCATCTTCAGCGAAGAGCGCCGCCGTATCCCGCTTTTGCACCGAAATGGCGGCTTTCGCCTGGTTAGTCCGCTAAGCGAACGCGTCCGGCGAGTCGCTGCGCCCGCCCTGCCGCGCTTTCGGCCCTACCGCTAACCCCATCCGG
>JAVEWN010000048.1:0-23985 GCA_034004515.1 Anaerolineales bacterium | reverse complement strand
ACGGGCCTGACCCCTTGGATATTGCCCGCCTCGAAGCCCAGATTACGGCTGCCCAGGCCACCATCAACCTTTCCCGCATCATTGCCCCGTTTGACGGAACCATCATGATCGTTGGCCCCTTGCCCGGCGACCAGGTTTCCCCCGGCGCGCAGGCTTTTCGGATCGACGACGTTTCTCGCCTGTTGGTCGATGTCCAGATTTCTGAAATTGATATCAATACGATTAAAATGAACCAGCCTGTCACAATGACCTTCGACGCCATTCTGGGCAAAACGTACGAGGGCGTCATTGTCGAAGTCGGGCAGGTTGGAAACGTGGTTCAGGGCGCGGTCAATTTTACAATTACCGTCGAACTCACCAATAGCGATGCCGCTGTCCGGCCTGGCATGACCGCCGCCGTCAACATTTTGGTAAAAGAAGTCAAAGATGTCTTGCTGGTTCCCAACCGCGCGGTGCGGATTGTCGATGGCGAGCGCGTCGTTTATGTGCTGATCGATGGCATACCCGTCATGACCAATATTCGACTTGGTTCCTCGTCCGATACGGTCAGCGAGGTGCTGAACGGTGATCTCAAAGAGGGCGATTTGGTGATCCTCAATCCTCCGGCTGTCTTTGGGCCGATGACTGGGCCTCCCGGCAGAGGAAATTAAAAATGTCTGAACCCGTTATTGTTGCAGAAGGCCTCACCAAAGTTTATCAAATGGGCGATGTCGAAGTCCACGCTTTGCGCGGGCTTTCGCTTACGATTAATCGCGGTGAAGTGGTTGCCATCGTTGGCCCCTCTGGCTCTGGCAAATCGACCCTGATGAATATCCTCGGCTGTCTCGATTTGCCGTCTTCCGGCGAATACACGCTGGATGGAGAACGCGTCTCGGTTTTGCGGGATGACCAGTTGGCCGATATCCGCAACCGCAAGGTTGGATTTATCTTCCAGAGTTTTAACTTGCTCTCGCGCCAAACCGCGCTTTCGAACGTTGAACTGCCTCTGCGCTACGCAGCAGTTACTACGGGACGGAAAGAACGCGCCCGCCAGGCCCTGATCTCGGTTGGTCTCGCAGACCGCATCACCCACCGCCCTTACGAGCTATCAGGCGGACAGCAACAGCGGGTTGCGATTGCGCGCGCCCTGGTCAACAACCCGGCCATCATCATGGCCGACGAACCGACCGGCAACCTCGATTCCAAAGTTGGGCAGGAAATCATGGACTTGTTGTTTAACCTGAACAAGGAGCGCGGCACAACCCTTATTATCGTCACCCACGATCCTAAAGTGGCGGCCCAGACCCAGCGTATCATTCATATTCAGGATGGTGTCGTCGAGAAGGAAGCTGAAGCATGACTTTAACGCAGATTATTATCGAGTCGCTTGAAAGCCTGAATTCCAATAAATTGCGTTCCGGGCTGACCATTTTGGGAATTGTGATTGGCGTTGCGGCAGTGATCGCCATGCTTGCCATCGGCCAGGGCGCACAGGATTCCATCACCGGCTCAATTTCTGGAATTGGGACCAACCTGCTATTTGTATTCTCCGGCAACGAGCAGGCCAATCTGCGTAACGTGCGCCCGTTGACGATGGCGGATGCCGATGCCCTGGCCGACCCGTTTGCGGCCCCCTCCGTTGTGGGCGTTGCGCCGATTATTCAGAGCAGCAACGTGCGGATTGCTTCTTCAACCGAGCAGAGCACTGCCTCGGTGACGGGCGTTACCCCGGATTATGAAATGGTCCGAAATTATGTTGTTGCCGAAGGCAGTTTTATCACCGAGGAACAAAACCTGGGACGCGCATCGGTCGTCTTGCTTGGCCCCGATTTGGCTCAAAAATTGTTTGACCGCAGCGAAGGTTTGATTGGCGAAACGGTTCGGATTGAAGGCCAGCCATTTCGTATAGCAGGCATACTTGAATCACGCGGCGGCGGCGCTTTTGGTTCAGAAGATAATGTCGCCCTGATTCCGATTACGACCGCGCGCGCCCGCATCATTCGGCGCGGCGGTGAGCGGGTCGATGTGATTTTTGCGCAGGCAATTAGCCCCGAAGCGGTCCCGCAGGCTGCGGATGAACTGGCCCAGGTTTTACGCACCCGCCACCGGACAGACGTGGGGGCAGATGATTTCACCGTCTTTACGCAGCAGGATTTCTTGCAAACGGCGGCAACCATTACCGGCGTGTTTACAACGTTCCTGGGCGGGATTGCCGCCATCTCACTTTTGGTGGGCGGGATCGGCATTATGAATATCATGCTGGTTTCGGTGGCGGAGCGCACGCGAGAAATTGGGTTGAGAAAAGCGCTCGGCGCCCGCCGCAAGGATATCCTGGTTCAGTTTCTGACCGAATCGTCCTTGCTGAGCCTGATCGGCGGCCTGTTGGGCATTTTGCTGGGCTGGCTGATTGCAATGGCGGTCGGGCAGTTTGCCGCGGCCAGCGGCACGCCTTTTGATCCGAACATGAGCCTCAGCTCCGTTTTACTTGCAACCATGTTTTCGGCTGCGGTCGGCCTGTTCTTTGGAATTTACCCGGCCAACCGGGCGGCGGCCCTTGAACCGGTCGAAGCCTTGCGCTACGAATAATCACGTCCAAGCCCAAAGGCCTAAACTTTTGGGCTTTTTTTCTTGCATTCAGGCGTACGGCTTTCAATGACGATGGCTGAAATACTTCACATCTCTCCCGCAGACCTGGCCCGCTACGCGGCCATCCCGATGACTGTCGCCGTGGATACCGTTTTTGATTTGCGCCTGGCGCAGGGCGGCCTGGGCGGAATCGAACTGGTCGAAACGGCGGTCAGGCCTTACGTCAAGGACTACGACGAATTTGGCGGCCCGCTCTCGTGGCCGGAGGAGTTTGACGTCAGTCGTTGGGGCTTTTTCCTGGCCGTCGATAACGACGGACAGGCTTTGGGTGCGGCAGCGGTCGCCTGGAATACAAATGGCGTCAACATGCTCGAAGGCCGCCGCGATCTCTCGCTGCTGTGGGACATCCGCATTCATCCCGACTGGCGCAAGCGCGGCCTGGGACGCGAGCTTTTTAGGCACGCAGCCGGCTGGTCGCGCGAGCGTGGCTGCGTTCGCATGAAAATCGAGACTCAAAATGTGAATGTGGCTGCCTGTCGCTTTTACGCCGCCCAGGGCTGCTCTTTGGGCGATATTCGGCGCTTTGCCTATCTGGACGAGCCGGCGGTGGCCCATGAAGTTCAACTCAATTGGTATTTTGACCTTTTAGACAAACGTCTAACATGATAAAATTAGGCTATCCTATTGAAGGAGTAACCGATGGAACAAAAACTTACCCAACTTAAAACCTTGCTCGGAGAAGTATCGGACCTGTATCAGGTTGAAGCATTGCTGGGCTGGGATCAGCAGGTCAATATGGCCCCTGGTTCTGCCGAATCGCGCGCCCAACAGATGGCAACCCTGGGCGCACTGTCGCACGACAAAGCCACCTCGCCTGAAATTGGCAAACTGATTGAAGAGTTGTTGCCATGGGCTGAGACGCTCGACCACGACGGCGAAGAATACCGCCTGATTACGGTAACAGCCAAAGATTACGACAAAGCCACGCGGGTCCCGTCCGCCTTTGTGGCTGAAGCCTCGCAGGTTATCGCCATGGCCCACCAGGCCTGGGCCAAAGCGCGGGCAGAGTCTGACTTTTCAGCCTTCCAGCCTCATCTGGAGCGGGTTCTGGATCTAAAAAAACGCTACATTGCTTTCTTCCCGCCTGCTGACCACCCGTATGACACCCTGCTGGATGATTATGAACCCGGCATGAAAACTGCCGATGTCAAGGCCATTTTTGACGCTTTGCGCCCGCAGCAGGTTGAACTGATTAAAGCGATTGCGGCCCAGCCCCAGGTCGATGATTCTTTCATGCACCTGGATTATGATGAGCAAAAACAATGGGAGTTTGGCGTCAAGGTTGCGACCGCTTTTGGCTATGACTGGAATCGGGGCCGCCAGGACAAATCGGCCCACCCGTTTACCACCAATTTCAGCATGGACGATGTCCGCATCACGACCCGGGTTTACAAAAACCAGTTTGCGACTGCTTTGTTTGGCACCATGCACGAAACCGGCCACGCCCTTTACGAACAGGGCATCGGGCATGTCTGGGCGCGCACGCCGCTCGCCAGCGGTACTTCACTGGCGGTTCATGAATCGCAAAGCCGAATGTGGGAAAATCTGGTGGGGCGCTCCATGCCGTTCTGGGAGCATTTCTACCCTGAATTTCAAGCCACCTTCCCCGGACAACTGGGCAAGGTCAGCCTTGAAAATTTCTACAAAGGCATTAATAAAGTCCAGCCTTCGATGATTCGAGTCGAAGCCGACGAAGCCACCTACAACCTGCACATCATGCTGCGGCTTGAGCTTGAAATCGCCCTGATCGAAGGCTCGCTGGCCGTCAAAGACCTGCCCGAAGCCTGGAGCGCCAAATTCCAGGACTACCTCGGCCTGACCCCGCCCACCGACGCGCAAGGTGTCTTGCAAGACATTCACTGGTCGGGCGGCATGATCGGATACTTCTCGACCTATGCCCTCGGCAACCTGATCTCCGTCCAACTCTGGGAAAAATTCAAAGCCCTCAACCCCGAAATCGACGACCAGATGCGCAAGGGAGATTTCTCGAACCTGCTTTCCTGGCTGCGCGTCAAAATCCACCAGCATGGCCGCAAGTATGAGCCGCAAGAACTGGTTCAGCGCGTGACCGGCTCCAAGATTGACGCGGCCCCCTACGTCCGCTATCTGAGGCACAAATACAGCGCGGTCTACGGCCTTTAGGCGCAGCTTGGCTGTTTCAACCGTCCCAGGAATCAATCTCTGGGGCGGTTTTTGTTTTGTGATATAAATCGGACTTATGAACCGTTTCTTGAACCTCTTGCTTTTTTTGTGCTCCCTGATTTTTCTTGCGGCCTGTACCCGCACCGATCGCGCTGCCATCAGCCTGGCGACCGTTACCGAAGTCACGGCTACGCTTGAGCCGAGTGCCACGCCCAAGCCTGTCACGCCGACCCCGACCTTAACCGCCACTCGCACCCAACCGACCGCTACTGCAACATTGACCCTGACCGCCTCCGTTACGCCGACGGCCACCCGCCGCCGCTGGACGCCAACCCCCACCTTTACCCCCTCCAACACGCCCACCTTGGACCCAAGCAACGTCAATCTGCGCTTTGCGGCCCCCGGGCCGATGTCCAAACTCTCCTCGCCTTTCAACCTGGTCTTTTATATTTTGCCAGAGTACACCGGCCTGACCCGCATCGAAATCATCGGCGAAGATGGCCGCGAAATTTTCCGAAAAGCCTTTCGCACTTACAAACAGGCCAGCCCCAGCCGGGTGGCGGAAGAAATTAGCTTTGAAATTCCCGCGGCTTCAGAAATTGCCCGCTTGCAAATCAGCACTCAAGACGAATTTGGGCGCATCATGGCCCTCAATTCTGTGCGCGTCTTGTTGATGGCGGTTGGAGAGAGTCAGAACACAGCGCCTTATGAAGCGCTTGAGCGGGTTGTTCTGCGTTTTCCGCGGCGCGCGGCCGAAGTAAGCGGCGGCGAAGTGCGGGTGGTCGGCATGATCAAGCCCGTCAACAATGGCCCGCTGATTCTTGAACTGGTTGACCAGCGCGGCGCGGTAATAACCTCGCGCCTCTTATATTTTGATGCCAGCCTGACCGAGTATCAGCATTTTGAAACCAGCCTGCCTTACCAGCTGTTTGAAAAAGAAACCCCGGCCCGGATTGTTCTGCGCCAGAGCGACGACAGAATCCCAGGCCCGGCCTATCTCTACAGCCATGAAATTTTACTGCTGCCCTGAGCCGGGCTGTGGCGGGCGGCAAGGATGATTCCCTGGCCTATAGCTCCGGCGTCCTTGCGATTTTCAAATTTTCGTATTTACTCTCGGGTAGAGAAAAAGCCGTTTCAAATGACCTTACGAGCCGGCATCTGTGGTTCTGGGCAGGTGAGCGATCTCCGCTTAAATGGCAAAAATCGCTCAGAGTGGGGCTTTTCCTGTCAAAAAGGAGATTACTTCGTCGGGAAAAGCACCCTCCTCGCAATGACCGGCCCGTTTATGGTCGCTATTCCGATCTCGCTGCCATCCACAGTTTCTATGCGGGCGACGCCGAGAATTTTCTGACCAACTGAGCGACAAGACCAATGAACGTGACCAGCCAGGCGGCTATTGCCACAAAAACGAAGTAGCGCGGGATCAGCAGCAGGAAGTCCAGTTGCAAGGCTTTTGCCAGTTGGATGGTGCAAACGGTATACATGCCCATCGGAAAGACCAGGCCCCAATAGACGGGGTGATAGGTCAGCGGATAATGTTTGTAGAGGTGACGCCAGGCTCCCAGCAGAAACAGGAACGGAATCCACCAGGTTCCAGCTGCCCAGAAGAAGAGCGTAAAACCCTTAAGAAAGGGCAGCAGCTCCGTCAGAAAGGCGGCCCGGCCCTCCAGAATGATATTTGCGCCCGCCAGGGTAGTGATGGCAACTGCGCCCATATTGATCCAGTAGGGCGGCCCCATTTCGTCCGCGCCAATCTTGAAGAACATAAAACGGTGCAGGATCAGGGAAATAATCAGGATGTAGAACATGCAGCCAAGCAGGTAAAAGCCGAGCATGGCAAAGGTGAACATTTCTGCCCAGTCTGCAAAGAGCGGGCTGATTAACATCCCCAGAACCGGGATGGATTGGGTGGAAACGATCAGCAGCATCCAGGCCCCGTTGATGCCGGTTTCCAGTGACGGCTTTTCGTCCTTAACCGTCAGGATGGTAAAAAGAGCGTAGATCAGGAAAACCCAGAGGGCCAGCCCCAACAGCCACAGGATCAAGGCCGCCGTCTGATTGGCGGCCAGAATCACAAACTGGGTTCCCAACACATTCGTCCCCGCCACCAGGGTCAGAAAGCCGATGCCCAGGCGGTGGTCGGCCAGATTACCAAGTAGAAGCGCCGGATAGCGCAGAATGCGGATCAAGGTTAGCAGCCAGAGCGCGATGTAAAAGACCTGGTTCAGGTAAAACAAAGGGAAAGCCAGGAAATCCATTCCCAGCCGGTGGCAGGCAATCGAGATGATGCCCGTTGCCATAACCAGCGCAAAATAGGCCGGGGATAGATCGCGCGAGCCAGCCTGGATAACGCTGGTCAGTTTATTCCACATCGGATGATCCGGGCTAGATAACTTTGCGCCGCGTCCAGATGACGATCTGAAAACGCCGCCAAAGATAGGCGATCGGGAAAGTAACCATGTGAACCAGCCTGCTGAACGGAAAAACCAGAATTAGCAGGGTGGCATTCAGAAAATGGAGTTTAGCAACCAGGGGCAAAGAAGCCACAAACTTGGGATCTGGCTGGAACGTTGCCAGTGAAACTACCCAGGGTGTAACGGTATGCAAGAACCAGGTTGCGCCCCAGCGGTAGCCAAAAGCGATCCACAAGCCCAGAAAAACCTGGAAAATGAGCAAAACCATGACGACCCAGTCCATTGGGCTGGTCACCATCCGAATTTTGGAGGAAGCGACCCGCCGGTAGAACAAAATACCGGCCCCCACAAAGGCCATGATCGCCAGGATTTTCCCGGCCAGTTCGGCCATGTAAAGCGTTTCGGGGGTGCTGTGCATCAGGGCCATCAATTTGGGCAGGCTAAAACCCGCCAGATGGATGATCAGGGTCGGAATGATGCCATAATGCCAGAGCGTTGAACCCCAGAACTGAAGGTCGTTTTCCAGAAATTGCGAGGACAGGCTTGTAAAAGAAAACTCGTTGGTGAGGTAGCGGTAAATCGTTCCGCCCACTGCCAAAGCAACCGCGACATACGGGAAAACGACAAAGAGCAGATTGTCGAGCATGGTCGAACTCCTTTTCAGGGGTCTGAGCGAGAAACAAATGCAGCGCCGAGAGCAGGCCAAAATAGGGACTCTCAGACTGTTTGTTAAAGGTCTGGAGCATTTTTCTCAGGGCGGGCAGCAGTCCTTCGGCCAGCAAGGCCTGACAAAAGTCAGCCTGGCGGTTGGCGGCGTCCAGCCCAAGGAAGCGCAGGGTAACTGCCAGGTGGTCGGGCAATTCCTGTCCGGCAGAATAGCCGAAGGCGTGATAGGCCTGATTGAGTTGGGCCATAAAGGCCCCGCGTTTGTAGCTTTCGCCAAATAACTGGTAGCCCAGATAAGGATAACAAACCGGCTGCATGTCAAAAGTGATCGTATACAGTTCCTGCATTTGGGCCAGCGTCAGAGTGGCCTGCGCACTAGAGAAAATTGCCAGCGAAGCAGCCGCCTCGGGCTGAGATTTGCGCAATTGGGCGAGGCATTCTTCGGCCTGAGGGCGCGTGTCCGGCGTGGGATATTCCAGCAGGCTGGCAAACAGGCCATACAGCAGCCCGGTAGCATCTTTGTTCATGCTTACAGCCCTCTGTGAGGGCTTTGGCTTTTGCCAAAGCCGCTTTCCGCTTTGCGCTGCTGCGGATCGTGAACTTCCTCAATCGCGCCTTCGCGCCCGGTCGGCGGAATGACATATCTATCCTGGGCAGAAGGCAGGGAGGTCAGACGGTAGATGGCCTCGGCTTCTTCGGCGCTCATCCCAGCTTTCGCGAGTGCGGCGCTGGCTTGCTCGCTGGTCACGTCGCCGACGGTTTCAGCGCGTTTGTAGAGGCGCACGGCAATCATTTTTTGGTACGATTTGATGACCAGTTCATCGTTGCCACCCGAAAGCATGCGCGACATATAGCGGACGGGGACTCGCGCGCTTTCGAGCGAACTGAACAGGTCTGATTCGACGCGCTGTGCGCCGCTTTCCTGGGCCACCGAAAGGACGGGCAGCAGCGGCGGGACGTAGAACAGCATCGGCAGGGTGCGATATTCAGGGTGGAGTGGCAGGGCTAATTCCCATTCTTTGACGTAGCGATAGACCGGCGACTGCTGGGCGGCGGCCACGACTCCATCGGGGATGCCGCTTTCTTTCGCCGCGGCAATCACTTGCGGGTCGTGCGGGTCAAGAATCATTTCGCGCTGGCGCTGAACCAGCTGCTCATCTGACACTTTGATGGCGTCTTCAATCTGATCGGCATCATACAGCAAAACGCCCAGGTAGCGAATGCGTCCGACGCAGGAGTGGAAACAGGCGGGAGCCTGTCCGGTTTCAAGGCGCGGGTAGCACAGGATACATTTTTCCGATTTGCCGGTCGACCAGTTGTAGTAGGTCTTTTTGTAAGGGCAGGCCGAAACGCACATCCGCCAGCCGCGGCATTTATCCTGGTTAATCAGCACAATCCCATCTTCGGCGCGTTTGTAGATTGCGCCAGAGGGGCAAGCCGCCACACAACCGGCGTTCAGGCAGTGGTTGCAGATGCGCGGCATATAGAAGTAGAAAAGCTGTTCAATGGAAAAGAGCCGCCGCTTTTCTTCGTCGCTCATGCCTTCCAGGAGAGGGTCGTGGACGGCGTAGATACTTGAGCCGCCCAGGTCATCGTCCCAGTTCGGGCCGGTTTCGATCTCCATCGGTCTGCCGTCGATGCGCGAGATGGGGCGGGCGGTGGGTTGGTCATCGCCGAGCGGAGAGTTGAACAAATCGCCGTAGCTGTAAGTCCACGGCTCGTAGTAGTCATCCATACTGGGCAGGGCCGGATTGGAGAACAGATTGGCGAGGGTCTCGACTCGGTTTTGGAGCTTCAGCACCGGTTTGCCGTTTTTTAGTTCCCAACCCCCTTTGTATTTTTCCTGGTCTTCCCATTTGGTGGGAAAGCCCAGGCCGGGTTTGGTTTCCACATTATTCCACCACATATACTCAGCGCCCTGGCGGTCTGTCCAGATATTCTTGCAGGCCACGCTGCAGGTGTGACAGCCAATACATTTATCCAGATGGAAAACCATCGAAACTTGCGAGCGGATTTTCATAGTTTCATATCCTGTCTTGGGTCGGTATCTATTTAATTAAAATTGTGGTTTGCCCGGCAGCTTGCGTACCAATACGAAGGTGTCGCGGTTGACGCCGGTTGGGCCCCAGTAGTTGAACCCGTAGCTAAACTGCCCATAACCGCCCACCATCAAAGAGGGCTTGAGGTGGATGCGGGTTGGGCTGTTGTGGCCGCCGGCGCGTTTGTTGCCGCGCATCGGCGATTTTGGAACGCTGATCGTGCGCTCTGGAGCATGGTAGAGAATACACAAGCCTGAAGGGATGCGCGCGCTGACAATGGCGCGGGTAACGGTTACGCCGTGGTCATTGTAGGCTTCGACCCAGTCGTTGTCCTGCACGCCCAGTTTCTCGGCATCCTGCTCGCTTATCCAGAGCGGCTCCAGCCCGCGCGAAAGGGTCAACATGCGGTCATTATCGAAGTAGTTCGAGTGGATATGCCATTTGGCATGGGGCGTCAGGTAATTAAGTTGGAGAGTCTTGCCCTCCGAAATGCTTTTATCCAAGTCGCCGAAAGCCAGTGGGTCAGGGCGCGGCTTATAAGTGGGCAGGTGTTCGCCATGCGCCAGGTAGCCTTCGTGATCCAGGTAGAAGTGTTGGCGTCCCGTCAGGGTATGCCAGGGCACCAGGTGTTCCACGTTCAGGCAGTAGGCCGAGTAGGCCCGCCCGTCGGTAACGAGACCGGTCCAAATTGGGCTGTTGAGCAGGCGGCGGGGCTGCTGAATCAGGTCGGTGAAGGTGACGCGCGAGGCGCGGGTCGGTTCGGCCAGGCTGGTCAGCTTAAGGCCCATCCGTTCTTCTTCTGCCGCAAAAGCGCGATAGGCTACTTCGCCGTTGGTTTCGGGGGCCAGGTGCAGGATGATGTTCGCGGCCTCGCGCGCAAATTCGAGCGAGGGGTAACGCTCTCCATTCCAGGTGACGGTCGGGCGGCTGTCCAGCAGCTGCTGGTACAGGTCAGAGACATCCCAGTGGATGCCATGCACAGACTGGCCTTCTTTGGGGATTCTCGGCCCAAACGAGATGTAGCGCTTGCCGAGGTTGACGTAGTCGCGCTCAGTGACGATAAAATTGGGCATCGTCACGCCGGGGATCGGCTCACATTCCCCGCGCGCCCAATCGCGAATGTGAGATTGGGCCATTTCGCCAGGGGTATCGTGCTGAAGCGGCATGGCGACCAGGTCGCGCAGCGGTTCGGGCAGGTGGGTTTCGGCCAGTTCGCTGACCTTGCCCGCCAGGATTTTGAAAATGTCCCAGTCGCTTTTGGACTCCCAGGAGGGCGGCACCGCAGCCGTCAGCGGGTGGATGAACGAGTGCATGTCTGTCGTATTCAGGTCGTCTTTTTCATACCAGCTGGCCGTCGGCAGGACGATGTCAGAATAGAGGGCCGAGGTATCCATGCGGAAGTTGATATCCACCACCAGATCGAGTTTGCCTTCGGGGGCCTGTTCGCGGTAATTGACTTCGTGGAAACTATCCGGGCTGACTTCTTCTGAAATAATCTGGTGATGTGTCCCAAGATAGTGCTTAAAAAAGTATTCCTGGCCTTTGGCGCTGGCGTTGAGCGCATTGCCGCGCCAGATGAACCACAAACGCGGCCAGTTTTCGGGGGCGTCCGGGTCTTGGACGGCAAACTTTAGACCGCCCGACTTGAGTTGATCGACGACCCACTGCTTGATTTCGACGTCAGTCTTAGCCCCGGCCTGTTCGGCCTGTTTGACCACTTCCAGCGAACTACGGTCAAACTGGGGATAGGAGGGCAGCCAGCCCATCCGCACCGCGCGGATATTCGCATCCAGGGTGTGTTCCTGGGTCATGTCCCGGTTATGCTCGCTCTGCGGGCGTTGGACGGGCTGGGCTTCGGTGTAGGTGCGTTCGTAGCGCCACTGGTCGCTGTGGATGTAATGGAAGGAAGGAGTATTTTGCTGACGCGGCGGTTTTTGCCAGTCGGTGGCGAAGGCAATCGAAGCCCAGGGAGCTGCCGGGGCCAGTTTTTCCTGGCCGACATAGTGATTCAGTCCGCCCCCGTTACGCCCAACGCAACCGGTTAGGAGCAGGGTACTGATGCAGGCCCGGTAGATCAGGTTGTTGTGATACCAGTGATTGACGCCCGCGCCGATAATGATCGAGCATTGGCCTTCGGTTTTTTGAGCAGTGGTGGCCCATTCCCGCGCAAACTGGATGACGGTCTGACGGTCGATGCCGGTGTAGCGTTCCTGCCAGGCCGGCGTGTACGACTGATTCTCGTCATCGTAGCTGGCGGGGTAGTCCCCGGCAAGTCCGCGCCCCACGCCGTGTTGGGCCATCAAAAGGTCGTAAATGGTGACGACTGGCACTTGGCCTTCGTCCGTCTCAATATAACGGACAGGGATATTGCGCGGGAAAGCCTTGCCTTCGCCGAACTCGGCCATTAAAACGGTTAGTTCCTGGTCAGTTGTGCCCAGAAAACTGAGCTGCGGGCGAATTTCACTGCCATCCAGGCCGTCTTTCGGCTCCAGGTTCCACTGGCCTTTTTGCTTTTGCCAGCGGAAGCCGAGCGTGCCCTGCGGCATACGCGGCTCGCCGCTGATTTCGTCCCAGACCAGGAACTTCCACTCGCCGTTTTCTACCGCGCGGGTGCGTTCCACCTGGCCGGCTCGCAGCATTCGGCCTGGCACATAACCCGCTTCTGTTTTATTCAGCACGACCAGGAAAGGCGAATCGGTGTAGCGGCGCATGTAATCCAAGAAATAAGGCGTCGGGTTCTGGTAATGGAATTCCTGCATAATGACGTGATTGACTGCCATCCAGAACGCGCCATCCTGCCCGGCGTGGACAGGAACCCACCAATCCGCATACTTGGCAACCTGGTTAAAATCTGGCGCGAAAACCACCAGCTTGGTGCCGTTGTGACGCGCCTCGGCGGCAAAATGGACATCCGGGGTGCGGGTCATGCTCATATTCGAGCCAACCGAAGCGATAAATTTGGAGTTGAACCAATCGGCGCTCTCGGCCACATCGGTCTGCTCGCCCCACACCTCCGGGCTGGCCGGGGGCAGGTCGCTGTACCAATCATAAAAACTCAGGCTGACGCCGCCCAGCATCTGTAAAAAGCGGCTGCCACTGGCATAGCTGAGCATCGACATGGCGGGGATCGGCGAAAAACCGATAATGCGATCCGGCCCATATTTTTTGGTGGTGTAAATGGTGGAAGCGGCGACGATTTCGAGCGCTTCGTCCCAACTGGCGCGTCGAAAACCGCCTTTGCCGCGCGCCACCTGGAAGGATTTACGCGCGTCTGAGTCTTCCATGATGCTGGCCCAGGCTTTGACCGGGTCGCCATGTTTGGCTTTGGCGGCGCGCCACAAATCCATCAGCACGCCGCGCAGGTAAGGATATTTGACCCGCACCGGGCTGTATTGGTACCAGGAAAAGGAAATTCCACGCTGGCAGCCGCGCGGTTCGTAGGGCGGCAAGCCCGGCTCCAGGCTGGGATAATCGAGGGCCTGCAGCTCCCAGGTCACGATCCCGTCTTTGACATAAATCATCCATGAACAACCGCCGGTGCAGTTGACGCCGTGCGTGCTCCTGACCACTTTGTCGTGCTGCCAGCGGTTGCGATAAAACTCCTCCCACTGGCGGGCTTGCGGATTTGCGATCTCTTCAATCCAACTCACAGGTGCCTCCTTGACTTGGGTCTGACTAATTTTCTAAAAAATAACTTTTTTGTCTTCAGCTTGCGCTTCTTTGAGCAGGGCCTTGCGGACACCCCGCAAACGGTTTCGATAGATAACCCCCAGCCCCACCACCGCGGCCACGAACCCGCCCAGGCTGATTGCGATAATCTGGCCTTCTTTGTCTGTTTCCGGCTCTCCGCTGGAGGCTGCCAGAAAAGCGACCAAATCGGCCTGCTCGCTCTCGCTCAACGGATGTTCAGCCAAAATGGGCTGCATCACCGCCGAGATGACCGGCCCGCTGTTGGATAGAAATGAAACGATCTCTTGCGGGTTGAGGCGGGTGGTTACGTTGGTCAGATCTGGCCCCATTACTCCGCCCCCAAGCAGTCCATTTTCGCCGACGCTATGGCAGCCCATGCAGGGTGGCCCGTCATTCTGAAAGTGGGCATAGCCCATAAAAAGTTTGCGCCCACTTTCAGCATTCCCAGCCCCAAGCGCCTGGGCCGAAGCCGGTTGGGCGGTCTGATTTTCGGGGGCTGAGCCGCACCCGAACAGGAAAAACGCAAACAGGATACTGGACAGAAGTCCGATTCTTTTCATGAAAATGCCATTTCGGTTGGTCATGGGCTTGGCTCACTCCTGATCTGTCTGGCAGTCTGAACTTGATGCCCAATTGTACCATTCTGCACTATGCTTTCCTTGCGCTTGAGCAAATAGCTGAGATTTTCACCCGCGGGAAGCGCCAAAAACAAGTAAACTAAAACCTATGAGCAGCCCGCCCCCTTCCCCTGATATTCTCCTCAAACGCCTGAAAACCTTCGACTTTTTACAAGGCCTGGATGGGGACTCGCTCAATCGCCTGGCGCAAAACGCAGTCTGGAAAGTGTTTGCATCGGATGCGGTCGTTTTTTGGGATGGCGACGTTGAGTCTAATCTGTATTTCCTGCAATATGGCTCGCTCAAGGTCTTGAAAACCGCGCCGGATGGCCGCACGCAGGTCTTGCGCTTTATTCGCGCGGGCGAGATTTTTAACGAAGTGGGCGTCCTGGCAAAGCGACCCAACCCGGCTAGCGCGGTGGCGTTGGAGGAATCGGGCCTTTGGCTGATTCCTCGCGCTGAGCTTGAAGGGATTGTCCTGGCGCATCCCGAAGTTGCCATGCAAATTATTGAGAATATGGCCGATAAAATCATCGAACTGGTGACACTGGCGACAGACTTATCGCTCAAAACGGTCGAGGCGCGTCTGATCAAAATTTTACTTGAACAGGCCGAAGGCGACCTGATTGAGCGCCGCCGCTGGTCGAATCAGGCCGAACTGGCCGCGCGCCTCGGGACTGTCCCCGATGTTTTAAGGCGCGCCATGCGCGAATTAACCAAGGCTGGCCTGATTGCAATCGATCGTCATCAAATTTGGATATTGAACCGCCCGGAGCTGGAAGCGCGGGCAACACCACCGCCAGAGTAAATTCCACCCCAAAAGCCGACAAATGTCGGGTCGGAAGGCGGGGAAACGCGCTAGAGTCAGACATATTCCAAAGGAGCGCAATATGTCTGAAAATATGTCCGCAATCTACGTCAGCAATACCCAGTTGAAAGCGGTTTTTGGCGCTGATGGCCCACAACCCCAATTTTTGCTGGATACCGCCAAGCTCAAGTCGCTGGTGGTCGGCCTGGAGCCGGGCCAGCAAATCCCCCTCCATTCTGATGAGGCCGCCATGTACCACTTCCTTACTGGTGAAGGGCTGATGACGGTCGGCGAGGAAACCTTTGCCATTCAACCCGGCGCAACGGTGCTCGTCCCGGCGGGCGCAGCGCGCGGCATGAACGCCAAAACCCGCGTCATCTTTTTAGGCGCAAAAGGAGTCTGAGCCATGCCAATCGCCTATCTCATTACAACTTTGCTGTATGTGCTGGTGGCCTTGCTGGCTGCCTTCGACGCTGCGCTGGTCAGCCTGGGGTTAACCAGCCCGTTTGTGGCCCTGCGCTGGGTGCGCGTCCACTTCATCACGCTGGGGATTATTTCACAGATGATCTTTGGCCTGCTACCCATCCTGGTGGCAGCGCTGACCAAAAAGCCGCGCCCCGCCATGCGCTGGGATATTTGGCTGACCTTGAATGCCGGCCTGGTGGCCTTGGTGGCCGGGTTTGCAGGTGCGAACCAACCCATGATTCTGACGGGCGGCACTCTGATTTTTACCGCCGCCACGCTTTTTCTAATTCAACTCTGGCAGGTACGCGGCGACGCGCCCGCCAGCCTGAAATTCCACATCACAGGCCTGATCTATCTGCTGGTGGGCATTATCATCGGAACCGGGCTGTGGCTCAACTGGAGCGCAGCCCTGCGGATCGGCGTGCCGCTTGAAGCCCACATCCACGCCAACTCTTGGGGCTTTATGTCCCTGGTTTTCGCCGGCTTGCTGGTAGACTTTATCCCGATGATTACGGGCCGTCCGCTCGGTTCGGCGCGTGACATTCGCTTGATTTTCTGGGGGATGACGCTTGGCGCGTTTGGCCTGGTACTCGGCCCCTGGCTGGGTGGCAGCCTGCCGCCGACGGTGATTGGCCTGGTGCTGCACCTGGCGGCCACAGCCTGGCTGATGGTCTTAATGATCCGCGCGCTGAAGGCCAGCGGAAAATTCTCTGGCGCAGGAGCCTGGCATTTGGTTTCATCTTATTTGTGGATTCTCGCCCCGGTCCTGGTTGCCCCGCTGATCATCCTGGGCTTTATTGATGGCGCTCCCGTTGAAGCAACTGCTCCGCAAGCCCTGATTTATGGCTGGGTGCTGCAATTTGGGATTGCGCTCGTGCCCTACGTCGCCCGGCGCTTCTTTCTTAAAGATGAGAATCCGCCGTTGGGAGGCTGCTGGGGAAGCCTGGCCGCGGCCAGCCTGGGCAGTATCCTGGTCTGGGTCAGCATTTTCGCCGGGACTTTGGGCGGACTGTTGTATGGCCTCGGTTTTGCGCTCTACGCGCTTGCGCTGGTGCATCCACTCAAGGAGCTGGCCGAAATTGCGCGCCGCGGCCTGCACAAGCTCGAATCAGCCTGAGAAAGTAGGATCAAATGAAAAGAAATCTCAACAGAATTGCGGCAGCCCTGGCCTTTCTCATCGGAGCAATGTCAATTGTCGCGGGAGGCAAGGCTCTTCAGGGCTGGGATCCCGGCTACAATGTGCTTGGCTGGCTGCCCGTCTATAATTTCGCGATGGGCATTCTGACCGTTCTGATCCCATCCATCCTGATTTGGCGCGCGGGCCGCTTTGCCTTGCCGGCCGCCATTGCAACCTTCGGCATTCATGCCCTGACGCTGCTGGTATTGGTGGCCGCTTTTCGCGGCGTTGTCGCCGCTGAGAGCATTTCTGCCATGGTTTTTCGGATAGCAGTCTGGGCGGTTATCCTCGGTCTGATGTTCTTTGCCCGTCGCAGAAACACATCCAAGGACATTCTTGCATGAAGCGAATCGCAACGCTGCTCGGCCTGCTCCTATTGCTTTCTGCCTGCGCTTCCCAGCCTGCTGGCGGTACCGCTCCGAGCGTAGTCGATGATGAGGGCCTGGCGACCCGTCATCAAGCTGACCTTCCGTCAGAATATGTAGGGCTGACCAATCCGGTCGCGGCGGATGAAGCCTCGCTGGAGCGCGGAAAAACACTTTACACAACCAACTGCGCCAGTTGTCACGGCGAAGGCGGCCTGGGCGATGGCCCCGCCGGGTCGGCTCTCAATCCGCCTCCTGCGCCGGTTGGGCAGACCAGCCAGACGATGTCTGAAGATTACCTGTTCTGGCGGATCAGTGAAGGCGGCGCGCAATTTGGTACAACCATGCCGGGTTGGAAAGCGCTCAACGAACAAGCGCGCTGGGACATGATTAATTACCTGCGTGCCCTCGGCAGCGGGACGCTCTCCCCAAACCAGGGCCTGGATTGAAGAATGGCAGGATAGAAACAGGATCGCTTCCAGCCGCTGGCCTTCTCAAGCAAAAGCCCCGCTCATTTCGAGCGGGGCTTTTGTTTGAGCTTTACTTCAAACTCAATGGTATGCGTAAATCGAAGTGCCCCCAAGGGGACTCGAACCCCTGTTTGAGCCTTGAGAGGGCTCCGTCCTGGGCCGCTAGACGATGGGGGCGTCTTGGGCGCGGTTAAGCGGGCTGTATTTTATCACTGCATTTATACCACGTCAACAACAGTATTTTGCCAGGGCATGGCTTTCTCAAAGTCGGAAATGTCATTGCGAGCCGCAGTTTTTCGCGGCGTGGCAATCCCCTGACATGATAGGAGATTGCTTCACCTGGCTGAAGAACGCCGGGTGAAGCAATGACATGCCATATTTGTACCCAACAGTCAAGCCACTTTGAGAAAGCCATATTTGCCAGGGCGATTGCATCTAATTTTACGGCTGTTTTTGCCTAAAAATGCCAACTTTTGCTGGTATCGGCGCGGCTAAAGCCGCTACTCATGGCATGAAAGTCCTTCGGACTGGCGATTTTAGCCCCGCAGGGGCTTCCATGTAATGAGTCAGGTAATGAGTCAGGGCTTTTGCGAAGCACCCTGCGGGTAGTCCACCCTGCGGGTAGTCCACCCTGCGGGTAGTTCACCCTGTGGGTAGCCCGTTGGCGAATAGGCAAAATTAGGGCAAACCGGGATTTAGATGCAATCGCCCTGAGTATTTTGACCAAAATATTAAGGCGGAGGCAGGTATAGCCAGGGGTTAACCTTGCCATACGAACTGTGCATCAGCTCAAAGTGCAGATGTGCGCCGCTTGAGCGCCCGGTGCTGCCAATTGCGCCGATCACCGCGCCCTGGCCGACACTTTCACCGCAGACCACATTCAGGGCGCTCATGTGCGCATAAAGCGACTGCCAGCCATTGCCGTGGTCGATTACCACCATATTGCCGTAGCCCCAGTCATTCCAGCCAGCGTAGACAATAACCCCGGCGTCCACCGCATACAGGCCTTCGCCTGTCGAACCTGAGACATCGATTCCCCGATGATTGGTTTCCGGCGAATAATCGAAGCCCGAAAGGTAGTGTTTGTTTGCCGGCCAGATGAAATAACCGTACCCAACTGCCCCGTCGACAATCACGCCGCAGGCTCCCGGCCCCAACTGGCGGGCCACCGCCGGGTTGTCGCGCGTAACACCGATCGGGGCACTCCACGAGATAAACTCGCGGGTTCCTCCCGGCACAATCAGCCAGGTTCCCGGCTTAATATTGGGGTTGGCGTAGTCGCCGATCGTGGCCGGGTCAAGGTTATTGGTGGGATAGTTGACAATGTCTTCAGGAGCTACGTTCAAGCCGCGCGCGACGCCATTCAATCCGTCACCCGATTGCCATTCGTAATAGGTGCCATCCACCGGCAGGATATTAAGTTCCTGGCCGGGGCTAAGGCGATGCGGGTCATCGCGCAGGGTGTAATAATTGCCCCACAAAATCGTTTGTGGCCGCAGGTTGTACTGTTCCGCGATCCCAAAAACGGTATCGCCAGCCTGCACGGTATATTTTGCGATTTCTGTGCGTGGGCGGCTGGGGATGATCGTGTGGATCAGTGCCATCCGGGCTATGCCGCGATAGGTAACTTCTGCTTGGGGGACGGAAGCCAGGCTGAGCGCGCTCGCAGCGTTTTCATTTTCGACGGGAAAATCTCTGTTCTGGCTGGTTTGGGGCGCGCTGGTGAAAAAGATGCGCAGCAAAATGACAATCGCGGCCAGGGCCAGAATGGTCAGCGCACCCGAAGCGATTCGGAGCGTGGCATCGCCCAGCCCCAGCCGCGCCAGGGACTCGATCCAACCTGTCTTGCTTTGTTTGTTTTCAATGGGAATTTGTTCGCCGTCTGGTTCCTTGACGGGCGGAGGGGGTGGGGATATTTCTTGAAAGTCTTCGCTCATTTTTTTCCTATGCGGTCATCATAACACGGCCTTGAGAGCGTCGTCAAGTTTTGCCTTAAGCGCAGATTAACGTTTTGCATTGCGCCAGATGGGTATGGCCCCGGCCATTTCGGGCTGAATTCCTAGACCACCGTCTCGCGGATGAACGGGTTGCGCAGGTGGATTGCGCCGATTGCCAAAAGCGCAACTCCGCCGCAGATTAAGGCGGCAGCCGAGACGCCCCAGTTTTGAGCCAGGACGCCGATTAGAATGCTGCCGAAAGGCGCGATCCCTTGCAGCGACCACAGGTAAACGGCAAAAACCCGTCCGCGTAACTCGTTGGGAACTTGTAGCTGCACCAGTGTGTTCATTGTCGTCAACTGCGTGACCGTGCCCCAGCCGAGCGTGACCATCAGCATCAGGGCCAGGTTGGTGGTGCGCGTCAGGCCCAAGCCGATCAGGCTTAAGATGAAGGCCGCTTGTCCAAAAGTCAGCAGCCAGCCTTTGCGGCGCGGATTATAGGCCGCCAGAATAACTGCCGCCACCAAAGCCCCAATACCCTGAAAGGTATACATCGCGCTGTTTCTGGCAGCGATGGCCGCATCTGTATCTCCCACCTGGGCCAGGACATCCCGCGCGAAGGCCGGAATCTGTTGGACGAAGGGAAACCCAATCACGCCCACAATCGTCGCCATCACAATCAGCATCCCGATTGAAGGGGTTGCAAAGATATATTGTTGCCCTTCACGCAAGCCCTCGATCAGTTTTTGAGATTTTGGCTGGTAAGTTTCTTTAAATGGCGTCTTTGCGTAGAACAGGCCTGCGACAACAAAAAGGTAGGAAATGCCATTTGCAAGAAAAGCCCAGCCAGCCCCGTCGTTTTCGATCAAAATCAGGAAGGGTGCCACCAGGGTCGGCCCCAGCACACGCGCGGCGTTGAAAATAGTCGCTTGCAAGGCTATTGCATTTGGCAAGCGTTCTCTGCCGACCAATTCAATCAGCATCGCCTGACGGGCCGTGATCTCGACCGCGTTCGCAACCCCCAATACCAATGAAAGCACGACAATATGCCAGAGCTGAATCAGACCGCTCAGGGTCAGGGCCGCCAGGGCCAGGGCCTGAAACATCATCATGATTTGCAAGGCGATCACGGTTTTGCGCTTGTCGAGGCGTTCGACCAGCACTCCCGCCGGCAGGGCCAGGAAGAGGGTCGGCAGTGTTACCGCGAAGCCGATCAGGCCCAGGTCAAAGGGACGGCCGGTCAATTGATAGGCCAGGTAAGGCTGGGTGGTCGATTGCATCCAGGTGCCAGTCAGTGAGATAAATTGTCCGAACCAGAAAATTTGAAAGTCGCGCGAGCTAAGCGCCGGAAAGCGTTCAAAAAATTTGTTTCTAAAGTTCATTGAACGCCACCAACCGCTTGAATCATTTCTGGCAGGTCGAGTTTGGCCTGGTTTACGAGAGTCCTGACGGGGTAGGCCTCCATCTCCTGGGTGGGATAAGCGCTTAAAAGCGGATTTAGTTCTTCGGGCTGGCGGCTCTCTGCTGAAAGCCATTGTGCGTAATCTTGCGGGCGTAAAATGACCGGCATGCGATCATGGATATTTTCGACGAGCGTATTCGGCGCAGTTGTGATGATGACACAGCTTTTAATCTGGCTGCCATCGGGCGCGTGCCATTCATCCCACAGCCCCGCAAACGCGAACGGTTGCTGGTTTTTCAGGCGGATGTAATGTGGAATTTTGACTTGCGCGCCGGGCTGTTTTTGCCATTCATAAAATCCATCGGCGGGAATCAGGCAGCGTTTGTAGCGGTACGGCCCGCGAAAGGAGGGTTTCTCGGCCAGGGTTTCGGCGCGGGCGTTGATCATCCGGCTGCCGATGGCCGGGTCTTTTGCCCAACTGGGGATCAGTCCCCAGACGAAAAAGTCCGCTTTGTTTTTGCCGTCATTCGCTAAAACCAGCACCGGCTGGCTGGGCGCAATGTTGTAACGCGGCTTAAGGTTGGCGGGGAATTTGAAGCCCGCAAAGGCTTCTTTTAAGTCTGCGGTCTCAACGGTGAGCGTAAATCGTCCGCACATGCTTACCTCCTGGGTGTCGAACTCGGCACAAAACCGGGTGGGGTGGCGGTGGGCGTGGCCCGCCGGGCCGGGATGTTGAATGTGAAGCGCACGCTTTTTGGGCCTTGTTCAAGGCTGGATTCGGGGTTAATTACGATATAAAAGGTGTTGCCGGGGGTCAGCGCCAGGCGATTGTGGCCCATATCGAGCAGGCGGATGGGTTGATCGAGCGCGTCGCGCTGCCAGATCGCGGCAGTGGCCCGTCCATCTCGAAAGACGTAGCCCTGGCCTTCGCCGAGCAGTTGCAAGTCGAAGACCTGGTCTTCACGGTCAAATTCTGTCTTGAAGTTGTGCGGTACGACCAGAACGACCAGATTGGCCGCGCTGACCTGTTCTCCGTTCAAAATGTCGATGTGGGGTTGGTAAACTTCTTCTGCAACGCTTTCGGCGTTAATCGCGTCTGAAAAGCGGTCGTACCGGCGGCGGAGCGGATCGTAGCGCCAACTGTGATAACTGTAAATGGAATAGCGCACCGTGATCTCGCTCACTTCCAGCGGCCAGAGCGGCGGCAGCAGCTCAAAATAAGTGCTGCGGATGGGCTGGCGCACGTTTTCATGGCCGACTTTGCGGGTGTAGTCGGTCAGCCCGGCGGTGTTGACGAAGAGATTGTTGTAGTCGTTGATGCTTTTATCGCGGCAGAGCGGTGGACAGTTCAAACCGGTCGGCACTACCAGCCGTTGCAGCAGGTTGCTGGTCAGCAGCAGTTCTTCGACGCGTGGATCGGCGTTGGCGAAGACCAGATAAGACTGGTACATGCGCGCGATATGCTCGTCAAAGTAGCGGCCTGATCGCACTGGCCCGGCCCTTTCGGCGTCCTGGCCGTAGAAGACCGCAATGAAACGTGTCAGCCCGTCTTCAATATAATATTCGTAGGCCACATCGGCCCGGGTCAGGCCATATTGGTAGTCGCGCACCCGGCGCGGGAAATTGGTGATTTTAACGGCGACCGGCCTGCGTTCGAGGCGCGAGGCATCCGCCGGGATCAGTCCGGTATAAGGGTTGTAGTTCTGGGGCAGTTCGGCGGGCAGGGCTGGCGCAAGGGTGTTGGCGGGGGTATTGCTGGGAATTAGCGTCAGCGTGGCCGCGCTTTTTGGGGCCGGAGTCCGGCTGGGGCTGGGCCGCGTTTGGATCGGCCCGGGAGCGGGCAAAGTTTCTGGCGCCGAATTAGGCTGGGGCGGGGCTGCGTCCTGATTTTGTCTCCAAAAAATGAGCAAGAAAACGAGAAGGGCAAGCAGAAATAGTCCCCACACGGCGAGCATCAGTGTTTTTAGCCGGGTTTTGATCATTGCGCCATTATACCGCCTGATTTTGAGCGGCGGGCGCTTGTGATGATAAAATAGCTGCGCCTATGTTTGTTTTTCTAACGATCGGTTTTTATGGCCTGGCCTTGCTGGCAATCGGAATTCTGCGCATAACGCGGCGTTCTTTTTCATATTCCTGGCTGGCGGCGGCCCTGGGTGCGCTTTTGGCCTGGGGCAGTGTTTTCTTGTGGCAGCTTGACCTGCCCGCCCTGGTGTTTGAGACGGTCTGGCAGCCGGTTGAGCTTTTTTCAGCCTGGCCTGTCTTTTTGGTAGACGATTTTAGCTGGATTTATTCGCTCGCGCTGGCTGGTTTGGCGCTGGCTGTCATTTTGACCGCTCCCGCGCAGTCGACCGGCATCAGCCCCTCAGCCTGGATCGGGACGATCGGCTTAACCACCCTCGGAATGCTTGCGTTCCTGGCGGGCAATCTTCTGACCTTGGTGATGGTCTGGGCCGCACTCGACTTGCTGGAACTGGTTAATAGCTTGCGTCTGGCCCGCAAACCCGATTTGAGCGAGCGGGCTGTGATTTCTTTTGGCGCTCGCGCCCTGGGAACAGGTTTTGCTCTCTGGGCTGGCGCGGCCAATGGCCCTGTTTTAAGCTCCTGGGAACTGGTTTCGGCCCCCTCGGCCTTGTTTCTGTTTCTGGCGGTCGGGCTGCGCCTGGGGGTTTTGCCCCTCCATCTGACGTATCGCAGCGAACCAGCCCTGCGGCGCGGCATGGGCACCGTTCTGCGCCTGACGATGGCTTCTTCGAGCCTGGTTTTGCTGGCGAGAATTCCGTCCGGGCTGATTGGGCCGGGTCTGAGTGTCCTTTTGCAGGCCCTTTTGGGGCTGGCCTTGCTCTATGGGGCCTGGCAATGGCTTTCTGCGCCGGGTGAGCTTTCAGCCCGCCCCTACTGGCTGATCGGGATGGGGTCGCTTTCGCTCCTGGCAGCCTTGCGCGGCAGCCAGGCGGGGAGTGTAGCCTGGGGGGTTGCTTTAATTCTTTATGGCGGTTTGGTTTTTCTCTATTCTGCCCGTCAGCCCAGGCTGACGCTTGGATTGAGCGTTTTGGTTCTGGGGCTGTTCTCGCTGCCTTTTACGCTGACGGTCGTCACCTGGCAGGGCGCGCTCTCGTTGGATTGGCTGTTCTGGCCTTTCGTCGCAGCCGGACAGATCATGCTGGCGGC
>JAVEWN010000047.1:0-24066 GCA_034004515.1 Anaerolineales bacterium | reverse complement strand
CCTCAGCGACCGGCAGCGGAATGAATTGCTGGCCTTCGCGGATAAAAAACTGCCCAATTAGAACGTACGCGCCATCCATCCCGGCCGGCAGGGGGCCAAAACCAAAAGAAAGCAGCCGGCCGCGCACCCGCGGGAGCAACGCCCACGAGCCGGGATCGTCCCGGCCCAAAATAGCGATTCCGCTTTCGGACTGACCCGCCAAAACATTTGCCTTGGCCGCGATATAGTTCTCCATGGTTTTGTGGCGGTCAAGGTGATTAGGGGTAATGTTCAAAATGGCCGCTATATCGGGCGAGGTGGTCATTAATTCAGATTGGAAGGATGAAATCTCCAGGATAGCCAGGTCTGAAGCCTGCATTTCATCGACATAATTGATGAGCGGATCGCCGATGTTGCCGCCAATCCAGACCCGGCCATATTTGCCGCTCGATCCGATTTGCGCAATTTTACCGACCAGCGTGGTAGTGGTGGTCTTGCCTGCCGAGCCGGTAATGCCAATGCTCTTGCAGGGCGCTGCCTGCATGAAAACCTGGGTATCGTTGGAAACCGGGATTCCCTGCTGGCGGGCAGCCAAAACCAGCGGGTTTTCGAGCGGAACGCCGCCAGAGACAAACAGCGCCTGCGCCTGGGCGATCATTTGCGGATCGTGTTCGCCGACCGCCCAGGTGAGATCGAATTTGGCAAGCAAGGCCATTTCCTCGACAAGTTCGCTGGCGGGGCGGCGGTCATTGACAGTTACCCGCGCTCCGTGGCGCGCCAAATAACGCGCCAGAGCCAGGCCCTGCCGGGCTGCGCCAATAATGACCACTTGCTTGTTTCGCCAATTGGTTGTCATCGTTTGTTGAAGTTCCTTAGGCCAGCGCCAGCCCAACCCCGATCAGGGCGGCCAGCAATCCGATCAGCCAAAAACGCTGGACAATTTGAGTTTCGCTCCAGCCAAGCAGTTCAAAATGGAGGTGGATGGGCGCCATTTTGAAAAAACGGCGGCCTTTGGTTGCCTTGAAATACAAAATTTGGATGCTGACGCTCAAGGCCTCGCTGACGGGAATGATCGCAATCAGCGGCAGCAGCACCCACTGACCCGTCATCAGCGCCACGACAGCAATCGTCGCGCCAAACGCCAGAGAGCCGGTATCGCCCATCATCAACTGGGCCGGGTGGACGTTGAACCACAAGAAGCCGAACAAAGCGCCGACCACCGTAAACGAAAATTGAGCCAGAAAAATTTGCCCTTGTAAGATTGCAATCGCGCCATAGGCCGCAAAAATAGTGGCCGAAATCAATCCGCCCAGGCCATCCAGGCCGTCTGTAAAATTGATCGCGTTCGACATGGCAACAATAATAAAGGTTGCTATCGGCACATACAGCCAGCCTAAATTAATAACCAGCTTCATGCCGGGGAAAAGCACATCGGGAACACCCAAGAGGTATTTCAAAGCCCAGGCCACAATAGCCGCCAGGACCCACTGCGCGACGAATTTAACCCGAATGCTCAGGCCGTCTCCGCGCCGTTTGCCGCGCACACCTTCCCAGTCGTCAATCGCGCCCAGGAGCGCAAAAGCAACCAGGGTTGCCATCGGCACAAGCACCGATTGACCCGCCAACCTCAAGCCAATTAATTCAACCGCATTTAATAAGATGGTCAACAAAAGCACCGGCAGAACCACCATCACGCCGCCCATCGTCGGCGTTCCCATTTTGACAAGGTGCTGGGTGGGTTCTTCCACGCGAATGATCTTGCCGATCTTGAAATGGCGCAACACGCGCAAGAGCGGCCCGCCCCAAATAACGGTCAGCAGAAAACTCAGGCCCGCCAGGCTGATGGCCAGGGTCGAGTCTCTCATTGGATTACCTCCAAGGCAGAGACGGCGCGCTCAAGATGCATACTGTTTGAACCTTTGAAAAGCACGACATCGCGCGCGGTCATATTTTTATCAAGCCAGGCAATCATCTCTGGCAAGTCTTCAAATTCGTGGACGGACGAGCGACTCATCCCGGCCCGGCGGGCCGACTCGGCGATCAGGTGGGCGCGCATCCCAAACGTGACCAGCACGTCTGCCACTTCAGCGGCGCGCGCGCCGACTTTTTCGTGCCCTTCGCGCTCATATTGGCCGAGTTCAAGCATGTCTGCCAGGACGGCAACGTGCCGGCCTTTAATCTCTTCCAACAAATTGAGCGCAGCCAGGGACGATTCGGGCGAGGCGTTATAAGTATCGTCCAGAATCAAGGCGCCGTTTTCTGCGCGGACAGCCACCAGCCGCAGCTGGGTCTGACTCTCCTGCAAACCACGCACAATTTCATCCCAGGTCAGGCCTTCGACCAGCCCGACAGCGGCCGCCCGCAAAACAGTATGAACAGAGTGACGCCCAAACATCGGCACGCGCACAAAAAGAGTCTCTTTGTGATAATGCAAACGCAGCCGGATGCCTTCCAGCCCCAACCCCTCGACCTCGTCCGCCCACAAATCGGCAGCGGAATCCAACCCATAATAAAAGACCTGGGCCCGGGTGCGGGCATTCATCCCGCGCACGAAGGGATCGTCATAATTCAGAATGGCGGTTCCTTCCGGCGCGGGCGGCAGCGCTTCGACCAGCTCCCCTTTTCCCTGGGCAATCGCTTCCTGCGAACCGGCTCTCTCGGCGTGAACCGTGCCGATATTGTTAATCACCCCAACCTGGGGCAGGGCAATTTGACAGAGCTGGGCGATCTCGCCGGGGACGTAAAAGCCCATTTCCAGCACCGCATACTGATGGCCGGGCGTCAGGCGCAGGACATTGAGCGGCAAGCCAATTTCATTGTTCAGGTTGGCAAGGCTTTTGAGAGTCTTGTAACGCTGGCTTAAAACCTGGGCAATGGCTTCCTTGGTGGTCGATTTTCCGACGCTGCCCGTCACACCGATCACCCGCACAGAGAGTTTGCGCCGCCAAAACGCAGCAATCGTTTGCAAAGCCTGGATCGTATTCTCCACCAGGATGCAAACCGGGGCCGCAACCTCGCCTTTCAAGCCCCGATACTGGCCGGGGCGAGCATCCACCAGCGCACAGGAGAGGCCGTGGAGCGGGTGTTCGAGCAGCGCTGCGACTGCCCCCGCTGCGAAAGCCTGTTCCACAAAATCGTGGCCGTCGACCCGCTCACCCGGAATCGCCACAAACAGCCCGCCAGGGATAACCTGTCGGGAATCAATCGCCGCCTCAGTAATAATCAGGGGGGTTATCACGGGGCGGAGACCGGTCAGGGCTTCGAGAAGATCGGCAAGGGTCAGCATGGCATCTCTATGGCGGCCCCGCCAACTGCTGGCGAATGACATCAGGCGGGATATCCATCAAAACAACCAACTTCTCAACCACTTCTTTGAAAACAGGAGTGGCCAAGAAGGATGCCCAATCGTCTGTTTCCGGTTTTTCCAGCCAGACGTAGACCATAAATTGAGGGTTGTCCACCGGCCCCCAGCCAATAAAGGAAGCGTTAATTTCATCGGGGCTGTAATAGCCGCTATCGGTTGGAATTTGGGCGGTTCCGGTTTTTCCGGCAAGGCGATAGCCCTCCACCTGCGCCAGCGATTCGCCGCGCTCCATGCCAATGGCCAGCATTTCGCTGACGGTGCGCGCCGTCTGAGGCGAGATCGGCGTGCCCATGATCTGGGTGGGAGTGTTGTACTGATTGCCGTTATTGACCATGCCATACAAAACATGCGGATACACCATCCGGCCATCGTTCGCCAGGGCTGAAGCAGCCGTCAACATTTGGAGCGGTGTCACGGCAACGCCCTGCCCAAAAGAATTGGTCGCCAGGTCGATCTCATACCAGTCGGCATCGCCGGGGGTCTTCAAGCGTCCAACCGCCTCGCCCGCCAGGTCAATTCCTGTTGGGCGTCCAATTCCAAAGCGGCGCATGTAGGTATAGTAAGTTTCAGTTCCCATCTGGCTGGCCAGGCGGGCCATACAAACATTGAGCGAGTTTTGCAGACAGCCGGTCATGTCCTGCACGCCCCAGGCGCCTTTATCCCAGTTATAGATGTAGCCGCCGCCAATTTCGTAATAGCCCATATCGAGATAAGTTGTGCCGGGCGCAACCACGCCGCTATCAATTGCAGCGGCCATCGTCAGAATCTTGATGACAGACCCCGGTTCGTACTGGGTTGAAACTGCCCGATTAAAGTCGCTGGCATATTGATAGGTGTCGGTGTAGGTCCAAAACTCATTCAAATCCATTTGCGGAGTCGAAACCATCGCCAGGATTTCACCATTTTTGGGATTCATAACAATCACCGTGCCAGATTTAGACTGCGTCTCGCGCACCGCTTCGACAAGAATTTGCTCGACTGCTGCCTGAATCTCGCGGTCGATAGTTAACACCAGATCGGTGCCTTTCGGAGCTTTCGGCAGTTCAATCGCACGGTTGGGGTCTTGCGGAACCCAGACCGTGACCGGCACACCCGCCAGCAGGTCGTCATATTTTTCTTCCACCCCAAAATAACCGCGTCCCTCGCGGGTCACAAACCCGATAACGTTCGAACCAAGCTCGTATTCGGGGTAGCTGCGCTGAAGGTGGGCGCTAAAATTAAGCCCGGCCAGAGTCGCGTCGCCTTTGGTTTGATACTGCTCATCCAGGCGCTTTTTCGTTGCCTGCAATTCTTGGGCGCGTTCGGACGAAACATAATCTTTCAGCACCAGATAAACCGCCCCATCGGGCGGGTTTGAAATGTATTGAAAAATTTCATCGTAGCTCAAGCCCAAAACCGCGCTCATTGCCAGGGCAATGCTGTGCGGGTTGCGCATGTCTTGCAAGCTAACCCCAACTTCATAAACGGTCGAATTTCCAGCCAGCAAATAACCGCTGCGGTCATAAATCTGCCCGCGTTCCGGGTAAAGGGTGCGATATTCACCCGCATAGACATCGCCCTGCTCGCGCAAGGCAGCCGCCTGCGGGCTATATTGAATGCGCAGCATTTGCGCGATGGCAACAAAGCCAAAAATGGCAAAAATGACTGCCAGGAATTTCGCGCGGGAGTTGTTCTGCTGTCTCATCGCAAGCCTCCCAAAGGCGCAGAGGCCTCGCGCGCGGCTTCTGCCAGCCAGGTGAGCAAGGACTCGTGATACTCAGGCGCGCCTGAAACAGACTGCGTTTCGGCCAGGCTGCTGGCAAAGGTAATTCCACTTGCGGGCAGATAACCGGGCACAACCATATAATCGACTTGCTCACGATCCAGCATTTCAAAGCCAGCCTGGCTGGCGCGCGCCTGCATGACCTGATTCGACATCAAACGGGCATAATCGGTTTCATAATCCGCATTGGTTCGGGCGCTGAACGCAATTGCCAATTCAAGTTTTTGAATCTCACGACCAGTGATGGCGGCCCGGGCCGTCACGTCCAGATACAGCCCAGCCACCATCGCCACAATCGCAATGACCACCGCAAACAGAATCACCCACTGGCGCTGGACATTAAGCGGCATCGAGCGCGCCGAATCGAAGGTCTGCACCGCTTCGGCATAGGCGGCAAAAACGCGTTTGGTCTTCCCTGGTTTGGCGGCAGATGTTGTTGTCATCTTTTTTCAACGATTCTTAATTTTGCGCTGCGCGCGCGAGAATTGGCGTGGATCTCTTCTGAGCTGGCCTCAATCGGCTTGCGGTTGACTTCGCTGAGCGTGGCGCGGTGCTGGCAGGTGCAAACCGGCTGGCGGGGAGGGCACAAGCAATCGCGGCTTTCGCGCCGAAAATAGGTTTTGACAATTCGATCTTCCAGCGAATGGAAGGCGATCACCGCCAGGCGGCCGCCCGGCGAAAGCATTTCCAGCGCCAGGGGCAGAACGCGCTCGACTGTCTCCAGCTCGCCGTTTACGACAATTCTGAGGGCCTGGAACGTTCTCGTGGCCGGGTGAATGCGCTCGCGTTTGCCAATGCTCTTGAGCAGCAGGTCTGCCAGTGGCCGGGTGGTCGTAAAAGGCCGGTTCTGGACGATGATGTGGGCAATCTTACGAGACAGGCGTTCTTCGCCATAGCGGAAGATAATCTCGGCCAGGTCGCTCTCGCTCAGGGCGTTGACCAGGTCTGCGGCGGAGGAGCCAAGCGTCGGGTCGAAACGCATGTCGAGCGGGCCGTCTTGCAGGAAAGAAAAGCCTCGTTCGGCGTTGTCCAACTGCATCGACGAAACTCCCAAATCCAGAAGAATGCCATCGACCTGCGGCCAGCCCAGTTTTTTGGCCTGCTCAGCCATCTCAAGATAACTCGCGTGGACGATGTGGGCCCTGTCCCCGAACCCGGCCAGGCGTTGCCTGGCAATCGCCAGGGCTTGCAGATCGAGATCGAGGCCAAGCAGTTCGCCATCCGGGGCGCTGGCTTCCAAAATTCCGGCGGCATGGCCCCCGGCCCCCAGGGTTCCGTCAATATAACGGCCAGCCGCGCGCGGCCTGAGAGCGTGTATAATATCCTGATAAAGTACGGAAAGGTGCGGGGCGTTCATGCCCGTGGGCCGGTCGAAAAATCAAGCGTGGCAAACCGTCCGGCATTGGTATCGGTGTCTTCAATCGCCTGGATTTGCTCGTCCCAGCCAGCCGGGGTCCAGATTTCAAAATATTCACCCTGGCCGACGACAACCGCTTCGGCAGCCAGGCCCAGAAACTGGCGCAGATTTTGCGGAAGCAGGATGCGCCCGGCCTTGTCGACTTCGACCTGGTAGGCGCTGGCTAAAAGCAAGCGGCGCAGCAAGCGCGCGGCGGGATCGGTGATGCTCATGGCCTGAACGCGGTCATAGACTTGCTGGAAATATTCGGCGGTCATGACCATCAGGTTGCGGTCAAAGCCTTGCGAGATGAACGCGCCCGGGCCGACAGAATCACGAAAGACCGCCGGAATTGTCAGGCGTCCTTTCTCATCGAGGTTGTGGCGAAACTGTCCCAAGAACATACGTTCTATTCCTTCTTTAATGCGCGGAACGCCAGACTTTCGCCCGGCGCTCCACTCCGTCCCACTTACTCCCACTTACACCCATATTTTACACCTATTTTGAGCAGACTTCAAGTGGTGTAGGACTTTTATCCCATCTTTACGCAATTGCAATGTTTCTGTGAGGGTCTATGAACCTGATTTTGCTTGATTCCCCCCACTGGCGGGATTATGAACTGCTTGATTCTGGAAACGGCTTAAAGCTGGAACGTTTTGGGGCTTACCGTTTTGTGCGGCCTGAAGCGCAGGCCATCTGGCAAAACAGGCTGCCCGAGGCAGACTGGCGCGAGGCCGAGGCTGTCTTTAAGCCAACCAGCGAGGAAAGCGGCGGTCATTGGGACGTGCGCAAAAAGCTGCGGGAGCGATGGGAGATGCGCTATCCCCTGCCGGGCGCGCTGCCCTTAAAAATGTGGACGATGACCACGCCCGGACGGCATTTGGGCGTTTTCCCCGAATGCGCGGCGCACTGGGATTGGATGGCTGAGAAAATCATCGCTTCACAGCGCCCGGTGCGGGTCTTAAACCTGTTCGGTTACACTGGCCTGGGGTCACTGGCGGCGGCCAGCGCCGGGGCGAGTGTCACCCATGTCGACGCCTCCAAGAAATCGGTCGGGTGGGCGCGTGAGAACCAGGAACTCTCAGGGCTGGCAGATAAACCGATCCGCTGGATTGTGGATGATGCGCTTAAGTTTGTCGAACGCGAGGCGCGGCGCGGGGCGCAGTATGAGGCCATTTACCTTGACCCGCCCAAGTTCGGACGTGGGCCGAAAGGCGAAATTTGGGAAGTGTATCAGTCGTTGCCGGCTCTGCTGGAGGCCTGCAAAGCGGTGCTCAGCCCAAATCCGCTTTTTGTGGTGCTGACGATGTACGCGGTCAAGGCTTCGGGCGTCCATCTCTACACCACGCTGGATGAAATGATGCGCAACTATAAAGGAAGCACCGAAGCGGGCGAGTTGGTAACAAAAGAAACCAGCGCCGGGCGATTGCTTTCACAAGCCGTCTTTGGGCGCTGGCAGCAGGCCATAATTTAGGGGGGGGGCGGGTCGGGGCTTTCTTAAAACCAGGAAGCTGCGGCCAAACTCTCAGAATCGAACCGCAAAGCTCGCAAAGAGCGCGAAGTTTTTATGCTTTTCCTGTTTTTTGCGGATTGCAAGCTGTCTGGCAGCTTGAGATCACTCTCCGGCCAGGGAGGAGGGGTTCTGCTGCGGCAAACGTTCCAGCCAGGCGCGGCAGGAGCGTTCAATCAGCTGGTAAGCAGATTCAAAATCGCTCAGATCGCCATAGTAGGGGTCGGGGACATCGAGATTGGCGCGGGCCTGCGGGTCGGCAGCCCGCAGCAGATGAATTTTCTGACGGGCGGGCGTGTCGCCCGCCATGCGCCGCAGGCCGTTGAAAATATCATGGTCGAGGGCCAGAATCAGATCAAAGCGTTCGAGATCGCGGGGGTGAAATTGTTGGGCAGTGCTCTCAAGCACAATTCCATGCTGGCGGGCGATTATTTGGGAACGGCTGTCTGGGGGCTGTCCAACATGCCAGCCGCCCAAGCCGGCTGATTCGATCTGAAATTCGGCCTCGCGGCCAGCCTGACGGACAAGTTTTTTGAAGACGGCCTCGCCGAGCGGGCTGCGGCAGATATTGCCGAGGCAGACGAAGGTGACAGCGTAGGGTTTGACAGCGCTCATCGGGAAACCTTTTTTGAAATTTAACTATTGACAGCCCAGCTCTGCCAACAGGCCGGCAGGCAGGCTTTGGTGGTGGGCGGCCCGCTCCCAGGCGGCGCAGAAGGTTTTGCGCAGAAAAGGACGTTCGGCCAGGGTTTGGCGGGTGCGGGCCGCGGACAGGTCAAACTCACCGAGGGCGGCTCCCGCCTCGACGAAGGGCAGCCACTCCAGCGGGTCAGCGGGAAACAGGCCGAGCTGGACGGCCTGGGCGTCGAGACGGGCAACTTCGTCCCAATTGGCCTGCTGGCGGGCCAGTTCGGCGCGGGCGTAGTGGAAACACCAATCCGGCGCAGGTTCGGGGCCGAAAACCTGAGCGGGTGGTGAGGCGGGCGAGAGGCGAATCAGGCCGGGATTTGAGAGGAAAATGGCCTGGCGCATGCGCGCGGACAGATTCTGGTAGGACTGCTCGTCGGCGGGAGATAATATTCGCAGGCAGCCGCGCCGGGGGGACAGAAAGGCAATCGACTGGGAAGTGTTTCCGCTGAAGTGGGCCGGGCGGTATGGAAATTCGATTGGGGTGTTGGGTTGCAGCGGCAGGCGGTCGGGGCGCATATCGACCCCAAAAATCAGGTAAGGCAGTTGCAAAGAATTGAGATTGGGGGCATACAGCCAGTTAAGGGGGGCCGTCAGGGCGTAGTCAGTTTCATAGTCGATTTCGAGGGTGTCGCTGAAAAGGACAGTTCCGGGCGCTAGGGCCGGCATGCGCCAGGCAAGCTGCCAGTAAATGGCGCGCTGGCGTTCCCAATCGCGCCGGAAGATATTGGCGTTGTAGAACTGCTGCCCAACGCCGAGGGCCACCAAAAGGCTGACCAGAATCAGCCGCGCGCGGGGGCTGCGAATGAAAAGTTCAATCAGCCCGACCAGCAAGAGGCTGGCGGCAAGCATGAGAGAAACGTTGAAGCGGTCAAAACTGGACTGGAGCGTAAGCGGCAGGCCGGCCGCCCAGGAAGGAATGCGCCCCAGAATAATCCCCACCAGGCCGATCAGGATAAAATCAGCAGACTTTGCCGCCGAATCTGGCCGGGAAGCAGACTCAGGGATCGGATCGCTGAAAGCCGGCAGATGGGCCAGGTAAAAGGCAAGCACAGGCAGGGTGACGGCCACCAGGGCCAGGGTCAGCAGGGCAACCGGCGTGGGAAAAGCCTGCATAACGAGAGGCAGAATTTGGGCGTAGGCGACGAATCCGGCTTTGACAACGGCCTCGCCTGAGGCGGCGAAAAAACCGCTTACCAGGCCAAGAGTCGAGGCCTCGGCCTCTTCCACGATCTGAACATCGTAATTGGCGTAGATGCCAGAGCGGTAGTAGAAGAAGAGCCAGGCGGCGTTCAGCAGCCAGACCAAAACGTACGGCAGCCAAAGTTTAAGAGCCTGGCGGGCGCGGGCCACAAGCGGCGACGGGCCGAGCATGACGAACAAAAATAGAAAACGGAGCGGCTCGAGGGTGACGAAATATTCGGTCGGGAAGACGCCCAACGCCAGCAGGAGCAGCGCAATCACAGTCCGCGGGCGGGCGCGGGCCGGGCTGTGGAAGGCCCAACCGGTTGCGCCAAACGATAAAATGTAAAATAAGAGGGGAATGAGTTCCTGATTGATATGGGTCAGCGCGACCCAGTGTTGAGAGTAGCCGGGGTAGACCAGAAAAATCAGGGCGGCGGCCAGGGTCTGGCGCGGGCGAGCAGGCCAAATGCTGCGCAAGGCCCACCAAGCCGAAATGCTCAGGCCAAAGCGGACGAGCAAAGCAAAAACCTGCCAGGCGAGCGGAGTCTCGGGCAAAAGGCTGGTGGTGACGTAAAAAATTGGGCCAAGAAAGGGCCGCACGCGCAAAAAAGAGCGCAGAAAGCTCTCTGGCCCGCCGAAGTGGGCGCCCCAGGCAAAGGGCCAGTCGTCCCAGTAGAAACCGGTGCGGGTGACGAGCAGTCCATAGGCCAGGACGACCAGAACGGCAAAAGCAATCGGGATGGTTTTGGGCGAAAAACGAAATGACATGAGCTATTCGAGCGGGCAGGCGCACAGCCCGGTGGTTGCCAGCCCGCCAGGGGCGGGCAGGACAGACGAAATTTCAGCAAGAAACGATGCAGCCTCTTCGGGCCTGCTTTCTGGCAGGCTGCAACAGGAGTCGCTCACAAGCCCAACTTTCGGGATGGGTGTACTCCTCCGAAAAACAGTCAATTTGGATCTTTTCTGGTCTCTTTTCTCATCAAGTGACGGTCATCTTCCAGATGACCGTCACTTTTTATCGCATTATCTCACCAGGTTGCGCAAAACCGTGTGCAAAATGCCACCATTGCGGTAGTAGTTGACTTCGACCGCGGTATTGAGCAGGGCAGTCACCTGAAATTCCACCAGGGCCCCATTCAGTTTTGTCGCCCGGACCGTCAGCAGGCTCTGCGGAGGCATCTCTGCCTCGATGCCGAGAATATCAAAAGTCTCCGAGCCCTCCAGGCCGAGCAGTTCCGCGTTCAGGCCATCCACAAAGCGCAGCGGCAGGATGCCCATCCCGACCAGGTTGGAGCGGTGAATGCGCTCGAACGATTCGGCGATAACGGCCTTCACCCCTTGCAGCATCGGGCCTTTGGCGGCCCAGTCGCGGCTCGAACCGGTTCCGTATTCCTTACCCGCCAGGATGATGGTCGGGAGGCCTGCCTCCTGATATTTCATTGCCGCATCAAAAATGGGCATTTCCTGGCCGTCGTATTTGGTCCAGTTGCCCTCTTTCGGCGCAACCATCACATTTTTCAAGCGGATGTTTGCAAACGTGCCGCGCGCCATCACCAGATCATTGCCGCGCCGCGCGCCATACGAGTTGAAATCCCTGGGCGGCACGCCGCGCGCCTGCAAATACCTGCCGGCCGGGCTGTCGGCAGCGATATTGCCGGCCGGGGAGATATGATCGGTCGTGATCGAATCGCGGAAGAGGCCCAAGACCCGCGCCCCACAAATATCACTCACCCCGGCCACGTCCAGCGTTAGATCCTGGAAGTAAGGCGGATGGTGGATGTAAGTCGAATCGTCGCTCCAGGCAAAAAGTTCGCCTTGTGGTGCGGTCACGTCCTGCCACATCTGCGTGCCTTCAAAGACTTCCGCGTAGCGCTCCTCAAACATGCCCTCATTCAAACTGGCGGCCACCAGGTCAGCCACTTCGCGGGTCGAAGGCCAGATGTCGCGCAGGTAAACCGGGCCGTCTGTGCCCTGGCCGAGGGGTTCATGCTCAAGGTCGATATCGACTGTCCCGGCCAGGGCGTAGGCCACCACCAACGGCGGAGAAGCCAGATAATTGGCCTTGACCAGCGGATGGACGCGGCCCTCGAAGTTACGATTGCCCGAAATGACGGCCGCAGCGACCAGATCGCTGCCGGTAACGGCCTTGGCGACCTCACCCGGAAGCGGGCCGCTGTTACCGATACAGGTCGTACAGCCATAGCCGACCACATTAAAACCGAGCTGCGCGAGCGGATCAATCAAATTGGCGGCTTTCAGATATTCCGTCACCACCCGCGAACCGGGGGCCAGGCTGGTTTTGACGTAGGGTTTGACGCGCAGGCCTTTTTCGGCGGCCTTCCGGGCAACCAGCCCGGCGGCGACCATGACCGAAGGATTGCTGGTGTTGGTGCACGAGGTAATCGCGGCGATCACAACTGCGCCGTGCTTCATCTTTTCTGTGCCGAAGACGGCCTCGCGCCGGAGGGCTTCGTCGCTCAGCTCGTAGCCCCGTTCGGTGACGGGCGCGCTGAGCGCCTTTTGGAAAGCCGACTTCATTTCGGTCAGCGGAACGCGATCCTGTGGGCGTTTCGGCCCGGCCAGCGAGGCCACCACCGAACCCAGATCGAGTTCGAGCGTGTCGGTAAATTCCGGGTCAGGCGTGCTGGCATCCCGGAACAGGCCCTGGGCGCGGCAATAGGCCTCGACCCGGGCTATCACTTGTGCAGGCCGACCGGTCAATTTTAGATAGCGGAGCGTTTCGGCATCGACCGGGAAAAAGCCGACCGTCGCGCCGTATTCCGGGGCCATATTGGCGATGGTGGCGCGGTCGGGCAGCGACATGTTATCGAGGCCGGGGCCATAAAATTCGACAAATTTCTCCACCACGCCTTTCTGGCGCAGGAGCTGGGTCACGGTCAGCACCAGGTCGGTGGCGGTGACGCCATCACGCAGTTTGCCGTGCAGCTTGAAACCGATCACGTCCGGCAGGAGCATGTCCATTGGCTGGCCGAGCATCACCGCTTCAGCCTCGATTCCGCCCACGCCCCAGCCCAGCACGCCCAGGCCATTAATCATGGTGGTATGCGAATCGGTCCCGACCAGCGAATCGGGCAGCAGCACGCCGTCTTTTTCGCGGACCACGTCCGCCAGATATTCAAGATTGACCTGGTGGACAATCCCGGTCATCGGCGGCACAACCCGGAAGTTTTTGAAGGCTTTCTGTCCCCATTTCAGAAACTCGTAACGCTCACGGTTGCGCTGGAATTCGATTTCGGTATTGCGCTGCAAAGCATCTGGCGTAGCAAAAAAATCGACCTGGACCGAGTGATCGATCACCAAATCAACCGGCACAAGCGGGTTGATTTTGCTGGGATCGCCGCCCAAACGGGCGACTGCCGAGCGCATCGCGGCCAGATCGACCACGGCCGGGACGCCGGTGAAATCTTGCATGATGACGCGGGCCGGCAGGAGCGGAATACCCGGGCGGCCGCCGATGCCCTTGCCCTCGCCAGCGGGGAAAGCGGCAGGAGTCCAGGCGGCGATATTTTTGACATCTTCCTGCGTGATTTCGAGATCGTTACACTGGCGCAGGGCCGCTTCGAGCACGATCCGAATCGAAAACGGGAGCAGGCTGAGGGCAGTTAGGCCCGCTTCTTCAAGGGCCGCCAGGCGGTAGTAGGTGTAATCCTTCCCGGCGACGGTCAATTTATCTTTGGCATTAAAAAAGTCATTCATTGAAAATTCTCCTTTGACATACGCGATGACAGTCCACAACCCTATTGTGCGTTATAAAAAAACACCTTTGGCGGTTCTGTGACTGAGAAGATACATCAGATTCACAAAAAAACCCAAAGGTGCGCCTTTGTTGTTCTTTTTTTCTATAGATGTTAAGAAAATGAATTTTACATATCGGCCCTTCGACTACGCTGAAGGACGCTCCGCTCAGGGCCTGCCTGTCAAAAGGTTTATCTTAATATCTATAGCAAAATACGGAAGTAACCTTATTTTACCGCATCTCTGGGTTTATAGTTCAAAAATTGGACGGGTCAAGCAAATACGGGATGATTCCCAGCATGGGCAGGACCAGCAAGACGCAAATCGATAAAAACGAGATGAATATTCCCAGCAGCGTGATAACGCCGTTAATAATGAAATAGGTCTTGAGATTGCTCATGGCCGATGCCAGCGCGTGATAATCACCCGTCATCCGGGCGCTTTCAACCGAAGAAGCCGATTGATAAAGCAGGATTCCCATCCAGAGCGGCAGCCAACCCCATAAAATACCTACCAGGCTGAGCATTTGAGTTGCGCCCGCAATAATGGAGAGCAGGCCGAGGAACTTCATCCAACCAGCCGCCTCCGCCAGCGGACTGCTGACAGAGCGGACGACTTGTGATTCGGGCGATTGTGAGAAGTTCATGCCGATCTCCTATTTCTGCGGATTTACCGCCAACTAATTCAGCTTCATTTCCTTTTTCAAGTTTTGGACGAGTTTTATTTTCTCATTTTCAGGCAGGAAACTGGCTGAAGCTGCGGCCAGAATGCGCTCCTGAAGGGTTGCAAAGGGAATTTTTAGATCCTGAACCGCCAGGCGGTATTCATTGCCAAGCGTAATCTGCGAAATCGACGGATCGTCGGTATTAAAAGTCACATTCAGCCCGGCGTTGATCATCTTGGGCGCAGGGTGGGTATTGACTTCGCGGACGACACCGGTCTGATAGTTGCTGGTCATGCAAACTTCAAAAACTGTCCCGGTTTCGCGGGCCAGGGCGGTTGTAAAATCATCTTCCAGGACGCGGACACCGTGTCCGATGCGCCGGGCGTTAAACAATTCGATGGCCTCGCGCACATTGGCCGCTCCGCCCCACTCGCCCGCGTGCATCGTCAGAAGCAAACCCGCCTGGCGGGCTTCTTTCAGAATCGGCAGGAAAGGCTTGGCCGAGTATTGGGCTTCGTTGCCGGCCAGGTCCAGGCCGACAATGTTTTCCCGGCCTTTTTCGACAGCGATCCAGGCGACCTGTTCGGCCAGTTCAAGGGCTTCGTGGCGGTTGATTGAAGCAATCAGACGGACGATAACCTTGTATTTTTTCTCGGCATCCTTGGCAGCGCTGACGACCCAGTCGACGACATCTTCAAGCGGAAATCGCTCAGCGCGGCTGAGGGCAACCGGCGTAAAGCGCAATTCGAGATAGCGAACGTTATCTTTGGCGGCATCTTCGACGGCTTCGTGGGTAATCCGGGTGATGACTTCGGGCGAACGGTAAAACATGCGCAGGGTGTTGAACTTGGCCAGGAAATTGTCGAAAGTCAGGTTGTCCTCGTCCTGCACTTGCACCAGGCGCGAGAGGCGCACCACATTGGCCGGAATGGTCAGGCCGTGCTTGCGGGCAACGTCCAGCATGGTGCTTAAACGCAGCGAACCCTCCAGGTGGCGATGCAAATCGACTTTGGGCAGGTTGCGAAATTCTTCAGGAACAGGCATCATTTGATTGTTCATGGTATCCAACATTCTACAGCAAAAATAATCAGCGGAAAGTCAAAGCCAGCGAAAGACAGGTTATGCGAACTTGACAGGTAAAAGGACACAACCTGATCAATTGCTGCGGCCCGAAACCTGTTTTGGATGACCGTCTCCGTGTCCTATTTTTTACAGCTTGCAAAGGGCCGGCCTTGAAAAACCACTAAAATTAGCGTTTTTTATGCCGCCGGCGGCCAGATTTGGCAGCTGCTTCAACCTGCGGACGGGCCTTGACGGCGACCTCGACGGGCGCTTCGCTGGCCTGAACGACTGCGACGCGCGGACGATACAGGAACATATTGTTGACCACCGAAGAGCGAATATCGCGCAGCAAGTCCTGGAACATTTCTGAAGCCTTTGTTTTATATTGTACCAGCGGGTCACGCTGTCCGTAAGCTTCCAGACCAATCGAGACGCGCAACGACTCAACCGCGGTCAGATAGACGACCCATAGCTCGGTGATCGCTTTGAGCAAGACCGAGCGGAAGATATGGGTCAGATGGCGTGAGCCGAGTTCCAGCTTGAGCGTGGCGCGCTGCTCTTCAGACAGATCAGACAGCGCGCTCTCTTCGGCATCCAGGTTGAGGGCCTCTGCCGCGCGTCCAAAATCTGCCAGGCTGGAGGCGTTCTGCGCGATGCGCGAAAATTCGACATTGCCCCAAATTTCTTCCAGGGTGGTCAGCGCTTCTTCGAGGTGTTCCAACACGTCGGTTTGAACCCAGGCGGCCTCGCGGTCGGCCAGCAGTTGGGCGGCCAGGAAGGAATAGTGAAAGCGAACGTAGTCCTGGCTTTGGGCGCGGTGGGTTTTGTTGTCGAAACCAGCCTGCCGGCGGGCCAGCGGCAAGGTGTTCAGGATGCGGATGACGGTCGATTCGTCCCGTTTTTGGGCATCGGCCCGCGCCAGGAGCGTGTCCAACTCGCGCAGAAGTTGACCTTTTTCGCCAACCAGGCTTTCATACCGTTTTTCAAAAAGTTCTTCGGCGAGGAGATCCAATTGACGGGCGGCATCCGCCCATTCGAGGCGGCTCAGGTCTTGTTTCAAAACAATTGGCTCGCCCAGGCGCATTGACAGGCCAGCAATCTGACGATTGATGAAGATCGCGCTAAACTGCGAGACGACCTGTTCTTTAATCGGGTCTTCGATGCGGGCGGGATTGTCGACCAGGCTGCGCAGTTGATCGTTGTTCAAGCGGAGCGGCACGCCGACCAGGCTGTTTAACTCGTCCAGGATTTCCTGCGGGCGGCGCTGCTCTTCTGAATCGCCCAACCCCTCCAGAAAAGTGTCGATCAGGTCTTCCCGTTCCTTGATCTGCAGCTCAAGGCCAGATTCGGACGATTCGATCCCGGCTTGAATGGCTTTCAAATGGTGTTCGTGTTCGGTCTGAATGGCGCGCCGCGCTAAAGACAAAATGCTCTCGCGCAAGTTCTCAGGCTCAATTTCATCGAGCAAAAGGCGGAAAGTGTAAGACGGGAAGAGTTCGCCATCGCTGGAAAGGATGGTGGGCTGGGTTTGTTCGAGCCAGGCCAGCAGTTTCCAGGGGCCTTCTTCGTCGCGCATGGCGAGCGGAACGCGGTTTTCGACCTCGATTCTGAGAAAGTCGAGCACGTCTTCGTGCAGGTTGTCTTTGGTGAAAACCAGGTCGCGCTGACCATAGATGCGGGCGCGCTGGGCATTCAGAACGTCATCATATTCGAGCAGGTGCTTGCGGACATCAAAGTTGGAGCCTTCGACGCGATGCTGCGAACCTTCGATGATATTGCTGACCAGGCGGTTTTCGAGCGGCAGGTCGTCGTCCAGCTTGAAGCGCTGCATGACATCGTTCACTTGCTGTCCGCCAAACAGGCGCATCAGATCATCTTCCAGAGAAAGGTAAAAGCGCGAGGAACCGGGGTCGCCCTGGCGGGCGGCGCGTCCGCGCAGCTGGTTATCAATCCGGCGGGCCTCGTGGCGTTCAGAGCCGACAACGTGCAGCCCGCCCAAAGCGCGGACGCGTTCCATGTCGTCGAAATATTGCAGGAAGAGTTTTACCTCGGCATCGTAAATGCCATATTCACTCGGCGCGAGTTTCAGCAAAGCCTGGCGCTGTTCTTCAGAGCGCATGTCGTAGGGGTCTTCGTAGCCGGCGCGCTTGAGCACCCGGCTGACGGCGATGGTGACTTCTTCGGCCAGGTCGCCGCCCAGTTTAATGTCGACGCCGCGTCCGGCCATATTGGTGGCAATCGTGACCGCGCCAAACGCGCCCGCTCCGGCAATAATCTGGCTTTCTTCGGTGTGTTTGCGGGCATTCAGCACGGAGTGGGCAACCCCCGCCTGGATAATTTCTTTCAGGCGTTGGCCGTCTTGCGGGCCTAGAGAGAGAATGCCCAGCAAAGTTTGCAGGTTTTGGGGGTCTTCAGGGTTGATCGAGGCCAGTTGGAGCGGCTTGCCAAACTGACGCAGGAAATCGGGCTTGAGCGCATCCAGGGGCTGGTAGAGCGCTTCCAGCTCCGGGTACAGGCGGCCATCTTCCTCTTTATTGTTCATCTTGAACCAGGCCTGGCGCAGCAGTTGGACTTGAAGCAAACGCCGAATCGACTCGGCCCGCAGCCGGCCAGAAAGTTTCTCGGAGTTGTCGACGGAGGTCGTCCCCACCAGCACCGGGCGGCCAATGATGTTGCTGCGCAGGATGTCTGTGGCGATGGCCCGCAGTTTGGCTTCAACCGTGCGATAGACCAGGTCGGGATAATCGGTGCGCCGCCAGAAAAGCGGATTTTTATCGGGGTCGTCGATCCGCGAGAAAAAATTAACCTGATAACCATCCGAATCGCGGTCTTTCACCTCGACCAGGGCCGCATCGGCCCGGGCGGATTGGTATTCGAGGTTGGTCGGGATGGGCAGCACATCGAGCGTGTAGATTTTGCTAAATTCTTCCGATTCGGTCAGGGCGGTTCCGGTCATGCCGGCCAGCTTTTTATACATGCGGAAGTAGTTTTGCAGGGTAATCGTGGCGTAGGTGATGTTTTCCGGCTCGATCTTGACGCCTTCTTTGGCCTCGACTGCCTGGTGCAGGCCATCACTCCAGCGGCGGCCCGGCATCAAGCGGCCTGTGAAATCATCCACGATCACCACTTTTCCGCCCTGGACGATGTAATCCTTGTTGCGCTTGAACAGGAATTGGGCGCGCATGGCCTGTTCCAGATAACCGAGCAGGCGGGCCTGTTCGGGCGTAATGTCTTCCGGGCGTTCGAGATCGCGCAAGGGCTGCCCAAGCAGCTGCTCGACATGGGCGGTGCCAACCTCGGTCAGGATGGCGCTGCGGTCTTTTTCCTCGATTTCATAATCTTCGGGGAGCAGTTGGCGGACGACGATTGCCATTTTGCCGTACCATTCCAGGTCGCCCTGGGCGGGGCCGGAAATAATGAGCGGGGTGCGGGCCTCGTCGATCAGAACGTTATCGACTTCATCGACGATTGCAAAGTGGTGTCCGCGCTGGACTTTATCTTCAAGGCTGTAGACCATGTTGTCGCGCAGGTAGTCGAAGCCAAATTCGGCATTCGTACCGTAGGTAATGTCGGCGGCATAGGCTTCGGCGCGGTCGACCTGGCGCAGTTGGTGCTGGTCTTCGCGCGGAGATTCTTTGCTCAAATCGACCAGAAAGGCTTTCTTGCCGTTCTCGGTGACGGCGGCCATCTGCAAAACGCCAATTTCCATCCCAAGAAAGTTGTAAATTTGGCCCATCCAGCGCGCATCGCGGCGGGCCAGGTAATCGTTGACCGTGATCAGATGGACGCCTTTGGCTTCGAGCGCATTCAAGTAAACCGGCAGGGTTGCGACCAGGGTTTTTCCTTCGCCCGTGCGCATTTCTGCAATCTTTGAGGAATGGAGCACGATCCCGCCGATTAACTGCACGTCGTAGTGACGTTGGCCGAGGGTGCGCTTGGAGGCTTCCCGCACGACGGCAAAGGCTTCGGGCAGCAGGTCGTCGAGCGCTTCGCCATCCGCTAACCGCTGCCGAAACTCCGGAGTTTTTGCGCGCAAAGCCTCGTCAGTTAATGCCTCGAATGCAGGCTCGAACCCATTAATGTCTTCAATAATTTCCGCAAGCCGCTCAATTTCGCGTTTATTGGGGTCGCCCCCGATCATTTTTATAAATTTAGAGAACATATTTCACCTTTCTAAGCGTGAAATTATAGCATAGGGGTATCGATAATTTCGTGCTAGAATCAGCCCATGCCCGATCTCCCGATTCGAGTTGATTTATTAAAGAAAATGCACCTTTTTCGTGGTCTGAATGAAGTGCAACTCAATTCGATTGCTGTATCGCTGCAGGAAGAGACCGTTCCAGAAGACGAACACCTTGTTCTCAAGCAAAAGACGGCCACCGACTTCTTTTATATTATTTTTGACGGCAAGGTCGATATCTTCCAGGAGATCAACAATAAAGAGAAAAAACTGACATCCCTCTTGCGCGGCGACTATTTTGGGGAGCAATCCCTGTTGAAAAATCGGCTGCACAACGCCACGGTTCGCGCAAAAAAAGGAACCGTGCTGCTCAAAATGCCGCGCACGGCCTTCCTCCAAACTTTGCGCAGCCTGCCAGAGTTGCAACAAAACTTTATCATTATGCTGCGCAGCCGCAACCTGGCGCGCAAGTTAAATTTCTCGTGGGTGAATGAAAACGAAGTGATCTACTTTCTTTCGCGCCGGCATGTCTTCATGCTTTACAAGGCACTGCTCGGCCCGGGAATGACCATGCTGGTCTTGCTGGGAATGCTTGGCTTGAGTGTGGTATTTCAAAGCATGGCCCTGTCGGGAGCTGCAGGTTTTCTGATTGTTTTGACCGCGTTTTGGGGAACCTGGCATTATCTGGATTGGACCAATGACTATTATATTGTCACCAATCAGCGGGTGATCAATATCGAAAAAGTGATTGCGATGTACGACAGCCGTGAAGAAGCGCCGATGAACACAATCGTCTCTGTCAATAGCGAAAGTGATGAGTTCGGGCGCATTTTTAAGTACGGGACAGTGATTGTGCGGACCATCACGGGTGAAATGCGGATGCACTATGCGCCCCGCCCCAAACACGCGGTCGCAATGATCGAAGAGTACCTGCTGCGCACCAAAAATGTCCAAAAACAGCAAGATGAAGACGTTATGAAAGAAACCATTCGGCGCAAGTTGGGCCTGGCTGGCCCGGCCCCGGCCCAGGCTGCTGTCGTGGTTGCGCCTGCAGCCCCGCCTGCCCCGAAAAAAATAGGAATTAGCGCTGCGCTGCGCGCATACCTCCGGGGGCTTTTTTATGCCCGCAAAGAATCAGGCGGGACTGTGACCTACCACAAGCACTGGATCGCGCTCGTGCCTAATGTTTTTCTGCAAACCCTCAGCCTGATTGGGCTGATTTCGATCTACCCGCTTTGGTACTATTTTAATGGGGTTTTTATTCCGCTGGCGCTGGGCAGTATTATTGCCTTTTTAATGGTAGCAGTGGTCGTCTGGGGGATTTATGGCTTCATGAACTGGAGCAATGACATTTATCAGGTGACACCAGATCAGATTATAGATATTTACCGGGTGCCCTTCGGCGATGAAGACCGCAAATCGGCCCCGCTCGAAAACATTCTCAGCACATCTTTCGAACGCAACGGTTTGCTGGGACAAATATTTAACTACGGAATAGTCAAAATTCAGATTGGCAGCCTGAATTTTGACTTTGTGGATGTGACAGACCCGCCCTCAGTTCAGAAAGATATTGTCCAGCGCGTTAACATCCGCCAGCAAAAAAAGCGCGAAGCCGATGCCGCCGCCGAGCGCGAGCGCATGGCCGAATGGCTGGCGCTTTATCATAAAACGATGCAGGAAATCGATAAACAGTCCGGGCAAACCCGAAATCCTGATTCAGGGTAAAATCAAAATCCAAATTTTTAATTTTTAAAAGGTAATCGCAATGGCGCTCAGAACAATTGTCACCACCCCCGAACCGGTCTTGCGGCGCAAAGCCCAAACCGTAACCAGGTTCGATGAAAAACTGCAAACCCTGATTGACGATATGGTTGAAACCATGCGTGAAGCCCCCGGCGTTGGGCTGGCTGCGCCGCAAGTGGGCGTTGCGGAGCGGGTGATTGTGGTTGAGTATTACGAGAACGAAGAAGATGAAGAAAGTGAAGAGGCCGAAGCAGCCCCAAAGCGGCTGTATACCCTCGTCAACCCCGAAATCACGCGCGCCTCAACAGAGCGGGAAATTGCCCCTGAAGGTTGCCTGTCTGTTCCGGGCGTCATGGGCGATGTCGAACGCCACCTGGCAATCACCGTCAAAGGCCAAACCCGGCGCGGACAACCCGTCACGCTTAAACTAAAAGACTGGACGGCGCGCATCTTCCAGCATGAAATCGACCATTTAAACGGGATTCTGTTTACCGATCTGGCCAGCCGGGTCTGGAAGCCAGAAGGCCCGATAGAAGATAACGTCTAATCTTAATGTTGAAGGTTGCAGGCGTAAGGTTGAAGGGCAGGCCTGCCTCGAAGCGGTTTTCCCTTCAACATTCAACGTTAAACCTTTAACAAGGTTTTCATGAATCTGACCCACCTTTCGCTAACCAATTTCCGCAATTTTGCCCGCCTGGATCTCGACCTGCCCCGGCGGGCTGTTGTGTTGGCGGGCAACAACGCCCAGGGCAAGACCAGCCTGCTCGAAGCGATCTATTTCCTGGCTACTTTTTCATCCTTCCAGACCCACAGCGACCGCCAATTGGTTAACTTTTTAGCCGCGCGCGAAAACCCGGCCGTGGCCCGGCTCGTCGCCGATTACCAGCGCGCGGGGCGCAAACACCGCCTGGAAGTAAGAGTCATCCTCGAAAACGTTGGCCCGCTTGGGGTGCGAAGCCGCAAAGAAATCCTGCTGGATGGCGTCAAACGCCCGGCCAGCGACGTCATCGGCCATCTGCCGGCTGTCCTTTTCATCCCGCAAATGTCGTTGGTGCTGGAGGGCGGCCCCGAAGAACGCCGCCGTTACCTGAACCTGGCGCTCGCCCAAACCATCCCCGGTTATGCCGCCGCGCTCAGCAGCTATCACCAAGCCCTGACGCGCCGCAACGCTCTCCTCAAAATGCTCTCGGAGCGTGGAGGCGACCCGAACCAGCTGACCTTTTGGGACGAAACCCTGGCGGCCAGCGGCGCAAAAATTATCCACTGGCGGATTGCGGCCATTCAGGAAATGGAACGCCTGGCAGCGCGCGCCCACAGCGGGCTGACGCGCGGCGCAGAAGTACTGCGGCTGGCCTATCAGCCGGCTTTCGACCCTCTGGCACGCCCCAACGGCCAAATTGCGCTTAAACTGGATGTGCCGGCGGATCGCTCTGGGCTGGATTTGGACAGTATTTATCGCAGTTTTCTGGAGGCCTTGGGCCGCATCCGCACTGAAGAAATCGGACGCGGCCTGACGACCCTCGGCCCGCACCGCGACGAAATGCGGATTCTGGCGAATGGCGTTGATCTGGGCAACTACGGCTCACGCGGACAAATCCGAACCTGCCTGCTGGCCCTCAAGATGGCTGAAATCGGCTGGATGCAGGCCCGCACCGGTCAAGCGCCGATTGTGCTATTAGATGAAGTGATGGCCGAACTCGACCATCAGCGCCGGGCCGATCTGCTCAGCTCCCTGACCAGCGCCGGGCAGCAAGTGCTGTTGACCACCACGGATACCGGTCTATTTGCCGCCCCGTTTCTCGAAACGGCTGAAATCTGGCGCGTGGCGGCGGGCGCGGTCAGCCCGGAAAGACTATAATCTATGCCAAGGAGAAAAATATGTCTGTCAAACATGCCAACGAAGTCCCTGAAAAAGTTGTCGCGGCTGGCGTCGATACCACCCTCCAGGTCTTAATCTCTGCCGAGGAAGGCCCCAACTTTGCGCTGCGGCGTTTTATCATGCAGCCGGGCGGCGGAATGCCACTCCATACGAACAGCGTCGAGCACGAGCAATACGTTTTGCGCGGCCAGGCCCAAATTGGGATCGACGGCCACGACTACCAGATTGGCGTTGGGAACGTGGTCTTTATCCCGGCCGGAGCGCGGCACTACTACCAAAACACTGGGGAAGAACCTTTTGAATTCCTATGTATTATCCCCAACCAGAAGGACGAAATTACCCTGGTCGAGAGCGCAAGCTGCTAAAAACGGGATTTGACACCCGTCCCCTTTGGGGTATAATATTTTTTCGCTAAGGTCGACTAGCTCAATGGCAGAGCAACTGACTCTTAATCAGTGGGTTCCGGGTTCAAGTCCCGGGTCGATCACCTAAATGCGGGGGTCTCTGACCCCCGCATCCCCGTATATAGGGGGTAAGGCGCGCAAAATTTTATGGTTTGAGATTTGTCGGTGCAAATCGGTGCATCTTAAATCAACCCATCTGAATCTCAATCCCCTGGCTTTAGAAGCCAGGGGATTTTTGCGCAGGTGTGCGGAAATGGTTAAGAGTTCGATAAAGACAATGCATCCATCATGGTGACAATTTCGCCAAATCCACCAGGAACTAGGTGGGCATAAATCCCCAACGTCACCTGGGGAGAAGAGTGTCCCAAGTAACGCGAGACGCTCACGATAGAGATGTTGCCTGCCAACATCATCGAAGCAGCATTGTGACGCAGATCATGAAAGCGGATTTTTTGCAAGCCAGCCCGCTTCAGCATGGCGTCGAAGTCACGCATC
>JAVEWN010000046.1:0-24262 GCA_034004515.1 Anaerolineales bacterium | reverse complement strand
AAACTCCCAGCGAGATTATCCTTGAGAACCACCTCAAAGCCTGGAAAATCAGTATGGAAAATATGCGCCTGGGCGGCAGCGAACAACTTAAACAACTGTACGACAACTCTCGCAACTCAACCCTCATCCAGAAAATCAATCAGCTGCCAATTAACATTTATTATCTTTTGTCTGAAAAAGAAAAGAAAAACGACGATGAAATTGTCGATGGCCTTTTCAAAGAATATCATGCCTATTTGCAAGGCATTAGCCGTTATTACGCAGACCATCAGCAAAAAATACCGGGCAATATTAATGCCGCGCTTGAAGCGATCGGGTATTTGATGTATCACGAAATCAGCGCTGATTACTACCCGTGCTACAAATTAAACTCGCGGGCAGATCTCAACATCCAGGGCGCGCTGATTTACACCATCGATGTCGCTTTTTCAGCGCGGCCTCTGCCGGGGTATACCCTTTTTCCTCCGGTGCTATTCGACTTCGCAAACAACCCGGAACTTACCTTCGTGATTAGCGCGCGCGCCTTTGACGCAAGCCTCGAGCCTGCCACCCCACAAAGAAAGACGATGAAACAAAACGATCTCTATCTGAGCGCACAGTTTCAGGCCGTTGTATTGCCGGGAACAAGCACTGACGTGCGAATTAACATCGAACAAGGCAACCAGACGCTGACCTCGCTGCTTGTCCCGCTCAACGCATAAAGGGAAATATCATGCAAAAACCCCCTGAAGAACAAACGGTTTTGGTTCTGGGCGCAGCCGGTGTCGATATTGTTGCGCGCATCACGGGGGAAATTCAGATGGAGACATCCAACCCGGCCCGGATTCGGACCTCCTTTGGCGGAGCCGCCCGCAACGTGGCCGAAAACCTGGCCCGCCTCGGACAACCCGTCAGCCTGCTGACCGTTACCGGCAGCGATCCGGCCGGCCAGGAGATGCTCGCGTACACCCGCCAGGCCGGGGTGGATGTAAGCCACGTCCATCTGGTCGAAAAATATCCAACCGGTTCTTACATGGCCTTCTTAAACGAAAAGGGTCACTTGCAATACGCCTTTGACGATATGCGCGTCCTCGCAGAACTGAGCGCCAGCTACCTGACCTATCACCAGGATTTATTTGAAAGTGCCAGCCTGCTTTTTCTGGATGCAAACCTGCCCCCGCCCACCCTCAAAACAGCCTTCGCCCTGGCTGCGCGCTACAACCTGCCCGTCTGCGCCGACCCCACTTCGCGCTTGCTGGCCCTGCGCCTGCAACCCTACCTTAAGCAGCTGCGCCTGATTGTTCCGAGCGCAGCCGAAGCTGCCATCCTGACCGGACAATCCTTCGAAGCGGCCAACACCAGCGCCACCCAGCAAGCCGCCCGGGCCTTGGTCAACCTGGGCGCTGATATTGCCGTGATCACCATGTCTGAGTTTGGCCTGTGCTACGCCACCTCTGAAACCAGCGGACATATCCCCGCCGTGCATACGACCATCAACGACCCGACCGGGGCCGGAGACGCGCTGACCGCCGCGATTATCTACGCCCTGCTGAACGACATCGAAATAGACGATGCCGCCCGCCTGGGGGCCGCCGCCGCGGCCCTGGCCCTGCAATATTCCGGGACCGTCTACCCCGACCTTTCACTCGACAAGCTCTACGATCAATTTGCTACCTAAAAACAGCTTATGACCCAAAAACTCAGCTCCCATTACCACCTGTCCGATGAAGTTCTGCGCGCCCGCCAGCACCAAACAGCCCTGGTCGCGCTCGAATCAACGGTCATCACCCACGGCCTGCCCCAGCCAGAGAATCTCCTGCTGGCCCAAGATATGGAAGGCGCGGTTCGCGCTCAGGGCGCAGCCCCGGCAACCATCGCCATCCTGGACGGCAAAATTCAGATCGGGCTGACCGCCCCACAACTGGAACGCCTGGCGGCTGCCCCAGATGCACTAAAAATCAGCCTGCGTGATTTTGCGACCGGCCTCGTCAAACACCAATTAGGCGGCACCACCGTCGCCGGGACGATGTTTGCCGCCCATCAAGCCGGGATTCAGGTTTTCGCCACCGGCGGCATCGGCGGCGTCCACCGCGAAGCGCGGATGGACATCTCGACCGACCTGCAAGCCCTGGCCCAAATCCCGCTGATTGTGGTCTGCGCCGGCGCTAAATCAATTTTGGACCTGCCTGCCACCCTCGAATATCTTGAAACGCTGGGCGTGCCGGTCGTCGGCTACGGGACGAATACCTTCCCCGAATTTTTCTCGCCACCCGGCAAGCTGCCGGTCAGCATTCGGCTCGATTCACCTGCCGAAATTGCGCACTTTGCTGAAACACATTGGGCGCTGGGCCTGAAAAGCGCCATCCTGGTCTGCCAGCCTGTGCCAGCCGCAGAGGCCCTGCCCGCCGCAGAAGCGATCCCCGCTGAAGAACAGGCTTCGCGCGAGGCCATCGCCCAGGGCATCGGCGGCCAAAAGTTGACGCCGTTCCTGCTTGGGCGCGTCAAAGAACTGACCAACGGCAAGTCGATGCGGGCCAACCTGGCCCTGCTCAAGAACAATGCCGTCCTGGCAGGCAAAATCGCGGTCGAAATGGCAAAAAAGACGCAGCAAATGGCCTGAATCGCCAACAACAAAAAAGAACAAGACGCCGGAGAAAAATCCCGGCGTCTTGTTCTTTAACTCGTTCCTCGAAAATTTTCTACTTCCTGGCTTTTTTCGGCTTGTCAGGCATCTCACGGCCTTGCAGCAATCCTGAACGGCTGGCCCCCAAATACAGGATTTCGAGAATCAAGTCTTCGTAAGAAATGCCTTCAGCTTCTGCTTCAAGGCACAGGTCGCTGTAACCCGCCGTCAGCCCGGGCAGCGGATTAATCTCAATCAGGACCGGCTCGCCTTCGTTGTTCAAACGAATATCCGTGCGCGAAATATCGACCGCTTTAATCACCATGTGGGCTTTGACAATCAGCGATTGGATCTTGCGCGTCAGCTCAGGTGAAATATCTGCCGGGCAAATATAACCTGGCGCGCCCTCTCCGCCAACCGAAATCGACTTGGACTGCTGGCTGTAAACGCCGGGCGTAACCGAGCGGGCGCTGTCCAACTCCAACACCGGGAAAACATGATAGCCATGTTTTTCGGTATACCATTCCGGGTGGCGGGAATAGCGCACCGCATCCCAACGGCCAAGCAAGCCGCAGGTAAACTCGCGTCCTGAAAGGAAGGTCTCCACCAGGGCCGGCTGGCGGTAAACCTGGACGATATATTGAACCCGCTCGCGTAATTCAGCCTCGTTGTGGACAATCGCCTTTAAATCGACCCCCATCCCAGTCCCCTCCCGGGCCGGTTTGACAAAAAGCGGAAAATGCAATTCGGGGCGCAAAGATTCATCCCCCACGATAAATTCCTGAAACGGAGAAACCGGCAAGCGCCGATCGCGCCACAAACGCTTGGTCAGGGTTTTATCGAGCGCAATCGCGTTCGCCATCACGCGCGAATGTGTGTATGGAATGCCCAGCATCTCCAGGAGGGCCGGGGTTTGGGCCTCGCGGGCGTCGCCGCCCAGGCCTTCGGCAATGTTGAAGCAAACATCGGGCTGAATTTCTTTCAAGGCGTAAGGGAGATTGCGGTCTGCCGGAATGAAAACGGTCGAATGTCCGTCGGTTTCAATCGCGGCCTGAATTGCCTGGATCGTCTCAATATGGTCATAATCTGCGAGCGTGTCGGCGGCAACGCCCTCAGGCAGAACGGCATCATCGCCCTTGACGTTCGCCAGCACAGCGACCCGCCAGGGATGTTGCGGGCGGACAATACTGGGAGGCTTTTCCGGTTCTTGCGCAGGTACAGCAGTAGTCATGTTTAGCTCCTTGTGAAATTAATCAAGGTCGAAGTATAGCCCAATGCCCGCAGAACACAAGACCGCTTTCCAGCCGTTTTACCACTGAATTTGAACCTTTGTCCCCACTTCGGCCCAATCGTAAAGCAATTGAGATTCGTAAGTATCCAAAACCACGCAGCCATACGAAATCGGCGTACCGAGATAGCCCGCCCATAAGGTGGCCCCGTTCGGCAAAATCGGCAGGGCGTGAATCCCATTTTGGAGATGCCCAGACCAGTAAATGCCCAGCCAATTGGGCATCCAGATGTTCCAGGTAGCGCCGTAGGCGTTCGGGATTTTTTCCAAAACTTCAAACGTGCCAATTCGGGTTGAATTGCCCATCCCGGTCGAGGCCACGAAACTGTAAATTAATTCTCCGGCCTGGTACGCATAAAGATGCTGCTCAGAAATATCGACCAGAATTAGTTTTTCAGCAGAATAAGATGGCGGCGGCGCGACATATTCCGCGGGCGGGATGGCTAACGCCAGGCCTGCTTGCAGCTGCCCGGCGTTCTGCAGGCCGTTGGCTGCCAGCAAAGCCGGTACTTCAACCCCGTACCAGACCGCGATTGCGGCGGCATTCTCATCGGGAAGAACGGTGTGGGTCTGGAGAGTCGCCTGGATCGTGGGCGGGATTGGGGAGGGCGTGGCGGTCGGCGGCTCGAAAAACAAGGTCGCGCTCGGGACGGAAGACTGGCTCGCCGTTGCGAGCGGCAGAATCAACTCTGATGCGCCTGGCGCGGCTGAAGCAGCAGTTTCCGCCCCGAGGGCCGGGGAGGCGTCTGGCGCGGCGAAATCGCCAGACGCAGGCTGGGGCGGCTTGAGCGCAGATTCAGCCCAAATTTGAGCGGCGACAGGCTGAGGCGAGCCCGCGCGAGCGGCGTCAAACCAGAAGAAGGCAAAAAGCAGGCAAACGGCAGAAACTGTCAGCGCGAGAGTCGTCCCAATCCACCCAAAAGAGCGTTTTTGGGGGTTGGAGAGTGGCGCAGGGGGGCGTTGGGGATGTGTTTCTTGGGCCAGGCGTTTGCGCGCCCAAACGAGGCCCTGGCGGGCGCGTGGGCTGGCGGGGTTGATTTGCAAAGCGCGTTCGAGGCAGGCCAGGCTGGCGCGCGGCGTGGAGCAGGCCGCCAGCATCAGCCAGGCTTCTTCAAGGTCGGGCGCGGCCTGGGCGGCATAGGCGGCCCAGCCATGGGCGCTATGTTTATCGCCGTTTTGCAAGGCCAGGTAAGCCTTTTGGACGGCCTGAAGGGGGGTGACGGGCATCAGCAAATTGGTTATTTTAAGACACCGCGCAGCTTTTCGGCAACAGTTTGCAGAACTTTGATGCGGGCGAAGAGTTTGTCGTTGGCTTCGACCAGTGTCCAGGGGGCGTTGGGCGTGCTGGTTTTGAGGACCATGTCGCTGGCGGCGGCTTGGTAGTCTTCCCATTTGGCGCGGTTACGCCAATCTTCATCGGTAATTTTCCAACTTTTGTAGTTGGTTTGTTCGCGTTCCTGGAAGCGCGCCAGTTGCTCTTCCTTGCTAATTTGCAGCCAGAATTTACAGATGACCGTCTCAAAGTTGGTCAGCTGGCGTTCAAACTGGTTAATTTCGCTGTAGGCGCGTTTCCAATCTCCTTCCGTACAGAAACCTTCCAGGCGCTCAACCAGCACCCGCCCGTACCAGGAACGGTCGAAGATGGCGATCTGGCCTTGTTCGGGCAGTCGCCGCCAGAAGCGGTAGAGATAATGCCGCTCGCGGTCTTCGCCGTGCGGGGCAGAGATCGGCCAAACCACGTAGCCGCGCGGGTCCATCTTCTCGGTCAGGCGTTTGATGACTCCGCCCTTGCCAGCGGCGTCCATGCCTTCAAAAACCAGGACAACCGGTATTTTTTGCAGGTATACCTGGTACGCCAACTGGTGCAAGTCGGCTTGCAAGATTTTGAGCGATTTCTCGTATTCATCGCGCTCCAAAGTCAGGGTCAGGTCAAGTTGATCAAGCATCCACGGCTCCCTTCATTTCTTCGCGGCTGCGCTGAAGGGCTTCGGGCGGCAGGCTGGCTTCAACGGTGCGGATGATGGTTTCAAAGACCTTGATGCGGGCATAATAGCGGTCATTGGCCTCGACAATTGTCCAGGGCGCGTGCGGGGCATCCGTCACGGCCAACAGGTCTTCAACAGCCTGTGCAAATTTTTTATATTTTTTGTGTTGAAAGCGGTCTTGCGGGCTAACCTGCCAGGCGCTCAGCTTATCGGAAAGTAATTTATCGAAGCGTTTTTTCTGTTCCTGCTCGCTAATATGCAGCCAAAATTTAAGAATAATGGTGCCGTCCGCAGCAAGCTGTTCTTCAAATTCGGCAATCTCCTGGTAAGAGCGGCGCAGCTCGTCTTTGCGGACGGTTTTGTCGACGCGCAGGGTTAGCACACGCTGGTTCCAGGAGGTATCAAAAACAACAATTTGGCCGCGGGCTGGAATTTTAAGCCAGAAGCGCCACATCCATGGGTAGTGGGTTTCTGCGGTGCGGGGCGGCGTAATCGGCACAACCCGAAAGCCGCGCGGGTCCATCCGTTCGGACAGGATTTGAATTAAGCGTCCCTTTCCGCAGGCAGACCAGCCCTCGAAAACAATCATAACGGGGATGTTGGCAGCAAAAACGGCATGTTCAAGCTCATACATGCGCTGCTGAAGGGGCGTAATCCGCGCTTTATATTCGTCTTTGGGAATCGCCAGATCGAGGTTGAGATATTCAAGCATAGCCACTCCGCTAATAGTTGGGTTTCAATTCCCTGGCGGGCAGGGTAATCTGTCCTTCTTGGGGGTCGCCAAGCACGCTGGTTTCAAAAGGTTTGTTGCCAGCCAGCCAGGCTGTGTAAGCCGCCGCCAGGGCATCGAGTTGTTCAGGGGCGTAGAGCAGTTCAAGCGGCAGGTGGCCCTTGAGCAGTTTGTGGCGCGTCAGTTCTTCAAAAAAATCCATCGGGTCGCGGATGCGCAGTCCCTGCTCGTACAGAATCAACTGGCGCTGCAAACGCCCTTCCAGGCTGGCGCGCGAGAACGGCAATTGCCCGAGCAAAACGGTAAAACAGGCCTGCGGGTGGGTTTCGAGGAAAGCGCGGGCAGGTTTTTCATTCGAATAGGGTTGATAGCCCAAATCTGCCAGCTGACGATAAAAATCAAAACCGGCCTGGACCCAGGCCGCACAATATTCGCGGCGGGCCGGGGTCGCAGAGACATTAATCCCGCGTTCGCGCAGCCCATGTTCGGCCAGGCGCATTTCCTGGACGCGGCCCGATTGGTGCAGCAGCGGCAAACTCTGGCGCGTTTCCCGCACCAAGCCGCTGTTGGGGCGCTGCGGAGCACAGACAGCCACCAGCGCCGCCTGCTGGCCGCCCAGGTAAGCCAGGACATCCTCCATCTCGCCCTCGGCCAGCGTCAGCAGGCAAGTTTGAGCATCCAAAGCCGCGTAGGTAAAAGGCTTGCGGCCTCCAGAAGGGTCAACGCCAACAAAAACAGGAGTATCAAATAACATGGCTGGGCATCTAATCGGTTAGAATGTCTTTCATTGATTAACTATAGAGGCAAAATGGATTTTGCGCAACACTTTAGACGCAATTGGATAAATTTGGTCATCTTATCCCTGGCCCTGGGCTGGGTCTGGGTTTCACGCGCTCCCCAAGGCACAACGACCGCCGGGCTGATCCCCGCGCCGCAAACCGGCTTTCTCGCGCCAGCTTTCAGCCTGTCCACGCTGGCAGGCGGGCAAATCCACTCTGACGATTTACGCGGCAAAGTGGTCTTGCTCAACATCTGGGCCACCTGGTGCCCGCCCTGCCGGGCCGAAATGCCAGCCATGCAACAGGTTTATCAAGAATATCAGGCGCAGGGCTTCGAAATTCTGGCGGTCAACGCAACCGCCCAGGACACTTTATCCAACCTGGAGCCGTTCGTCACAGAATACGGCCTCAGCTTCCCGATTCTGCTCGACCCTCAGGGCAGCGTCACCCGCCTGTACCAGGCCCGCTCGTTGCCCACCTCGTTTTTTATCGGCAGAGATGGGATTATCCGCGAGATCGTTGTCGGCGGGCCAATCGACGAAGCCCTGCTGCGGGCCCGGGTCGAAAAACTGCTTCAGGAGGCGGAGTAATGTTTCCGATTCTGCAGCTTGGGCCACTCGCGCTGCCCGTCCCGGCCCTGGCGGTCCTTCTCAGCCTGTGGCTGGGGCTTTCCCTCGCCGAAAAACTTGCCCCAAAACGCGGCCTAAGCGCCGATGCTTTGTATAACCTGACTTTTACGACGCTCCTGAGCGGGATCGCGGGGGCGAGATTGTTCTTTGCTGTGCAGAATTTTTCGGCCTTTGTTCAAACTCCCCTGAGCCTGTTCTCGCGCGAAACAGGTTCTCTCGACCCTTTTGGCGGGTTCGCTGCCGCCCTGCTGGCGGCGTTCATCTACGGGCGGCGGGCCGGCCTGAAGTTCTGGGCGACCCTCGATGGCTTGACGCCGTTATTGGCCGTCCTGGCGGTTGGGCTGGGTCTTGCCCACCTCGCTTCCGGCGCGGCCTTCGGGATGGAAACTTCGCTTCCCTGGGGCATTGAACTATGGGGCGCAACCCGCCACCCGACCCAGCTCTATGAAATTGGGCTGGCCCTGGCAATTCTGCTCTTTCTTGGCTGGAAAGCGAAAAACAATTCACTCAGCGACGGTTCGTTATTTTGGCTTTTTGTGGCTCTGACGGCTGGCGCACAACTATTTGTGGAAGGCCTGCGCGCCACTTCGACCGTGCTGCCAGGCGGCGTGCGTGTTGAACAGCTGCTGGCCTGGTTCGCGCTGGCCGGGGCATTGATCAAAGCAGATTTTTTCACAAAATCACAACCAGAAACGGAAAAAGACCATGCGGCTACACGACAGTGACAAGGTTTTTATCAAGGATTTGCGCCTGACGGGCATCATTGGGATTTACGAGCATGAACGTACCCACCCGCAAGAAATGCTGATCAATGCGGTCATGCAGACAGACATCCGCAAAGCGGCAGAGACCGATAAAATTGCGGATTGCGTCGACTACGAAAAGCTGGCGAACCAGCTCCGAGAACACGCCACAACCGTCTGCCGGATGACGGTGGAAGCCCTGGCCGAGGATCTGGCTCAGATTTGTCTCAAAACGCCGGGGGTGCGGGCTGTCACCCTCCGCGTGGAGAAGACCCAGGCGATCCCGGATACAGGTTCCGTTGGAGTCGAGATCTCACGCAAAAAGGCTTGAAGCCGAAAAATGCCCGGAAATTGAAACCGCTGCCAGATTGAGAGCGGTTCCCATTTCCTATATCCGAAGTTGGGAGGCCCCGCGCGAAATATTGTCGAGAAACTCCTGACGGGTGGCGAGATTGGAGCGAAAGGCGCCGTGCATGGCCGAGGTGGTCATGCGCGCGTCGTGTTTTTTGACCCCGCGCATCATCGAGCAAAGGTGCATGGCCTCGACCACCACCGCCACGCCCTGGGGTTTGAGCAGATCGCGCAGGAAGTCGGCAATTTGGCGGGTCATCCGTTCCTGAACTTGCAGCCGGCGGGCGTACATATCGACAATGCGCGGGATTTTTGAGAGACCGAGCACTTTGCCGTTCGGAATGTAGGCGACGTGGGCGCGGCCAATAAAAGGCAGCAGGTGGTGTTCACACTGGCTGTAGAATTCTATGTCGCGGACGATGACCATTTCGTCGTATTGGACATCAAAAATTGCGCCATTGACGACGCTTTCCGGGTCGGTGTGGTATCCGGCGAGCAGTTCCGCATACATGCGCGCGACGCGCTGCGGTGTCCGGCGCAGGCCTTCGCGGGTGGGGTCTTCGCCAAAAGCGACCAGCATCGTCTGAACCGCCTGTTCGATGGACTTAAAATCGAGTTTTTCCTCCCAGCCGGGTTCGAGCAAGGCATCATCAAAATCTATATTTTCCATGGGAACTCCTAAAAGAAGACTGGCTCCTTGCGGAGCCAGTCCATTTTACTCGTTTTCGATTATTCTAGCGGACTTGAGGCTCAATCAGGCCATAGCTGTCTTCGCGGCGGCGGTATAAGATGTTGACTGCGCCGGTTTTCGCGTTGAAAAAGACAAAGAAGTTGTCGTGCCCCAACAGTTTCATTTGCTCGATGGCTTCTTCTTCCGCCATCGGAATCAGGTCGAATTTTTTGCGGCGGACAATCACCGGGGGTTCTTCCTGTTCCAGTTCGGCCAGGATTTCGGGTTCGATGTCGGCAACTTCGGCGGCAGATTTTCCGTCGCCGCGATTGTTGAAGCGTTTGCCTTTGTAGCGGCTGGCCTGGCGATCCAGTTTTTCAAGGGCGGTATCAATCGCGGCCCGAATGTCATCGGCGCGTTCTTCAGATCTGAGAATAAAGCCTTTGCCGCGCACGGTCATTTGGGCAACATACCGGTCAAGCGCGCTGCGCGCCGATTTGTTATAACCAAGTTCAACCCGGGTTTCGTCAATCATGCTCAGGTGTCGATCAAGCCGGGAAACTTTTTTGTTCACATATTCTGCGATCCGTTCGGTTACTTCAAAATCTCTTCCAACAATCTCTATCTTTTGTGTCATGACGGCCTCCTTGAGAAAAGGTGGGATTGATTGTTCACACGCTGCAAAAAGAGCGTTCAGGCGTCTTCATGTGAAACCGCCCTTGCAACGGTGTAAGCATAAATGGATTTGGCGCCTGCTTTTGAAAGAACGGATGCGGCTTCATTCAAGGTGGCGCCGGTTGTGCAAACATCATCCAGAATCAGGATGGTTTTTCCGCCAACAAGTTTTGGGTCTGCCAGGAAAGCGTTCTTCAGGTTTTCTTTGCGTTCCTGAAGGTTCAACCCAACCTGGGAGCGCGTATGCCGCGCCCGGCGCAACCCGCGCGGCAGGTAGGCAAGCTGATTAATTTGGGCCAGCGGACGCGCAATCAAACTGACCTGGTTGTAGCCGCGTTCGCGCTGGCGCTGTTTGCTCAGTGGAATGGGAATAATGGCATCAATCGGCCAGTTGAGTTCCCGCAAGCCAGGCGCAATGGATTCTGCAAGCGACTGTCCGAGGCCGATGTTTTGTTTGTATTTCAAGGTATGGAGCGCATTCCGAATAGGCTGTTTAAAAACCGCCCACGACCGAATTTGAACCAGGCTCGGCCGGGCGGCACTGCACCGTTTGCAAAGTTTATTGTGGGAGGGTTGGCCGCATACCGAGCAAACTTCAGCGGGCATTCGGGTTACTGCGCGCTGGCAATCTTCGCACCAGCGATATCCTATCGTCTCGCAGCCAGGGCAGATGGGCGGAAAGACAAGATCGACAATATTCCAAAAGGAACTTTCAAGCCAATACATGCAGGGCTTTTTGAATGCCAAATTGCGATTCCTTTTTTAAACTGCCATAAGAAGAGGGCCAGGGCTTCTCTAACGGAAAATCTCCACTTTACTAATACGCAAGACAGCCGGGGTCATCAGAACGATAAAAATGGATGGGAAAATAAAGCCAACCATTGGAAGAAGCATCTTAATTGGGGCCTGGTGCGCCAGCTCTTCCGCAATTTGACGGCGGCGCATACGCATCTGGTCTGCCTGAATACGCAAAATCTTGGACATGCTGACGCCCAATTGTTCACTTTGGACAACAGCGGCCACAAAACTGGTTAGATCACCCAAATCAATTCGGTCTGCCATGTCGCGCAGCGCATCCCGGCGCACTTTTCCCAGTTGAATTTCGCGAAGGGCGCGCGCAAAAGCCAGGGAAAGTTCATTGTCCCATTTTTCTGCGACATTGGACATCGCGGCATCAAACCCTAAACCAGCTTCCACACAGATGGTAAGAAGGTCAAGCGCGTCTGGCATGGCCTTCTGAACTTCTTTTTGACGTTTTTTGATTTGTTCGTCGAGCCAGAGTTGCGGGAAGAAGAATCCAACCGCCACCGCAATCAGCGAGTAAAGCATAGCGGTTGCAAAGGGTTGTTTAACTGCCGAAAAAGTAAAAATGAAAAATGCAACAAATCCGGCGACGGCGGCGGCAACAAAACGGAGCGAAAGGAACATGGGGGCATCAATCCAGCCCGCCCTACCAGACCTTTCCAGCTTGAGCGTAACTTCTTGCAAGGCGTTTTGGGGGGTGAAGCGGGTGGTCATCTCGCCAAACTGACGGAGCAGCGGGAAGAGGACCCGGTCTTGAAAATTTTGAGACATTTCTATCTGTTCGAGCGATACTGCCTCACCGCGTTGGGTGAACTCACTCATGCGGGCTTCAAGGGGGTCCTCGCCTTGACGTGGCACGCGCGAACCGACATAAATTAAGATCGCAGCAATTAGAACAATCACTACGATTACAGCGAGTAAAATACCTGAAATATTTTCCATACTAAACCTCGATATCGGCAATTTTCATCATAATAAAATAACCGATGGCAATCATAACAATCCCAACACCGATTGCGGCCCCACCACAAAACGGATCATTGAAAAACTCCATCATGTATTCTTGATTAATAATCCAAATAAGGAGAAAAACCGCAAAGGGGACGCCAGAAAGAACACGCCCGGACATGGTCACCTGGGCAGTCATCACCTTGATTTCGCCCTTGATGCGGACACGCTCACGGATTGTATAGGCGATGGTATCCAAAATCTCAGCCAACGGGCCGCCAACTTCACGCTGAACATTGACGGCGGTAACGACAAAGTCGAGGTCTTCGCTCGGAATACGGCGTAAGAGGTTATCCAAGGCCTTCTCCATGGAGATGCCCAATTGCATTTCCTGCACAACCCGCCGGAATTCTTCACTAATTGGGGGCGGCAATTCTTTGCTGATGGCTTCCATCGCTTGCATCGTGGAATAACCCGCTCGCAAACCATTGACCATCAAGTTAAGCATGTCTCCAAGCTGGTTATTAAACTTGGACAGGCGGCGTCCCTGCTGGGAACGAACATAAATGATCGGTAAGGCGATCCCCATCACCACGCCAATCATCCCAGAGACCAATTTGGCGGTTGGGTCGCTTCCACTTAAAAACCAGGCTCCGCCTCCCAGGGCAGTCGCGATAATCACGATGAAGGCAATAAACTCGCCCGGTTTGAATTTTAAATCGGCGCGGGCCAAACTACGCGAAAGTTTTTCTCCGATTGAAGAGCTTTCTACGCGGCGGTTGACCCATTCTGTCAATAAAGTAGAGGACTTATCACCCCGGCCAGATTGAGAGGACTGTTCTTCTTCAAGGTATTTTCCGAGGCGTTCTTCCATCATGTTTCGCTCGCTGGAAGACGAAACATAAACGCCAATCCCTATCAGAATCAATATGATAATCAACCCAATTAGGATTATCCCTAAAGTCATACTTTCTTCCTTCAGCTACGAAAACCCAAGAATAAAACTGAACGTTCCCATCCGAGCCTAAATCTAATAACGCTTGCCGCCTACCCCAAAAACGCTGGATGGCAAGTGAATCCCTGCGCCTTCGATCTTCTCCAGGAATTTAGGCCGCAAGCCGGTCGGGCGCAAACGTCCCATCACCCGGCCATTCTCGTAACCGGTCTGCTCAAAGATAAAAATATCTGTCAAGGTGATCACATCACCTTCCATACCATTAATTTCGGTAATGTTGGTAATTTTACGGGTTCCGTCGCGCATACGTTCTTGTTGGACAATGAGGTCAATGGCTGCCGCAATCTGCTCGCGAATGGCCCGGACAGGTAAATCCATCCCCGCCATGAGGGTCATCGTTTCCATGCGCGAGAGGGTATCGCGCGGCGTATTGGCATGGGCGGTAGTCATCGAACCATCGTGGCCTGTGTTCATGGCCTGGAGCATGTCGAGCGCTTCAGCACCGCGGCATTCCCCAACAATAATCCGCTCCGGGCGCATACGCAGGGAGTTGACTACTAAATCACGGATGGTGACCTCACCCCGGCCTTCAATATTTGGCGGGCGAGACTCAAGCGTAACCACGTGTTCCTGGCGTAATTGCAGTTCAGCAGCATTCTCAATCGTCAGGATGCGTTCATCGTTCGGGATAAACCCAGACAAAATATTGAGCAAGGTGGTCTTACCAGACCCTGTACCGCCCGCCACAACAACATTCATGCGGCCAATCACACACGCCTTTAGAAACTCAATCGCCTCAGGCGTTATCGTCCCAAATTGAATCAACTGCTCCACCGTAATCGGGTTTTTTGCAAATTTACGAATGGTGAGGGTCGGCCCCACCAAAGAGATCGGAGGGATTACAGCATTTACACGGGAGCCATCCGGCAGGCGGGCATCTACATAAGGACTGGACTCGTCAATGCGGCGTCCCAAAGGGGCCACAATGCGGTCGATCACACGCAAGACGTGATCATTGCTCTCAAAGGTGATCGGAACGCGGACCAGTTTGCCTTTGCGCTCAACATAGATATTTTTAGGGCCGTTGACCATGATTTCTGAAATGGTGTCATCTTCCAACAGTGGTTGAAGCGGGCCAAACCCCAAGATTTCCGCTGAAATTTGCTCAAACAATCGCTGCCGTTCCGGGCGGGAGAGAATAATATTTTCCTCATTCAGAATTTGCTCAAACAACTCCATAATGGTCCGCCGTACTTCTTCGGTGCGGCTTATGTCGGTTGTGGGATCTAATTCTGCAAGCAGCTTGTTTTGGACACGGGTTTTCAGATCAAAATAAGTACCCGCCTGCGGGGCCGTTGTGGGCGCATTAATCCGCTTGGATTGAACAGACGATAATCCGCCGCCAGAAGATTGCGGGCTGCCAGAAGATTGTGGAGCTTGTTTATTATTATCAGGGGAGCGCCCCTGGCCCTGTTCGATCCGTTTAAGTAAAGACATTTTCTACCTCCAATTTACAAGTAAGAACTACTGATCGTTTTTCTCAATTTGTTTGCGGACGGCTTCGGCTAAAGAAAAGATTGCCTTGGAACTTGGCTGAGACTTGTTATCAATCATAAAAGGCACACCCCGGTTCACCGAAGGAATAACGACCCGTTCATCCAGCGGAACAACGCCAACGATTGGCTGTTTTAAGTTGTCACTAACTTTCTCAGGCGTAATGGATATGCGCTTATCGAATTTGTTCATGACAAAACAAACTCGCTCACGCGGCGTTCCAATCGTATCCATTAAATCCAGGAACAAACGGCTGTTCTTAATGGATGGGATATCCTGCGTCACAATCAGCATGATAATATCAGCATTGTCAAAGGCAGCCAGCGTGACATCATTCAGATAACTGGATGTGTCTATCACCACGTAGGCATAACTCTGCCGCAGGTAATTGATCAGCTTTACGAACTGGTCTGAGCTGACCTGTTCGGCCTGCTCTGGGCGGGCAGGAGCGGCCAAAACGCGCAGCCCTGAAGCTGCATGTTTGATGATAACACTATCAATCACTTCAGCGTCCAACTCATCGGCGCGCGAGGTCAAATCAAGGATCGTGTTTTTGCCCTGCTCATTCAAGAAAACAGCCACATCGCCGTATTGCAACTTGGCATCGACCAATAATGCCCGAGTTTCATCATTGTGCAACGTAACGGCCAAATTAACGGCCACGGTGGTAACGCCCGTCCCGCCCTTCGGGCTATAAACGACAATCACCTTGCCCTTCGAGACCCCAAAAGAAGCTGATTGTTGACCAGCGGCTGAGGCAGCAGGGGCCGCCTCGACATGCACCGTTTTGGCGCGGGTAGCATGAGCCATCTGTCCCGCCCGGCGAATAGCCGAGATCAACTCATCTGCCATGGGGGGCTTGGTCAAAAAGTCGCGCGCACCGGCCAGCATGGCCCGGCGCATGTAATTGGGGTCGCCCTGCACGGAAAGAATGACGATCTGCACCACCTGATCGCGCTGGCGGATGTTCTCTGTCGCAGCAATGCCATCCATATCTGGCATATTGATATCCATCAGAATTACATCTGGCTTGATATCAAATGTCAACTGAACGGCTTCCTTGCCAGAGCGAGCCGTGCCAACCACCTCAATATCCGTTTCAAACTGAAGAAGCTTACGAACGTTTTCGCGTGTTTCAGCAACATCATCGACTATTAAGACGCGAACTTTATCGGCCATTTACGGGAACTCCACAAAAGAGATTTAGACTTCTAACAAACTTCCTGGGTCAGCCAGGTTTTACTGTCCGACCACGGTAGGATCAGTAACTGAATCGATGCGCGGATTCAAACCATAAGGTAATTTGGCGGGCAAGTCAATTTTGTATTGACTGATCAAATATTGCAAAGTGACCGATTCAGTATCAAACAGGTTTGGGTCATCTGGTGAGCGCAAGGTTAGAGTAAGGTTGGCCTGGCTGGACAAAAGATAGGTCAGGCTGATTGCATCTTGAGGGGTCACAATCAGCGTAATCAGGTCTGGAGGCGGAGGCGGAGCTTGTTCTTCGCCTTCAACGGGCTCAGTCCCTTCAGCAGGTTGAGAAACGGCAGTTTGATCGCCGTTAATGTTAAAGGCTCCAATATGCAAAACCTGGATGTCTTGTAAAATCATCTGTGAAACAAGCCGTGGGCGCTGTTGCTCGGATGGAATCAGGTAAACCGCTTGATTGAGAGTCGGCTCCAATTCAGCGCGGCCTTGCGCCTCCCCGCCAGCAATCGACATCGTCAGAACAGGCAGCGTTTCCGGTTGAAAACCAGTCCCGGTCACAACAGCCGTATTATTCGGCAGCATGCTCTGGAAGGAAGTGTCCAAATCTACGAAGGAGGTTGTCACGATCAGGTTAACACGATCCCCATCCCGGATGGCATAACCGACAGCGCCCAGGCGCGAAATCGGGATACTAATGGCGGTCATTCCGGGCGGGATGGTCTTGGCAACATCTGACCCTTCCTGCAAGACGCCGGGACGCTCTGAAATCAGTTCGCGTGTGAGCGGCTGCCCCTGCACGAGCGGATATTTGGCATAGTAAACATCTGCCACTTCTGATTTTGCGCGGAACATGGATGCCGTAATTTTTTCTGCGGGATATGGAATTTCTTCCAAAGCCGCGTCTACGATCAGCTCATCGCGGGCAACGGGTTGAGCCATTACCACAATTGTCGAAAGTTCCGCCGGAGGGGCTTCCTCAGCCGGGGCGCCGCCAATATTCAAATTGCCGCTGAGAACAAAATAAGCCGCCACACTCAAGATGACAATGAGCAGAACGATGATGAGCAGGAGTATGCCGCCACGTTTCATAGAATTTCTCCTTCAATCAGATTTAGCACTTTTTAATGATTATACAGTAAAAACCGTCGAGTAGTTACTATCTTTTGAGTCGCAAGCAAACCACAACCTTGTTAACCCAGGCCGGTTATCAACAAAAACGGCTGCGGCAGAACCATTTTCAGGGATAGGGTACAAAACTGTCAATAGGACAAAGGATAAAACGCCGCGCATATCCCGCACGCTGTTTGCCTACCCGGCTTGGGCTGCTGCAACAAAAGCCTTAAACAAGCTGCGGGTTGGCTGCTGGTCGGTCAGCCATTCAGGGTGCCACTGGACGGCATAGCCGAAGGGGTGTCCGGGCAGTTCGATGGCTTCGACCAGGCCATCACGGGCGCAGGCAACCGGCGTGAGGGCGGGCGCAATCCGGTCGAGGCCCTGGTGGTGCAGGCTGTTGACTTGCAAGCTGGTTTCGCCAAAAATTTTGGCGATCTGGCTGTCTTCTGCAACGTGGACGGAATGCGCCAGGTGTGTGCGCGGCAGGTCTGGGTAGCAGTTGTGACGAATGTCGGTTTTGACCTGATCGGGGATGTGGGTGTAAAGAGTGCCGCCCAGGGCGACGTTGACGACCTGACAGCCGCGGCAAATGCCCAAAAACGGAAGCCCCTGTTCGGCCGCGTAGCGCAGCAAAGCCAGTTCGAGAGCATCCCGTTCTTCGTCCACGTCATCAATTTTCGGGTGGGGCGCACCGGAAAAATGTTCGGGAGCAATATCTCCGCCCCCGGTCAGCAGGATGCCGTTCAGGCGCGGAACCAAGGCCCTCCATTCTTCCTGACCCAGTTGATTGGGGAGCAAAACTGGCACGCCGCCGGCTTGCAAAATGGCGTTGACATAGGCGGTTTGGACGGCCGCTATCGGCAGGTCTGAGGAGCTTTTTCCGTCGTAGGTGGTAATACCAAGAATGGGGCGCATAATCTTCCTTTTTGTTTAATTATAAAAGGGTACAGCGTTTTGCTGTACCCTTTTGGTCGGTCGGGAAGTGAATTAGTTGAATTTCTGCTTGAGGCGGGCCGATTTGCCGGAGAGCGAGCGCATGAAGTACAACTGGGCGCGCCGCACCTGCGAGTGGCGTTCGACGACGACCTTGTCTACACGCGGGGAGCGCAGCAGGAAGGTGCGCTCGACGCCCACGCCGTTGGAGGCGATGCGGCGGACGGTGAAATTGCCATCCTGGCCGCCTTTGCGCAAGCGGATGATGGTGCCTTTGAATTCCTGGATACGTTCGCGTTCACCTTCTTTAATACGGACATGAACAGAGACAACGTCGCCGGGGCGCAGGGCGGGAATATTCTGGTTGACAGGGGCTTCGACAGATTTAATCAGGTCGCTCATTTGTTGATTTCCTTACGAATTTGAAATACTGCTTCACAGCAGTGGATTAGCGCGAGAGCGGATTATAGCACAAAATACTAAAAGTGGAGCCGATTTTCCAAGCCATTTTTGACAATCAATTGTATTTTCTGATCACCAAAACGGCGTTGTGGCCGCCAAAGCCAAAGGCGTTGCTGATGGCGATTTCGATTTTCTTCTCGCGGGCCTGGTTGGGGATGTAATCCAGATCGCAATCGGGGTCGGGGGTTTGGTAGTGGATGGTGGGCGGCAGCAGGCCTTCACGAACGGCCTGAACGCACAGGATGGCTTCGAGTGCGCCGGTTGCGCCCATCATGTGGCCGGTCATCGATTTGGTCGAGGAAACCGGGATTTTATAGGCCAGGCCGCCAAAGGCCGCTTTGATGGCTTTTGTCTCGGCGGCGTCATTGAGCTGGGTGGCCGTGCCATGCGCGTTGATGTACCCGACCTGTTCGGGTGTGACCCGGGCCGACTCGAGGGCCAGGCCGATGGCTTTTGCCCCGCCTGCGCCGTTCTCGTCTGGCGCGGTGACGTGGAATGCGTCGGCGGTGGCAGCGTAACCGGCCATTTCTGCCAAAATGTTTGCGCCGCGCGCTTTGGCGTAACTTTCGCGCTCCAGCACCAGCACACCTGCGCCCTCGCCCATCACCAGCCCATCACGGTTTTTATCGAAGGGCTGCGGGGTCATCGAATAATCGTCGTTGCGGCGGCTCATCGCGCCGATCCGGTCGAATGCGCCGATGCCGGTGGCGCAAATTGTGGCTTCGGCAGCGCCCGCCAAAACCACGTCTGCCGCGCCGGAGCGCAGCATGAGCATGGCCGTCCCGATCCCATCTGCGCCTGACGCGCAAGCCGAAGCAACCGAGAAGGACGGCCCTTGCAGGCCAAATTCGATCCCGATCATGCCGGAGGCCCCATTCGGCATCAGCATCGGAATCAGAAAGGGGCTGACCTTGCGCGCGCCTTCCTCTTTAAGCGTGAAAATCGCATCCTGAACCGCCTTCAGGCCGCCAATCGCCGAGGAAACCACCACCCCAATCCGCCCGGCGTTGTGGGGTGTGACCTGCAAGCCGGACATTTCGAGGGCTTCTTTGGCGGCGGCAACCCCAAACTGCTCAAAGCGATCACGCCGGCGGGCTTCCTTGGCGTCCATGTAGCGGGTTGGGTCGAAGTTCTTCACCTCGCACGCAATCTGGACATTCCATTCATGCTGCCAGTTCTTGATGTCGAAGAGCGTAATCGGCCCAACGCCAGAAACGCCGTTCAAGGCGTTGCGCCAGGTTTCTGCAACCCCGTGACCAATTGAGTTGATCGTCCCCATGCCAGTGATGACAATTTTTTCCATGATAGAAATCTCCTGCCGGTAAGCGCTGCCTGGATAAAAAGACGCCCAGCGGGGCGTCTGTAAGTTATTTGGGCTGGTATTTTAACCCGGAACCGGTCAGGATTGCGACGACCGGGTTGGGCAGGCTGGATATTTTTTGCTCCAGCGCGTTCCAGAGAATTGCAGACGTTGGCTCTACATATAACCCCCGTTTTGCCAGTTGGTCGCGCCCCGGCAGGATATCGGGTTCATCGACGACGACAAACTCCCCGAAACCTGCTTGCGCTATCTGGAGCAAGGCCCCAGCCCGGAGCGGCATCCGAATGCGGATTCCTTCGGCGACCGTCTCGCCTTCGGTGACGAAGCCGAGGCCAGCGCTGCCAGCAGTGGCAAGCGCCCAGAGCGGGGCGCAGGCGCGCGCTTGAACACCGACCAGACGCGGGATGCGATCAGTCAGCCCGGCGCGCTGGAGGGCCTCGAAGCCGCGATACAGGCCCAGGAACAATCCGCCCTGGCCGACGGGGCAAATGACCGCGCCAGGCGCGCCGCCGATTTGCTCGTAAATCTCATAGGCGGCGGTGGCGTAGCCAGCCAGGACCTGCGGCATCCAGGCGTGGCTGGCGTAGGCGGGCAGTGTCTGAGGCAGGAGTTTTGCCAGGCCGGCAGGCGGAGTAACGGCCTGCTCGGCCGCTCTTGCAACCTGGGAGCGAGCGCCTGCGATGGGGAAGATTTTCGCACCGTAGGCTTGGATCTGTTCCAGCTTGGGGCCGGAGGCGGCTGCCGGAACGTAGACCGAAGCGTCGAAGCCGGCGCGCGCCGCGTAAGCCGCAAAAGATGCCCCGGCATTGCCAGACGAATCTTCGAGGGCGGCCCTCACGCCGCGGCTTTTGAGAAAACTGACCAGAATGGTCATCCCGCGATCTTTAAAGGAGCCGCTTGGGTTGTTAAATTCGCATTTGCAGGCCACCTGGCGTCCGAAGCAATCGACCCAAACCAACGGCGTTTGGCCCTCGCCCAGGCTAACGGCGTCCAGGCTGAGGGGAGTCGCGCCAAACGCATGGCGGTAGCGCCACAGCCCGGGCTGGCAGGCTTCGACCTGCGCGGGGTCAAATTCCGGCCAGCTTTTCCAGTCAAACAATCCCCCGCATTTGGGGCATTTGTAAGGTGTGCCTTGTTCGGGGTAAGGTCTGCCGCAGTTGGTGCAAACAATTTCCATTTTTATTTTGTCCAGGGAATGCTGACCGGTTTGGCGCGCTGGGGGAGCCAGTGCGCCGCGCTCATTGATGGTGAGGTTGTATATCTGACGAGGCGCGGTGGGGAAATTGAAGTCCGTACAGCAAATTCAGCATTCACGCTCCAAAATGGCGTAGTGATATTCGCTGCGGTAAGCGCCTTTGAAAAAAATGTTTTCCAGCAGATGGGCTTCGCGGCGAAAGCCGAGGCGCTCCAGCAAACGCCAGGAGGCGTCATTTTCCAGATCGCACTCGGCAACGACGCGGTGCAGGTTCAGTTTGCCAAAGAGCAGGTCGAGCAGAGCGCGGATGGCTTCGCTGGCATAGCCTTTTCCCCAATGGGCGCGGGCCAGGCTATAACCGAGATAAGCCTGACGCGGATCAGATTTCATGCAGTGGATGGCAAGATCGCCAACCGTTTCGCCGGTTTCGCGCAGTTCCAGGGCCAGTTGCAGCCACGCGCCGGGAACGAGCTGCGCGTCTTTCATCTCACCGATAAATTCCAGAGCGTTCTGACGCGGATAGGGCACCTCCCAACCCTGATAACGGGCCACTTCGGGGTCGTTGCGATAGGCGAGAAAAGGCTCAAGGTCAGAGTCGCGGAAAGGGCGAATGACCAGGCGGATTGTTTCGATGAAAATGCTCATAAAAAATAAAACTTTATTTAACTTTTTTCTGCTGTGCAAGGATTTGTTTGTAAATCTTTTGGGGGTCTTTGAGCAGTTCAAAGGCCGGAATACTGGCTTGTTTGTCCATTTTGATCCAGCCGCCGCCGGTTTGCATCCAGGCGTTGGGGGCAAGCGGGCCAAAGACAATCTGGCCCCATCCATTTTTTTGCAAATCGAGGTGGATTTCCCGCAGGTCGGCCAGCGGCAGGCTGATCAGCCTGGTTTTGAACAAACCGGTATGGATCAAGACGCGCTGATTGGTGAGGCCATAAAAGGTCAGGTAGCGAAAGGCCAGATCGACCAGAAAACGCAGCAAGAGGATGTAAGCGGCGACAGAGAGCATGACAACGCCCCACAGTTTCTCTTGAAAGGGCAGGCCGCTCAGGACGTTTTCCAATTCCCACCAGACGGCCAGGGCTGTCCAGACAATGCTGAAAGGGACGAAGAAAATGTCAGAAGGCCGAAAGAGAAGTCCCTGGCGCGGTTTGCCGCTCCAGATAATTCTTTCAGCAGGATTGAGAAAAGTTTGAAAGATGGGATGGGTCTCTTGGGTGCTGGATGGGGTGCGGGACAAACTCATGGGAGATACTGGTTGGCGTTATAGAGGTTAAGAAAATGAATTCTACATATCGGCCGTGCGGCTAGGCGGATGAACGCTCCGCTGCACCTGTGCCGGCGGCACTGGCGCAGGCAGGGCCTGCATATCAAAATGATACTCTCAATATCTGTAGTGCAGCATCACCCACCTGAAAGGGGCGGGTAAAGGGCAATTTCTGAGGCCGGCGGGATTTGGTCTTCATCCAGGATGGGCTGCTGGTTGAGGGAGGCCCGGCAGTGTTCCATCAATTGCTCATCCAGGTTTGGGAATTTCTGAACCAATAAACTTTTGAGCTGCAGGAGGGTCGTCCCGGCGGGGATTTGCAATTCTGTAGAACGAATGCCGGTCTTGTTGCGCAGGGTGGCAAAAAACAAGACTTTAATTGAGGCCACGCTACGAAATCCTTTTGAGCCAGGCCAATACGCTCGGCAAATGTTCTTCGTAATGATTGTACGTGTTGTCGGCAATTAAATCACAAAAAGGGCGGCCTTCGGTCCAGGCGAAATGAGCGGCATCGAACAATTCGGCATCGCTGGCCTCGCGCACCACGGTTAAAACCTTCTGGTAGGCCTTTTGTTCCTGGCGGCGGATTTCTTCGACCGACTGCTTGCGCGAACTGGTCAGCACCTGGGCGTTGAGGCTATCCAAATCTGGGGCAGCATCCGGGGTTTTACCCGCGCGCAAGGTCTGGAACAGGGAAACAACCCTTTCTTCCCAAAATCCCAGATGGGCCAGCAGGTCTTTGACAGACCATTTGCCCTGCAAAACGATCAAGGGCATCCGCTCATTGTCGACACGAGCAAGGGCAGCATCCAGTTGCTTGCGTCCGGCCATTATCTTTTCGGTCAATTCTTTTTTATTTAACAAGTAAACATCCTTTGGTTTGGTTTGCTCTTTGAACCAGGGGCGCTATTCACGTCCAGAGGGGCGGGATCATGGGACAAATTATACCGTAGGGCGGGCCTCGATAGGCTGCGATTGCAATGATATAATCTGCCGCCTATGGATTTGAACATTGCCAGCCACCAAACCGGGAATTACACCGTCCAGATCCCCGTTTACGAGGGGCCGCTCGACCTGCTTTTGCAGTTAATCGAACGGGCCGAGTTGGATATTACCGCCGTTGCACTGGCGATGGTGACTGACCAATATCTCAAATACATCCGGGCCATTCAGGAAGCCAAAGCGGAGCAGATTTCGGCCTTTCTGGTGATTGCAGCCAAGCTGATTCAAATCAAATCTGAAGCGCTGCTGCCGCGCCCCCCCGCGCGTGAAGTTGGCGAGGAAGACCCCGCCGAAAACCTGGCCCGTCAACTGCGCATCTACAAACAGTTCAAGCAAGTTGCTAACTGGATGGAAGCGCGCGAAAGAGCCGGGCTGCATTCCTACCTGCGCCTGGCTCCGCCGCCCAAAATCGAAGGCCGGCTAGACCTGAGCGACATCAGCCTGGAAGACCTGCTGCGGGCCGCCGAAAATATCTTTATGAATGAGAAAGAAAAACAGGCTCTCGGCACGGTCATCTCGGCCCCAAAAGTAACCATCCGCGAGAAAATTTCTTATATTTCAGCGCATCTAAGCAAAGGCGATCAGGCCTCTTTCAAGGAATTGGTGCGCAACGCCAAAAGCCGGCTGGAAGTGGTTGTGACCTTTCTGGCGATGCTCGAACTGATCAAGCGTTACCGCGTCGCCGCCCGCCAGGAGATTTTATTTGGGGATATCCAACTTCAGCGCGACGATTGGAATCCCGAAGAAGAGTTTGACCTGGAGTTTGAATAGCACAGTTGCAGCTTACTGCGGCAGACAATCGCCGAGTTTGACAAGAATCAAAACGCGCAAGGCTTAACCGCCTTGCGCGTTCTTTTAAGTAAGCGTTTATTTTTTGAGCAAAATCGTGACCTTGCGGGCCGGGTCTTCGCCGAGGCTTTCGCTGGTGACCTGAGGGTGGTCGCGCAGCTCGAGGTGGATAATGCGCCGTTCTGCGGAGGACATTGGTTCGAGGATTTGGCGCTTTCCGGTGCGAACGGCTTGTTCGGCCATCCGGCGGGCAAGCTG
>JAVEWN010000156.1:0-5121 GCA_034004515.1 Anaerolineales bacterium | reverse complement strand
CACGCAAGATTTCCACTCTTCGAGAATATACCCGGCAATATGGGCATCCTGGGCTGTAATGCTGGTTTCGGCATCGATCATCAAAAGCGCCACATCTGCGCGTTCAATGGCTTTGAACGAACGCACCACCGAGTATCTTTCCACACCGGGGTCAATCCGTCCGCGGCGGCGAATTCCGGCAGTGTCGATCAGGGTCACATCAATTCCGTCAAATTCAAGCTGCGAATCGGTGGCGTCGCGGGTCGTGCCAGGGATGGGGCTGACAATGGCGCGTTCCTTGCCAAGCAAACGGTTCAGCAAAGACGACTTACCCGCGTTTGGCTTACCCACAATCGCAATTTTGACCGTATCATCGTTCTCCTGCTCAACTGGCGCGGGGAACACTTTCACCACTTCGTCGAGCAAATCGCCGGTATCTGTGCCGTGAATGGCAGAAATGGCGTAAGGGTCTCCCAGGCCCAATTCATAAAACTCAGCCGCCTGGGCCCGGCGCGCAGCCGACTCACACTTGTTGACCACCACAAAAATCGGCGGGTAGAGTTTTCCGTCGACCGGCTTCTGGGAGCGGCGCAATAATTCGGCCACTTCCTTATCGGCAGCAGTAACGCCCGTCTCGCCATCGGTCATCAGGATGACCACATCCGCATCTTCGATGGCAACCTGGGCCTGCGAACGAATCGCATCGATAAAATCGGCGGAACCAATCGAAAGCGGGGCTTTACCGCCATGGGTGGGGTCCAGCCCGCCCGTATCGATCACCGTAAACGTATGGCCGGTCCACTCGGCATCGGCAAAGATGCGGTCACGGGTGGTGCCGGGAACATCATCCACGATTGCCATTCGCTCGCCAACCAGGCGATTAAAAAACGTACTTTTGCCTACATTCGGTCGTCCGACCAGGGCAACCACAGGTTTCGTCATTTTTTTACTCTTTCATGGTGTCGGTATTCCCCCAACGCTGATGACCACTTCCACCGCGCCAGGGAAAATCGATTGAACGTCAATATTTGCGATCAGAATTTCAACCAGCGGAGCCACTTGATAGCTGCCAATCCCCATATCCGTCAGATCGAGCGTAATCCGGATGTCGTTGGCGGTCAGTTTTTCCAGCAAAGGCAGCGGCCCGGTCAAAATAATATCCACGGTTTCGGGCGCAATCTGGGCGCCTAAGCCCGACGAAAGCCCCACCACCGTCACCGGCATATTTGCCAGCGAGAGACTGCCTTGCAGGGCCTCAATCCCCACCTCAACCAGCACGGTTTGCTCGCCCACCACCGAAATCCCGGCGGGCAGGTTCAAGCTCAGGCTCAGTTCAATATCGCGCGAGGCCCCGTTCAGGTTGAGCGGCTCTGTTTCGACAAAGCCTGGCAAAGCCGCCACCAGGTTTGGGTCGCCAGAATAGACGGTAATTGCGGGCGGGGTAACTGAGATATTGGTCAGACGATAGCCGTTGGCCGGTTGGCCGCGCACCACAACCTTGACGGCAATATCGCGATACCCGCCTTGCTGGGTGATTGAGACCTGGACAAACACCTTCTCGATGTTTGGAATAATCCCGTTCAGGACATTTCCGTCTTCATCCAGGATTTTAATCGGCGCATCCAACCCGATTGTTGCCCGGCCCCCCTCTATCTTTATCTCCGCCTGGGCCTTTACAGCTCGCGCGATCAGCGATTCTGGGCCTGAGATATTTACTTCCTGCTGGCTTGCTTCCACTTTGCCAGCCTGGTAGCCAATCGCCGGCTGACCCGTCACCAGCACGTCGATTGGCAGGCTGCGCGAGCCAAGCGCCTCGAGCGTGACATCCACCTCTTCAGGAACCAGGCTTACCACCCGCACCGGAGACAAGCCGATCTGCAATTGGATCGGCAGACGGTGTGTACCAGCGCCCAGGCCTGCCAGGTCGATGATGGCGCGCACCTGAGTCTCGGTTGCCAACACATCCCAGACCGATTGCGGGGCGCGCAAGCTCAGGTTAACCTGACGCGGCAAATCGTTGGTGATAATCAGGCGCGGATCCTGGCCTGTCACTTCAAGCGTAAGATTACGCGGATAATTACGGGTTTCATCCGGGTCAGCCGCAATCACCGCCATAATCCAAACGGTGACAGCCAGAAAGAAAGCCAGGAGGAAAGTGCTTAAATTACGAATGATCCACTTAAACATGGCTTACTCGTTCTCACGGAAAAGATAAGGGAAGTGGCGCTGCCAGAAATTACTAAGCGTCGCGCGTTCTGAGCGATAAAAAGCCGTTAAGATGTTTTGCAAACGCTCAGGGTCAAGCCGGCGAATCATACGTCCGGCATGGGCAATTGAAATGGAGCCGGTTTCCTCAGAGACGACCACCGCAATAGAATCAGAGGCCTCCGAAATTCCGAGCGCGGCGCGATGGCGCAACCCCATTTGTCGTTCTGGCGAACGCACCAAAATCCCGCTGGCCGATAAGGGCATCACACAAGCTCCGGCCACCAGCCGGTCATTTTCAACAATTACCGCGCCGTCATGCAAAGGGGTGTTCGGATAAAAAACCTGCAACAACAATTCCGCGCTGATTTGGGCATCCATCCGTACGCCAGTGCGGATGTATTCATCGAGGCTATCGAGGCGCTGCAAGACGATCAATGCCCCGTGCTGGCGGGCCGATAAACGGGCACAAGCCCGCACGATTGCATCGACAGCAACTTCCCGGCTGCTGTCCTGCTTGGCGGTATTGCTGGCGACAAATGTCCCGGCCCGCCCAATCCGCTCAAGGGCGCGCCGAATTTCAGGCGCAAAAATAACAGGGATGGCCAGCAGCAAGGCCGGCAGGGTGGTCGCCAACAACCACGAAAAAGCCGGTAAATCGACCAGGACGGTCAACAAAGCAAAACCGACCAGGAGCGAGAGAACCCCCCGCAAGAGCAGCATGGCCTGAGTATCGCGCAACAGATAAATCAGCCCAAAAAAGATGAGCGTCACCAGTAAAATATCGATGACGCTTAACCAATTTAAGCGTTGGAAAATAAATAAAATGTCTGTCAGCAAATCGGCCATAAGAGGGTGTCAGGAATAGTTGATCAATATTTAGCTCATAAAACCGGAACACATCGCGGCATCCCGATATGCTATTGCCTGATGGACTGTAGCCGGGCTTTTACAAACCCCGATGCTAAATTGGACGCAATACCCGGTCTTGCCTGAGTTGTTTGAAGAACAGATTGGTATTGGGCTGAGTCGATTCTAGGGCCGCATCTGTCCAGGCCTGAACGCCAAGCGTCTGCGGTGTCCGCATTTCGTAGCCTAATTCTTTCCAGGTTGCCTGGTGAGAAGAAAGGGCAGCCGGCAGAAACAAGAGAGAGGCTTCGCATTGCAAATCGAGTGAGGCGTGTTCCACTTCTTCCACCAGGATTTTGAGCGCAGGCTCAAGGGCCACTTGCGGGTCGATGAAAAATTCGGTTGTCCGTGCCACCAGGTTTTCAACCTGCCAGCCTGCCACGCCCACTGTTTTGGCAGAAAATTGGAGGAGCATAAAGGCCTTCTCGCCAAATGCCGCCATGACATCATCCTGATTCATCATTTTTGTGCCGTTGCTCAGGCGTGAGATCAACTCGGCAATCATCACCGAATCGCGCGGACGTCCGCGCGCGACCGAGAACTTGCCGCTGCTGGGCTTGACGACCACCTGCAAAGTGTCTGATTGCGGGGTAATTTTCTTCCATTCGGCCACAACCTGCTTCCAGGTTTGTTCAAACGAACCCTGATTTTGAATCACACCCGTGGCCGAGGCAATTTTCTGCTGTTGTTCACTCTGAAAATGGATGCGTTGCACGGCTGCTTCAGCGCTCATACCGCGCTTGTCCATCAGGCGTCTGATTTGGAGTTCCTGAGGCGCATTGACCGTCCAAATGACATCGCAGACATTGCGCAAGTCACTCTCAAGCAATTTTATGGCTTCAATCACAATCACTTTTTGATTGGCGCGTTTGACCATGATGTCAATCGCCTGCGAGACCAAAGGGTGAACAATATCTTCGAGGGTAGACATGGCCTCAGAATCAGTAAACACCAAACGGCCAAGTCGCACACGGTCAATTTCGCCGTCCGCGTTAAGCATCCACTTTCCGAAGGTATCCAGGACCGGTTGGTGTCCGGGCGCGCCGCGCGCAACCGCGCGATGAGAAAGGGCATCCGCATCGATTCCGTATGCGCCCAAATGCTCGAGCATTTTACGCACGACACTCTTGCCTGTGGCGATATTGCCGGTCAGTCCAATAATTGTTTTTTCAGGCCATTTTGCGCTCACAGGTTTCTCCTGCCAAACTGAAAATAATGCCAAATTTGCAATAACTCATTTTTATTTTAGTATGAGGTGGTCAGAATGTCAAACAAGGCATTCCAGCGCGTCCATTCCCCGCTCTTAGAAGTGCAAAAACAACCAAAAAGGCCTTGCCGGCCCTTTTTTTGCTTCACAAACCGCCCAAAAGCGATCTCCACCCCGGCCCAAATCTCGCGAAAGTCCACAACTTGCAGCGTCTCAAGGTGCCCCGGGCGGGAATCGAACCCACGTCTAAGCCTTAGGAGTGCTTTGTTCTATCCATTGAACTACCAGGGCGCATCAAAAATTATAGCATCGTTGAGTTTGGGCTACAAGGCTTGCGAATCGCAAGCACAGTCAGTATACTGGACAAATCTGATTGGATTTCAGGCGAGATTTAAACAAATTTGGCGCTCATCAGATGAGTGGCAGGTTTCGCTTGTCAAAACAAACCATCAAACCGCGAAGCCCGCCAGGAACGCGAAGTTTTTAAGAACTTTGAAGTTAAATCCTTGCACAAAAAGCAAGAAAATTAAACACAACCCCGCAAAATACGCGGGGCGCGAGGACACAAAGTAACACGAAGTAAAAGCTTTAGGTTTTCCTTTGTGTCCGTCGTGACCTTCGTGTTTAAAGGTTTTCTTTTTCGGCTTGTCGGGGTTAGGGTTTTGTTGGCGCGCTTCGCGCTAATAATCTGAACAAATTGCACTTTAACTTAAATTTCGCCTCACGGAAAGCTGCAAAATCAGGCGACACTCCCCCACAAATCTGGGGAGAACCACAAATTTTATCTTTGCGAATCTGTTTTGCTGTATACTGAAATTCAA
>JAVEWN010000045.1:0-24974 GCA_034004515.1 Anaerolineales bacterium | reverse complement strand
ATATTTGAGAGCGAGGCGGCTTTGCCCTGTTTATCGCCCAGTTGCTCCTTGAGCGCCAGGCTTTCTTCATACAGCCCCAGCGCGCGCGTCAGGTCGCCGCGCGTCAGATAGACCTGCGCCATATTTGAGAGCGAGGCGGCTTTGCCCTGTTTATCGCCCAGTTGCTCCTTGAGCGCCAGGCTTTCTTCATACAGCCCCAGCGCGCGCGTCAGGTCGCCGCGCGTGTTGTAAATATGTGCCATTTCGCTCAGGATGACAGAGTATTCGCCCTGGCTATCTTCGGCTTTGGCTAGCCGGGCGCATTCTTCAAGAAACTGCATGGCGCTTTCCAGATTGCCATGCAAAATGTTCATACGCGCCTGTTGGAAGAGAATGCGCTCACGGATCACATCATTCCCTGACTGCCCGGCAAACTCAGCCCCTTTTCCCAAAATATCATCGGCCTCACGAGTAAAGCCCAACTGGTAAAGGATAATTCCCAATAGCCAGCAATAACGCGCCGCGTTCTCCTGTGGTTGAAGGTCTGCCAGGCGTATCAATTCACCTAGCGAAGCCTGCGTCAGGCGGGCAATCGCGGGTTGTTTTCCAATTTCATCCCGCGCCAGATTAACAAACCAAGCCCCGTAGGCGGCATAGCCGTTTTGCCGGGCTTCGCGTTCACTTTCGTCCAGCCGGCGGGCGGCTTCCTGGCGCAGGGCCGGCTGGAAGCGCCAGGTGGCCGGAGTGCCGTCCTTGAAGTTGGCGTCCAGCTCCAGCAAACTGCGGCGGGTCAGTTCGTGCAGGGCCTGGGCCGGCTGCATGCCGCCCGGCAGGGGCAATCCGGCCCAGACCTGTTCGGCGGCCTGCTGGAAAAACGGAAAAGGGAAAATACTCAGGCGGGCCAGGGCGCGCTGCAATTCGGGCGGCAGGTGGCTGAAACTGCGCTCAAAAGCGACCCGGAAGGTGACATGGTGGCCGGCCAGCCCATCGCGGCGCGCGTTTGCGAGTTCGTCCTGCCAGTTATTCAGGAAATCTGCGCGTGAAACCGGGCTGGTGTCGTACTCGCCGGCCAGCAGGGCAATCGCCAGCGGGTGGCCCTCGGCCGCCTGCCAGATGGCGCGCGCAAAGTCGGCGTGGCCGGGCGGGTCTTGCCTGGCTTGGGTGCTGTGCTGGCCGAACAATTCCACACCGGCGGCTGCGTCCAGGCCTTGCAGGGCATCATCGCCGGGCGGGAAGAGCAGTTCGTTGCGCAAGCCGGCCGGGCGTTCGCGGCTGGTCAGCAGCAGGGTCGCGCCGCCGTTTGCCAGGTCGCTCACCAGGCGGTGAATCGGCCCGGCTTCGTCGCGCAGGGTTTGTTCCCCGGCGGTCAGGCTCTCGTTTTGGGCCAGGGCCAGCCCCTGCATAACGCTCTCGTAGTTATCGAAGAGCCACAGCCCGTCCCACTCGCGGGCGGCTGCCAAAATGGCGGCGCGCCGGCTGGCGGCGGGCTGTCCGGTCAGCTGGCTGGCGGCCTCGGCCCCAAGCAGCTGGCGCAGCAGGGCGGCAGAAAAATCGACAAAATTGACCTGGCTGGCAAACGAGTAGGCGCAGACGCCCTGCGGCCAGCGCCAGGCAAAACGCTCGGCAAATGCCGCAGCCAGGGCGGTCTTGCCCATGCCGCCTGTCCCGGCAATCGTCAGCACCTGCTGGCCCTCGCTGTACAGTTTGGCAAGTTGGTGCAGTTCGCGGTTGCGTCCCAAGAGCGGGCGCGGGGGCTGGATCTCGCCGCCCAGAGCGGTCTGGCCCGGTTTGACCAGGCCGGCCACTGCGGGCTTTCCCGCGCGCAGGGGCAGGGACGCCTTCCACCCGTCGCGGGCGGCGTAACCAACCGGCAGACCCATGCTTTGGGGGTGCTGGGCCAGGGCCAGGCGCGCCTGGCGCAGGGCTTCGCCGAAGCTCATGCCGGCAAACAGGCTGTCGTACAGGGCCGCCGCCAGGTCATCGCTGAGCGGGTCTGGGAAGGCGCTTTGCATCCCAACCGTAAACGGCACGCCGTTCAGGGCCAGGGCGCGCGCCAGGTTGGCCTGGGTGCTGCCCCGGGCGGTGTGGCAGGCGCTCAAAAGCACCATCCGCAGCACGCCGCGCGGCGGCATCTTAAGCAGGTCGCCGCCGGTCAGCGGGTCGGCGCTGCCGTCTTCTTTCTCCAATGAAAGCACTGCCAACGGGCCGCTGGGGGTTGTGACTACATCCCCATGGCAGGTCAGGTGCAAGACCGCCGGGCCGCTGCGCAGGGCTTTGTTAAGCGCCTGGCGCGTGGGCGGAATGCGGCGGGCCAGCAGGCTTTGTCCGCTTTCCTGCAAAACAGCCCGGATGGCTTTCAGTTCGTTGTCCAGGTCGAGGCGGTAGCCTGCGCGGGCCTGGCCGTTTTCATCCACCAGTGGGTCGGCGGCCAGGGCCACAAAGTGCAGGGTCTCGCCGGCCGGCGCGGGCGGGGCGGTGTGATCCACCAGGCGCAGCATCCCCGCAATGGCACACAGAAAACTGCCGTCGGCGCAGGTGGCAAACTCCCAGGCAATGCCGTCGGCGGCTTCGTCGCAGTCGAGCAGCAGCAAGTTATCCGGGTCGGCATTCAGGCGCGCGAGCAGCTCAACCTGCCCGCCCAGGGCGGCGGTCAGGGCCTGTCCGTGCTTAAACGAGTCCGCTTGCAGCAGCGCCAAAGGCGGCAGTTCCGCCAGCAGCGTGCGTACAACCCCCGCCCGGCCTTTAATCTCCGCCAGCAGGCTTTCGTTTTCACTGCGTAATTGAATGATGAGCGCCATTACCGTCCCTCCATAATGATTGCGTTGGTCAGATAGGCAAAGTATACAATAAAATCTACGGATAACCTTTTTTTGTGGCAGCTACCCGGCACCTGTCCAGGGAAACACCAGCTGAAAGTACCTGCGTGGGGAGAATGATAAACAAGCTGTCTTAACAAGAAATCCCACGCTAAATGAGTGGGATTTCTTGTATCTCTTGTCCGCCTTGAGAGTATCACAGAAGAAACCGATACTGCGCTTAGAACCGTGATCCATCAGGGCCGTGAAACAGGTCAATAAAATCATTCATGCAACGAAAATGTACTCACTTGAACGCAGGCACATTTTTGGGTTAAAAATTTCCTGTGGGTTTTTGTACCGTTACTTTATTTTGCCGCTATGTCCTTCATTCGTTCAAAAAAAACGATGGCACAAAACCCCCTTAATAAAATGGTCAAAAGTGGGCCCGGCTGGATTCGAACCAGCGACCAAGAGATTATGAGTCCCCTGCGCTAACCACTGCGCCACGGGCCCAGGTTTAAGTTTCAAGTGTCAGGTTAATCAGTGTCCTGTGACACCGCAACACCTGACACCTGAACAGCAAACCAAGAGCGGGCAACGGGAATCGAACCCGTCTAAGTAGCTTGGAAGGCTACCGCACTACCACTATGCTATGCCCGCATGGGTTTGTATTCTACCCGTTTGACGAAAGATGGTCAAGACGCCCGCCCGCTTTTCAAAAAGAACGATACAATCGGCCCATGCCCAAGCGCCTCCACAACCTCCCGCGCTGGCTGCCAGCCCTGATCGTCATGGCGGCCATCTTCGGATTTTCCTCCATCCCCAGCAGCGAGATGCCCCGCTTTGGCGCGCTCGACCTGGCCCTCAAAAAGGGTGGACACATGCTCGGATACGCCCTGCTGGCCCTCAGCCTGCTGCACTGGCGGCGTTCGCTGCTCGAACTGAACCCGCCACCCTTTAAAATCCTTTTCCTGGTCTGGGCCTTGGCCTCGTTATACTCCCTCAGCGACGAATTTCACCAGTCCTTCGTCCCAGGCCGCAGCGCCAACCCGTTCGACCTGCTGATCGACGCCACAGGCGCATTTCTGGGGCTGTGGCTCTACTCCGTCTGGCGGCGCAGGAAAAACTAAGCGTCGCCTGCGGCCAGCAGATCTTGATATTGCGGCTTTCTCTGAATATAGGCCGCCACGAACGAACACAAAGGCACCACCTGCAAGCCTTGCGCGCGCGCATAATCTAACCCGGCCCGGACAAGTTTACTGCCCAGGCCGCGCCCTTCCAGGGCCTGGGGCACGCCGGTATGCGTGAAAGTAATCGTCGAACCGTCCAGGCGATAGTCCAGCACGGCCAGGTGCGCTTCCATTTCAATTTCAAAGCGCTGCTGGGCGGGGTTGTGTTTCACCTCAATTGATTCAGGTGTCGTCATAAAAACTCCTTTTTGCCGATTTTACCGCTTTTCTGGATATAATTGAAGCGGGAGAAAAAATAATGACAGCGTCCATGCAAAATAAAACGGTTCTGGTGACAGGCGGCACCTCCGGCATTGGCCGGGTCACGGCCAGCGAACTGGCCCGTAAGGGAGCCCACGTCACCATCGTCAGCCGTTCGCCTGAAAAATGTATCCGGGTGGTGGAAGAAATCAAGGCCGCCAGCGCCAACCCGCACATCGAGCATATTGTGGCCGACCTGTCGATCGGCGAAGAGGTCCATCGCGCAGCCTATGAATTCAAAAAACGCCATCCGCGCCTGGATGTCCTGATCAACAATGCCGGCGGCGTTTTTATGTCGCGTCAGGTCTCGAAAGATGGCGTAGAAATGACCTTTGCCCTCAACCATCTCAATTATTTTCTACTGACCAATCTCCTGCTGGACGTGCTCAAGGCCAGCGCCCCGGCCCGCATCATCAACGTTTCGTCAGACGCCCATCGCGGGGCCAAAGTAAAGTTTGACGACATCCAGTATGAGAAAAACTATTCCGGTTTCGCATCCTATAGCCAGTCCAAATTCTGCAATATTCTCTTCACCTATGAGTTGGCGCGCCGGCTTGCAGGCAGCGGGGTAACGGCCAACACCCTCCACCCCGGGTTTGTCGCCAGCGAATTTGGCAAAAACAACGGCTTTTTGATGCGGCTCGTGCTGCGTTTACTTTCTCCGGTGGCGCGCAACACCAACGATGGCGCTTCGACCAGCATCTACCTGGCCTCCTCGCGCGAGGTCGAAGGCGTCAGCGGTAAATATTTTGTTGATACGCGCGAAGTGGAATCGGACCCGGCAACCTACGATACCGCCCTTGCTGAAAAGCTCTGGAATCTCAGCCTGGAAATGATTTCTTAAACCGCTTAACTTGCCTTTTCGTCAAGAATATGCTATTTTTAGCCCACCCTGGAGTGATGGTTGCATGAATGAAGCCCAAAAAACTGTGGTTGTAATCGAAGATGAACCGGATGCCGCGGAAATGTTCGGCGAGATGATGCGCGTCAATGGTTTTCGGGTTTTTAAGAGCTATGCCAGCGGCCCGGCCATCGAGATCATCGAACGCGAAGCCCCGGATATCGTCATTCTGGATGTGATGATGCCAGAAATTTCGGGCATTGAAATTCTGAAGATCATGCGCGCCAAACCGAGCCTGGCCAAAATTCCCGTGATTGTTGTTTCAGCCAAAAGTATGCCCGCCGATATCAAGACCGGGCTTGAAGCCGGAGCGTCGGTTTACCTGACCAAGCCGGTCGGTTTTCTCGATCTGAAACAGGCTGTTGAGCAGATTCTGCCCGCGCGTTGAATCCAACCGATGAGCATGCTGCGCGCTTTTATCGCGATTGAAATCCCGCCTGCTTTGCACGAGCGGATCGCCGCAGAGAGCGCCGCCCTGCAAAAGGATCTGGCGCAGGCCGTACGCTGGGTCAGACCCCAAAATATCCACCTGACCCTCAAGTTTTTGGGCGATACTTCTCCGGCCAGCCTGGAAAACCTGGCTCACGCTTTGGGCGGGGTGGCTGCCCGCCAAATGCCCTTTCAGATTGAGGTAGGCGGGTTTGGTCTCTTTCCAAATTCCAAACGTCCGCGCATCTTGTGGATTGGGATACAATCACCTCCTGATCTGGAGCAGTTGCAGCGCGCGATTGAAAGCACCTGCGCCCGGCTTGGCTACCCGCTGGAAGGAAAACCCTTCAGCCCGCATCTGACGATTGGCCGCCTGCGCGAAGAGGCCGCCCTCGGCCCGGCTCTCCAAGAAATCCGGATCGGCCAAATTGGCAGTCTGCGCGTCGAAAACCTGACTCTGTTTCGCTCAGACCTGCATCCACAAGGCCCAATTTATACTGCGCTGGCCCAAATTCCGCTGGCGCAAACCCATTCACAAAACCAACGAGGTGAACCCTGAACCCGCTTGAATTAGCTCATAGCATTGTAAACACCCTTGAAGAAAAAAAAGGCGAAAACATCGTCTTGATGGATCTACAAGGGGTCGTCTCTTTCACTGATTATTTCGTGATCTGCTCCGGCAGCAGCGACAGAATGTTGAACGGTCTGGCAGACGCCGTCAGCGACGAAGTCCGCGCCCAATATCAGATCAAAACCCGTCCGCAAGGCAATGCCGCGGCGGGCTGGGTGATTGTCGATTGCGGCAACGTCATCCTGCATGTTTTTGCCCCGGAACAACGCGCCTACTACAATCTCGAAGAACTCTGGCGCGATGGCAAAACCCTGCTGAAACTGCAATAAAGAAGCAATCTGGCGTGCGCGCGGCTTAAACGCAAGCGGAGCGAGGCTTTAAGCCGCGCTCCGCTTGCGTTTTCCAATCCTGGCAAAACCTACTTTTCAAAAATCCAGCGGTCGACATCGCGCGACCAATCGACCAGCTCTTCGGCCTTAAACCAGAGTGCGCTTTCGGCCTGACCGTTCTCAACCGAATCGGAGGCGTGGGTCAGGTTGCGGCCCACTTCGAGGCCGAAATCGTGGCGGATGGTGCCGGGCGCAGCCTCCGCGGGGCGGGTGGCGCCCATCGTCTGGCGGATGGCGGCAATTGCGTTGGGGCCTTCCCAGACCATTGCCATGACCGGCGCAGAAGTAATGTAAGCAATCAGACCTTCATAAAAAGGTTTGCCTTTGTGAATGGCGTAATGGGTTTCGGCCAGTTGGGTGGGCACTTGCAAGAATTTGGCCGCCACCAGGCGCAGACCGCGCCGCTCGAGGCGGGCGATCACTTCGCCGATCAGCCCGCGCTGAACGCCATCAGGTTTTACGAGTACAAAAGAACGTTCCACTGTTTTCCTCCATCAAGTTGTGAAAATAACCGGCGAGATTGTACCATAAGGCTCAGACCGCCAGGTTCCAATCCGCGTACTTTTCGAGCCGCCCATGGACGACGTCGTCATAAAGCTGGCGCAATTTTAGGGTAATCTGGCCCGGTTTGCCGTCGCCGACCAGGCGATGGTCAACTTTTGTGATGACAGTCACCTGGGCGGCTGTGCCGGTCAGGAACATTTCTTCGCACACATAGGTTTCGGTGCGGTCAAGCGACCGTTCGACGACCGGAATGCCAAGTTCCTTGCGGGCCAGTTCCAACACAGTCCGGCGGGTGATGCCCTCGAGGATGTTGTCGGTGACGGGCGGGGTGATTAAAACGCCATCCCGCACCATGAAAACGTTCATGGCGGTGCCTTCCGAGATGTGGCCGTTGTTGTCGAGGACGAGGGCCTCGTCAAAGCCGGAGCGGATCGCATCCGTTTTAATCAGGGCCGAGTTGGCATACGCCCCGCTGATTTTCCCACGGGCCGGGATGACATTATCGTCGATCCGCCGCCAGGAGGAGATGGTAACGTGCGCGCCATCTTCATTTTTGCCATACGCACCAAACGGAATCGCAAAGATGCTGACCTCGTCGCGCAGATCGTGCAGGCGCACCCCAATGCCGGCATCGGCTTTGTAGCACAAGGGCCGGATGTAGACATCCTGCTGCCAATGGTCTGCGCGCAACAGGTCAAGGGTGGCCTGGGTCAGGCTTTCGGCGGTGTGCGGCAGTTCCATGCACAGCATTTTGGAGGAGTGCAGGAAGCGATTGAAATGATCCAGCGGACGAAAAACGAACAGCTTTTGGCGGCTTTCGTTCCAATATCCGCGCAGGCCGCCAAACGCGGCGGTGCCATAGTTTAATCCGTGTGTGGCAATGCTGACTTTGGCATCGCCAAACGGGACAATTTTCCCTTCAAAATAAGCATAAGCAGTATCCATGGGTCTCCTTGCCTGGTAGTGTTTTTGAACATTATACCTACTCCGCAAATATACTCCATCCCAGAGATTCCCGGCAGCCATTCCAACTCCGAATTCTCGATTGCCTAACTCGGACAAGCCGGAAAGGAAAACCTTTAACTACGACGGCAACAACGGGACTCTATGGAAAACCTTAAATGCTCTTACTTCGTGTTCCGTCGTTGCCTCGTATCCCGCGTATTTCGTAGGGTTGTGATAAATTCCTATATTTGCCGTTGCGAGCCGCGGCTGGTCGAAATAAGCCAGGCTGCGGCCCAAAAAGAAAAATTTAGCTTACCCCTGCCCTATCGTAAAAACCCAAAAGTTACTTTCAGGCATGTCCCTGTTTGGCGCTCAGGCCAAAAGCCAGAACGCCCGCTAAATTGGCGTGAGCGGCTACGGTTTTCTCAAAGCCGCTTGACTTGGGTACAAATAGGACATGTCAGTGCGAACCCGGCGTTCTTTAGCCGGGTGAAGCAATCTCCTATCCTGTCAGAGGATTGCCCCGCCGCGAAAAAACTGCGGCTCGCAATCACATTTCCGACTTTGAGAAAGCCATGCGTGAGCGGCAAAAGAGCCTGGCAAAATTGGCGGTTTTCAGGTTATAATTTCGCCATTCTGGAGGAGTAAGCAGGCGCAAGACTGACAGAAAAGGAAGCCAACCGGCTGAAAGCTTCCCCACGTCCCGTTCGCTGAAGGTCGCCAGAAGTAGATTGCTGAAGAAAGCCGTTTGGGTGAGTAGAACAGCACGGGAGCGCCCGTTAGCGCGCAGGCTGGTGATGGCCAGCCCCAAGCGCGTCCTGAGCGCAGGCAAAGGACGAATCGAGGTGGTACCGCGGAAGTGAACGCTTTCGTCCTCAGCCGGACGAGGGCGTTTTTGTTTTCTGTGCAGCGAATATCGCGGACGAAATATCAAAGGAGTCTCCATGAGCAGCTACGAACTACCCAAAACCTACGATTTCAACGAGACCGAAGAGCGCATCTACGCGATGTGGGAGGCGGGCGGTTACTTCCAGCCGCATAACGATCCCAATCGGCCCGGTTTCGACCCCAACGTCAAACCGTTCGTGATTTCAATCCCGCCCCCCAACGTGACGGGCGAACTGCATACCGGTCACGCCATCTTCGTCAGCCTGGAAGATCTGATGATTCGCTACCACCGCATGAAGGGTTATTCAACGCTGTGGGTGCCAGGCACAGACCACGCCGGGATAGCGACCCAGTTGATGGTCGAACGCCAACTGATAAAGGAAGGCAGCCGCCGTGAGACGGTTGGCCGGGAGGAGTTTTTGCGCCGCACCTGGCAATGGAAGGAAGAAAAAGGCGGCAAAATCACCCGGCAAATTCGCCGGTTGGGGGCCTCCTGTGATTGGACGCGCGAACGCTTCACGATGGACGAGGGCCTGACGCGGGCGGTGCGCGAGGCCTTTGTGCGCCTGTACGAAGCCGGGAAAATCTATCGCGGCCCGCGCCTGATCAACTGGTCGCCGGGCCTAAAGACGGCTGTCTCAGACCTGGAAGTAATTTACGCGGAGGAGCCTGGCACGCTTTACTACTTTAAATATATGCTGGCCGGTTCGCAGGCCTTCATCCCGGTCGCCACCACCCGCCCGGAGACGATTCTCGGCGATACGGCCGTAGCCGTCCACCCCGACGATGAACGCTACCAGCAATACATCGGCAAGATGGTGGTCGTGCCAATCCTCGGACGCGAGATTCCGGTGATTGCAGATGAATACGTGACGCGTGACTTCGGGAGCGGCGCGCTAAAAATCACGCCCGGCCACGACCCCAACGATTACGAGATCGGCCACCGGCACGGCCTGGCGATGATCTCGATCCTCGATAAAGAGGCGCGGGTCAACGAGAACGGCGGCCCGTATGCGGGTCTGGATCGCTTCGAGGCCCGCAAAAAACTGTGGGGCGACATGCAGGCTGCCGGGCTGGTGCTCAAGGAAGAACCCTACACCCTGAACGTGCCCCGCTCCGAGCGCGGCGGCGAAATTATCGAGCCGATGATCTCGGAACAGTGGTTCGTCGAAATCCGCGAGCAGGCCGAAAAGGGGCTGACCGCCGTCAAAAACGGCGAGATCAAAATTGTGCCGGAACATTTCGAAAAAGTCTATTTCAACTGGCTCGAAAACATCCAGGATTGGTGCATCAGCCGCCAGTTGTGGTGGGGACACCGCATCCCGGTCTGGTACTGCGCCGAATGCGGCCAGCAAACCTGCGCCCGCCAAGACCCAACCGCCTGCGCTCACTGCGGTTCGGACAAAATTGAACAAGACCCGGACGTGCTCGATACCTGGTTTTCGAGCGCCCTGTGGCCCTTCTCGACCCTCGGCTGGCCCGAAGAAACGCCCGATTTCAAATATTTCTACCCGACCTCGTACATGGAGACCGGCTACGACATCCTGTTTTTCTGGGTGGCGCGCATGATCATGGGCGGCCTCGAATTCACCGGGCAGGCTCCCTTCAAGACGGTCTACCTGCACGGGCTGGTGCGCGACGAACACGGCCAGAAAATGTCGAAAACCAAGGGCAACGTGGTCGATCCGCTCCTGGTGATGGACGAGTTGGGAACGGACGCGCTCCGTTTCACCCTGCTGGTCGGTTCGACGCCCGGCAAGGACACCAACCTGAGCCTGAAAAAGGTCGAATCCAACCGCAACTTTGCCAACAAGCTCTGGAACATAGGCCGCCTGGTGATTAACGCCGTCAGCGCCCAGGAAAACGCCCCCGCCACGCAAGCCGATTGGACTTTGGCCGACTCGTGGATTTGGGCGCGCGTTCAGAACCTGGTGCGGGATGTCGAGCGCATGTTCCAAAATTTCCAATACGGTCAGGCCGGGCAAATGATTTACGATTTTGTCTGGAGCGATTTTGCCGATTGGTATCTCGAAATCGCCAAGCAGCAACTGGCCGAGGGCGGCCCGCGCGCCTGGCAGACCGCCGAAACCCTGCTGCGGGTCTTCGATATTTCGCTGCGCCTGCTGCATCCCTTCACGCCCTTCGTGACCGAAGAAATTTGGGGCCACCTGCGGCGCGCCACCCACCAATCGCACCTGAAGAGCCTCGTGGCCGGCTGGCCGGAAGTGCTGATGATTGCCCGCTGGCCTGAAATCCGGGCCGAGCAAGGCTGGGAAGCCCAAAAGGTCGCCAACTTTGGGCTGGTGCAGGATGTGATTCGCGCCATCCGCAACCTGCGCGCAGAGAAAAGCGTCAAACCGGGCCTGAAACTGCCGGCCATCATCGTCGATGCGAGCGGACTGATGAAGCAGGAAGCCCGTACAATTGCCGCGCTCTCGAATTTGGACGACTCTCGACTCTCTATTCTCGATTCTTTAGACTCCAAACCCGCCAACCACCTCGGCCTGGTGGCCGGGCCGATTGAAATTTTCCTGCCCCTGGCCGAACTGGTCGACCCGGCTGAAGACCGCGCCCGGCTGGCGCGGGAACTGGCCGAAGCCGAATCGCAGATCGCGCGCCTCGAGAACCTGCTCGCGAGCGACTTTGCCAACAAGGCCCCGGCCCCACTCGTCCAAAAGGAACGTGAAAAGCTGGCCGTCTACAAAGAAAGCGCCGGGAAAATCAAGGCGCAGTTGGGGTAAAGTGCGGGGCGGGAGTTCATCCCGCCCTTTTTTATTTGTTGTAAAATAGAGTTGTTCACCCAACCCATCCAGGAGAAACGCAATGGCCGAAATAGACGACAAGCTCAAACAACTGAAGGCGCGTTTGCAAGAAATTGGCGACCTAAACGGGGCCGCCGCAGTGCTGAACTGGGATCAATCGACCTACATGCCGACCGGCGGCGCGCCCGCCCGTGGACGCCAAATGGCGGCCCTGGCGCGCCTCTCGCAGGAAAAATTGATCGACCCGGCGATTGGCAAACTGCTGGATGATTTGCAGCCCTACGCCGAAAGCCTGCCCTACGACGATGACGCCGCCGCCCTGATCCGCGCCACGCGCCGCGACTATGACAAGGCCAGCAAAGTTCCGCCGGCTTTCCTGTCTGAATTCTCTGAACACGCCGCCCACGCCTACCAGACCTGGGCCCAAGCCCGCCCGGCCAACGATTTCAAAAAAGTGGAGCCTGTCCTTGAGAAAACGCTTGAGATGAGCCGCCAGCTTGCCAACTTCTTTCCCGGTTACGAGCATATCGCCGACCCGCTGATCGACTTTGCCGATTATGGGATGAAGGCCGCCAGCGTCCGCCAGGTTTTTGGCGAACTACGCGAACAACTCGTCCCGCTCGTCCAGGCCATCACCGCCCAGACCCCGGCAGATGACTCGTGCCTGAAACAAGATTTCCCTGAAGCGCAGCAGCTGGAATTTGGGCGGATGGTGATCGAAAAATTTGGCTACGATTTCGAGCGTGGCCGCCAGGACAAGTCTCACCATCCCTTTACCACCAAGTTTTCGATCGGTGACGTGCGCATCACGACCCGCGTCACAGAAAACGACCTGAACCAGGCCCTTTTTTCCACCACGCACGAGGCGGGTCACGCCCTCTACGAGCAGGGCATTGATCCGGCTTACGAAGGAACGCCACTGGATGGCGGCGCAAGCTCAGGGGTGCACGAATCACAATCGCGCACCTGGGAAAATATCGTCTCGCGCAGCCGCCCGTTCTGGGATCACTTCTACCCCGAATTGCAAAAAACCTTCCCCAAGCAGTTGGGCAAACTGGCCCTCGATACTTTTTACCGCGCGATCAACAAAGTCCAGCCTTCGCTGATTCGAACCGATGCCGACGAAGTAACCTACAACCTGCATGTCATGATCCGCTTTGAGCTTGAAATCCAAATGCTCGAAGGCAAACTGGCAATCAAAGACCTGCCCGAAGCCTGGCAGGCCGCCTATCAATCAGATCTGGGCATCGCGGCCCCCAGCGACGTGGACGGCTGCTTGCAGGATGTCCACTGGTACGCCGGGCAGATTGGCGGCGTCTTCCAGGGCTATACGCTGGGCAACGTCCTATCCGCCCAGTTTTATGCCGAGGCCCTCAAATCCCACCCTGAAATCCGGGCGGAGATTGGGCAGGGCCAGTTCGGAACTTTGCAGACCTGGCTCAAGGACAATATCTATCGCTATGGCAGCAAATACACCGCGCCCGAACTGATTGAGCGCGTTACGGGGCGCGGGCTGGATATCCGGCCTTATATCCAGTATTTGCGCGCCAAATATGGTGAGCTTTACAAACTTTAAAAGCAAAATTGGCTGCAAAAAAGCGCCCGTTCTGTGTATAATCTGGCCCAGCCTGAGACACAGACCCATGAGAGACCTATTGCGCCCCATCCTGCGAGTTCCTACCAAAAATCCGAAGTCTTGACGACTTCGGATTTTTTGAATCAACATTTATTTATTCTCGGTTTTCCCAACAAAAAGGAGACAAACTATGCCCACCAATTCACGATCCCCTTACCTGCCCTTCGGCGAAAACAAACATGCCAACTGGTATGGCAAAGACATCATCTCTGTCAAACAATTTACGCGGCCCGATCTGGAATATATCTTCGGCGTGGCCCACGAGATGCGCGGCATGGTCGAGCGGGTTGGCACCTTTGATTTGCTCAAGGGAAAAATTCTGGCAAACCTGTTTTACGAACCCTCCACCCGCACCTCGTCCAGTTTTACCGCCGCCATGGAACGCCTGGGAGGCAGCGTCATCCCGATCAACGAAGTGACGTATTCATCCGTCTCAAAGGGCGAATCGCTGCCGGATACCATCCGCACCCTTGAGTGCTATACGGATGTGATTGTCCTGCGCCATCCCGAAACCGGTTCAGCCGCCATCGCCGCCAAAGCGGCCAAAAAACCGATCATCAACGCCGGGGATGGGATTGGCGAACATCCGACCCAGGCCCTGCTCGACACGTTCACCGTTTTTGAAGAACTCGGCGCAGGCCAGATCGACGGAAAGACCATCACCATGCTCGGCGACCTGAAATACGGGCGCACGGTTCACTCGCTGGCGCGCCTGCTTTCGCTCTACCATGTTAAAATCAACTACGTCTCCCCTGAAATCTTGCGGATGCCCACAGAAGTCATGGACGAAGTCGCGGCCCAGGACATCCCCCAGTCTCAATACAGCACCCTCGACGAAATCCTGCCCCAAACCGATGTGCTCTACGTGACCCGCGTTCAGAAAGAACGCTTCGAGAACCTGGACGATTACGAAAAGGTGAAGGGTGCCTACATCATCGACCCTGAAATTATGAAAGCTGCCAAAAAAGAAATGATCGTGATGCACCCCCTGCCGCGGGTTGGCGAAATCAGCCCCGATTTTGATGACGACCCGCGCGCCGCCTACTTCCGCCAGATGGAATACGGTCTTTACGTCCGCATGGCGCTCCTGGCGATGGTGCTGGGAAAAGCATAGTATTGGGTGTCAGGCACAACCTGACACCTGATACCTGACACCGGAGACTTATGGAATCTTTCTTCTCTTTTCTTGAAAGACGGGTGGATGACTGCTCCTCGCTGCTGTGCGTGGGACTGGACCCGCACGTTTCTGACCTTGAGAGTCCTACCGCCGAAGCCGCGCTGAACTTCAGCCTGAATCTCGTTAAACAGACCGCGCCCTACGCTGCGGCCTTCAAACCCAATGCCGCCTTCTTCGAGCAGTTCGGCGCAGACGGTTGGACGGCCCTCAAGCAAGTCATCGAAGCTGTCCAGGCTGAATCGGCCCGGCTCGGCTCGCTGATTCCGGTCATCTTGGATGCCAAACGCGGCGATATTGCCTCGACCGCCGAAGCCTACGCCAAAGCCGCCTTTGAAACCCTCGGCGCGGACTGTATCACCCTCAGCCCCTACCTCGGCCAGGACTCAATCGATCCGTTCATTGGCAACTCCGAAAAAGGTGCCTTCCTGCTCTGCAAGACCAGCAACCCCGGCGCAGGCGATTTGCAGGATGTGATGGTAACGGACAATCGTCAATCACCAATTACCAATTACCCTCTTTATATCCACGTTGCCCACCTCGCCCAGACCTGGAACACCAAAAACAACATCGGCCTGGTGGTCGGCGCCACCCAGCCTGAATCGCTGGCCCGCGTCCGCGCCGCTGCGCCGGATCTGTGGTTTCTCGCGCCCGGTATCGGCGCACAAGGCGGAGATTTGGAATCGGCCCTCAGAGCCGGTCTGCGCCCAGACGGCAAAGGCATGTTAATCCCCGTCTCGCGCGCCCTCTCACGGGCGGCCAAACCCGCTCTTGCCGCCGCCGAATTCCGTGACGAGATTCTCAACATTCAGCGTTCGCTGATTCGATAATCGTTATTCGAGTATTCGAATAATCGAGTATTCGAGTATCGAGCATCAAGTATCGCCCCAACGGAGTTCCCCTGATGACAAATCACCAATCCCCAATGACCAATGAGCAAGCCTCCCTGGCCGATGGCCTGCTGGCCGCAGGTTGCATCAAATTTGGCGAATTTACCCTGAAATCGGGCTTAATCTCGCCCATCTATATCGACCTGCGCCGCATCATCACCTATCCCACTCTACTCGCCCAAATTGGACAGGCTTACCTGCCCCTAATCCGCAATTTGCAATTTGATCGTCTCGCGGGCCTGCCTTACGCCGCCATCCCGATCGCGACCGCCGTTTCGCTGGCGGGTGACTACCCAATGATCTATCCGCGCAAGGAAGTCAAAACCTACGGCACCAAGGCCGAGATCGAAGGCGATTTCAAAGCTGGCGAAACCGCCCTGGTCATCGACGACCTGGCCACCACCGGCGGCAGCAAATTCGAAGCCATCGAAAAGCTGACCGGAGCCGGACTGATTGTCAAAGATGTGGTTGTTCTCGTAGACCGCCAATCCGGGGCGCGTGAAGCCCTCGAAGCGGCCGGTTTTCACCTTTACGCCGTCCTGACCATCAGCGAAATGCTCGATTATTGGGAAACAACCGGCAAAGTGGAGCAAGAAAAGATAGCCGCCTCACGGGAATTCCTGAAAAATGCGTAGCCGCTTTCCAATTGCCGTCCATCTGCTCTTTATCAAAGATGAGAAGGTATTGCTTTTGCGCCGCTTCAATACCGGTTACGAAGACGGGAATTACAGCCTGGTGGCCGGGCATGTCGATGCAGGCGAAACCGTCACCCAAACCGCCATCCGCGAAGCGCAGGAAGAAGCCGGGGTTCAGATCGCGCCGGAAAATATCGAGGTGGTGCATGTCATCCATCGCAAATCCAACGATGAACGCATCGATTTTTTCGTGCAGGTCAATGCCTGGGATGGCGAAATCCAGAACATGGAGCCGGACAAATGTGACGATCTGTCCTGGTTTCCGCTCGCAGATTTGCCGGCCAACATAATTCCGTATGTACGCTTTGGGATTGAGAACTATCAGAAAGGGATTTTTTACAGCGAATATGGCTGGTAAACCGCCATCCCCCCAATGGCTGACCCTTGCCCGCGAAATCTATACCCTTTCGCAGGCCGGGCTGGCCTACAGCAAAAACGATTTCGACCTCGAGCGTTATCAGCGTTTGCAGGAGATCAGCGCCGAGATCATTGCCGGCCAATCCGCGCTGGAGAAAGAAGCCATCCTCGAAAGTTTCAGCATCCAGGCTGGTTATCCAACGCCCAAAGTCGATGTGCGCGCAGCGGTTATCCGCGATGGAAAGATTCTGCTCGTGCAAGAAATCACCGATGGCTGCTGGTCGCTGCCCGGCGGCTGGGCCGATCTGGGCGAATCGCCGCAGGAGATGGTCGAGCGCGAAGTGCTTGAAGAAAGCGGCATGACGGTCAGGGCTAAAAAAGTGATCGCTGTCTATGATGCCAACAACTTCGCCCCACTTGAGTTCTGGCACGCCTACAAGGTTATCTTCCTGTGCAAAATTTTGGATGGAGAACCAACCCCCAGCATGGAAACCCCGGCTGTGGATTTCTTCGACCCGGCCAACCTGCCTCCCTTCTCGCAAAACCGCACCAACCAGCGCATCCTCAACGAAATTCTCGCCCATATCGCCGACCCCAACCGCCCGGCGGCGTTTGATTGAGCGCATCCTCACCTATCCCAATCTGCTCGCCCAAGTCGGACAGGCTTACCTGCCCCTCCTCCGCAATTTCAATTTGATCGTCTCGACAGACTGCGCCAGTGCCGCCGGCACAGGTCAGCGGAACGTTCTTCAGCGAGCGTAGCCGCAGGGCCAATCTGTAAATTTCAGTTTCTTAACATCTATGGCACTGATGCGAGATGCCTGTTTAGCGCCTGTTGACTAAAAAACCGGCGCGATGTACTCACCCCAAACGCCGCGCAGGGTGTTGCAGACCTCGCCCAGAGTCATCTTGTTTTCGACACATTCCACAAAGAGCGGCATCAAATTCTCTTCGCTTTTGGCAGCAGATTCCAGCCGGGCGCGCAGTTCACTGATTTTGGTGTTATCGCGCGTTTCGCGCAACCTGGACAGCCGCGCCCGGGCTTCGGCCTCGATTGCCGGGTCGATTCCCTGGCGTTCGAGCGTGATCTCTTCCTTAACCTGGAACTGGTTCACCCCAACCACCACCTGCTCGCCATGCTCAATCGCCATCTGAGCTTCGTAGGCCGCATTCTGGATTTCGTTGGACTGGTAGCCCTGCTCGATGCCGTTCATCGCGCCGCCCAGGCTGTCGATCCGGGCGATATATTCAGAGGCCATCCGCTCGATTTCGTCGGTCAGGCTTTCAATCAAGTACGAACCCGCCAGCGGATCAATCGAATCTGCCACGCCCGATTCGTGCGCGATGATCTGCTGCGTGCGCAGCGCCACGCGCACGGATTTCTCGGTCGGCAGCCAAAGCGCCTCGTCCATGCTGTTGGTATGCAGCGATTGCGTCCCGCCCAAGACTGCCGAAAGCGCCTGCAACGTAACCCGCACCACGTTATTTTCGGGCTGCTGGGCCGTCAGCGTTGAACCAGCCGTCTGAGTATGGAATCGGAGCTGCCACGAAGACGGTTTCTGCGCTCCAAAGCGTTCGCGCATAATTTTGGCCCACAAACGGCGCGCCGCCCGGAATTTGGCAACTTCCTCCAGCACGTCGTTGTGCGCATTAAAGAAGAAAGACAGCTGCCCGGCAAAATCATCAACCTGTAACCCGACCTTGAGGGCCGCCTCGACGTAGGCAATTGCATCGGCCAGGGTGAAAGCCACCTCCTGGGCGGCGGTCGAACCGGCCTCGCGGATGTGATAGCCCGAAATCGAGATCGTATTCCAGCTGGGTACCTCGCGGGCGCAATACGAGAAAATATCCGTAATCAGGCGCATCGAAGGCACCGGCGGGAAAATATACGTCCCGCGCGCAATGTATTCCTTCAAAATATCGTTCTGGATCGTGCCGCGCAGGGCTTTCGGCGCAAACCCCTGCTGTTTGCCGACCGCAATATACATCGCCAGCAGAACGCCGGCCGGGGCGTTGATCGTCATCGAGGTCGAAACCTTGTCGAGCGGAATCTGGTCAAAAAGGGTCGCCATGTCTTCAATCGACGAAATCGAGACGCCAACCTTGCCCACTTCGCCGAGCGCCATCGGGTCGTCCGCATCGTATCCGATTTGGGTCGGCAGGTCGAAAGCCACCGAAAGCCCGGTCTGGCCCGCGCCCAGCAGGTAACGGTAGCGCTTGTTCGATTCGGCAGCGGTCGAAAAACCGGCATACTGGCGCATCGTCCAGAAACGCCCGCGATACATCGTCGGCTGAACGCCGCGCGTAAATGGATATTCGCCCGGCAGGCCGAGCTTGTCCATATAATCCGGGTCAGCATCTTCCGGCACAAAAACCGGCGGCAGTTCAATGCCTGAAGAAGTCACAAAATTGGGTTTGCGTTCAGGAAAACGGTCAACAGACTTCTTGTGAACCGTTTCTTTCCAGCGCGTGTATTGATCTTGAAGGCTCATGGCTCTCTCCATCTTCATGCCACCGCGCGCTACTCTTTGGCGCGTGGCGGTCTCCGGTAAAACGGAAATTGCCACGTCGCAAGGAACGCTCCTCGCAATGACATAGTATTGGGAAAATTATATTGGAATTGTACCGTTTTGTGGCCTTTCCTGACAGCGATAAGCGTCACCCCATTTAACGAAATTCATCCCGAATCGCTCCCGCCCCCAGCCTGCTGGCCCGTTTCAAGAGCTTTTAGCAAACGCGGACAGGTTTTTGTGCGGCTGGAGAGGCTGCCTGGCAAACTGGCGAGGCTGCCTCACCCTCTCGATAAATCTGATATTTCCTTGCGCTTTGTTCCATGCTATCATGGCCCAACATTTTCCCAACCTAAAGGCCTCCCATGAACCTTGTCACCCGCTTGAAACAGTCCTCGCGTGAACTTGTTTTTTTTGCATCGGCAGCTCTGATGCTTGGCATGGCTGCCAGCATGATGAACGCCGCCTTTAACAATTTTCTCAACACCCGCTTTGCGCTAAGCGGCTTCGAGCGTTCTTTTCTCGAATTCCCACGCGAACTGCCTGGTTTCCTGGTCGTCTTTGTTTCAGCCGCGCTCTGGTTCCTGGGAACCCGCCGCTTGGGGGTTGTCGCGATGATCCTGGCTGCGGTGGGGGTTTTTTTAATCGGGTATGCCTCTCCCAGCTATTGGGTGATGGTGATCTGGCTCTTCATCTACAGCATGGGCGACCATCTCTTTATGCCGATTGCCTCCACAATCGGGATGGAACTGGCCCGCGAAGGCCAGGCCGGGCGGCGGCTGGGGCAGTTAAACGCCATCCGCAACGCGGCCGCCATTGGGGGCAGCTTTTTGGTCTTTTTGGGGTTCCGTTATCTCGGCTTTACCTTTGAGACCACCTTTGCCCTGGCTGCGGTTTTTTTCCTGCTGGCGGCATTTCTGCTTTACCAGATGACCCCCGAAAAAGTGAATGAACGCCGGGCCTACCTGCAATTGCACAAGGAATATCGGCTGTACTACACCCTCAATGTTCTTTCTGGCGCGCGCAAACAACTATTTATCACCTTTGCGCCGTGGGTCTTGGTGCAGGTTTTCGAGCAGCCGACCCAGATCATGGCGACTCTCTTTACGATTGGCGGCGTAATCGGGATTCTCTTCCAGCCTTTGCTGGGTTGGGCGGTCGACAAACTGGGAGAACGCTTCGTGCTTTCTGCCGAAGCCCTGATTTTGGTGGTCGTCTGTTTTGGCTACGGGTTTGCCAAGTTCATTTTCCCAGCCGAGATCGCCTTTCTGGTGGTCTGCGTCGCATTTCTGGTCGATCAGATGATATTTTCAGTGGGCATGGCCCGCGCAACGTACATGAAGAAAATCGCCAAACGCCCCGAAGACATTCAACCGGCCCTCACCGCGGCGGTCACGATTGACCACGTTTTTTCAATTTCTGCGGCCCTGGTCGGCGGCGTAATCTGGAGCACGTTCGGCTTCCAATATGTCTTTTTGATGGGGGTTGGGTTGGCCGTCATAAACTTTTTTGTGGCCTTGCAGGTGCGCATCCCCGCCCTGCCGGGGCAGGCGGCCTCGCCAAAATAAATTTCCGGGCTTTGGGTTTTGCCGCTAAAAGAGACGGTAGAGCAGGATATAGAGAAGGCTGGCGACGGCGCACGTCACAATCATGACCGGCAACCCGCGCTTGTTCCAGAGCGCCGAAGTAATCGGCGTGCGCGTCCGCTCTGAAAGCGAAACAACGATGATATTGGCAGTAGAGCCAACAATCGTTCCGTTGCCGCCGAAACCGGCCCCAAAAGCCAGCGCCCACCACAGCGGACGAATATCCACGCCGGATGCGCCCAGGCCCTGAATAACAGGAATCAGCGCAATCGTGATCGGCACGTTATCGACAATGGCTGAAAGCCCGGCCACAACCCAGATCAGCGTCACGCCAAACCAGACATCCGGCGATAACGCCATCGGTTTGATCAGGTCAATCACCAGGTCCAGCACGCCCGCCGCTTCAAGCCCGCCGACCATCACAAACAAGGCACAGAAAAAAGCCAACACGCTCCACTCGACCCGCTCCAGGGTGGCCTTGACATCGGGTTGGACCCACACCAGGGCGACGGTGGCCGCAGAAAACGCCACAAAGGAGGGGCTTAACCCCAACAAATGGTGAATCAAAAAGAGAAATACCGCCCCTGCCAGGACGATTAATACCCGAATGGTTGTTTTGCGGTCGGTCAGCGTCTCTTCGGGCCGCAAACTCATGACAACATCGGCATCCTTGGGCGGAATGGCAAGTTCGCGCCGAAAAAGGTAACGGATCAAGAAAAGAGCCACAAACCAGACCACAACCACCACGGGCAGGGAGTACACCAAAAAATCAATAAAAGAGAAATTGGCAGCAGACGCAATTAAAACGTTTGGCGGGTCTCCCACCAAAGTCGCAACCCCGCCCGTATTGGAAAGAATCGCCTCGGCCATTAAAAAGGGAATTGGGTTAATGCCCAAAACTTCACTGATTAAGATGGTAACCGGCGCAACCAGCACCACCGTGGTGACATTGTCGAGGAACATTGAAACGACGGTCGTCACGGTTGCCAGCAAGACCAACAAGCGCACAGGCCGGCCCTTTGAAAGTTTGCCTGCCAGCACCGCCAGATATTGGAAGAAACCGGTTGGCTCAAGCAAAGAAACCATCACCATCATACCCAGCAGCAGCCCGAGGGTGTTGAAATCCATCGCGGCGATAGCCTGCTGCTCGTCATAGAAGTGGAAAATCTTTCCCGCAGCCACCATCAAGGCCGCACCCATTACGGCCGTGATCGTGCGGTGCATTTTTTCGGTAAAAATCAACGCCAGGCAGACCAGGAATATCAAACCCGCAATAAAAGCGGTCATCTGCTATGGTCCGCTTCAAACCAGCTCGAAAGAATGGCCGTCCCAATATCCACCCGTGAGACCAGGCCGGCCAGTTGTCCATCCGGTTGGGTAACCACAAGATCGTTAAGGTTGTGCTGAATCATGAGCGAATAGGCTCGCAACAGCCCACACTTTGGCTCAATCGTCAGAATGGGTTTCATCAGTTGGGTGATGGGTTGGGTCAGAGAAGCCGGGTCGGGCCGGGTGGTTTCGACCGCTCCAAAATCATGCACAAAATCCGCTTCGCGAACGAGGCTGACAAAGTCTGGCAGTTCCAGTTTCATCAAATCTGGCAGGGTCACAATCCCGATTGGAATATCCCTGGCGTTGAGTACCGGAAGCACGCCGACATGACGGTCGATGCACTCTCTGGCCGCTGCGGCAATGCTGGCATCTTCTCTAATAGAAACTACATTGCGTTTCATGCAACTACTTACCGTCATAATCACTCCCTTTTCAAGGATCGCCTTCCAATAGACAGCCGAGAAACCGGTTGCGAAATTTAGTATAACCTTAAAATAACGTGAATTCGGGATAAGGTTTTTGAGCCTGAGTTTGCTGAGAAATTTTCACGCACAGCCGCAAAGCAAAGAAAAGAAATTATGACCCCGATCTTCCGCGAAAAAGGTGAGGCCGGGGAAAATTCCGGCCTAAAAAAACAACTCCGATCCTTCGGATTGTGCTAACCCAGCTTGGGGCATAGGGCGATTGCATCTAATTTTACGGCTGTTTTTGCCTAAAAATGCCAACTTTTGCTGGTATCGGCGCGGCAAAAGCCGCTGCTCATGGCATGAAAGTCCTTCGGACTGGCGATTTTAGGCCCGCAGGGGCTTCCATGTAATGAGTCAGGGCTTTTGCGAAGCACCCTGCGGGTAATCCCACCCTGCGGGTAGTCCACCCTGCGGGTAGCCCGTTGGCGAATAGGCAAAATTAGGGCAAACCGGGATTTAGATGCAATCGCCCCCGCTTGGGGCATAGCTGAACGGCTGGAACTGGATATGATAAACTATTCTTAATGAATTCATTTCTACAACTCTCACTAACACTTGCCATTATTCTGGTGATGGCAAAATTCGCCGGTTACATCAGCCTGCGCCTGGGACAGCCGTCTGTGCTGGGGGAATTGCTGGTAGGGGTTTTGCTTGGGCCTACCCTCCTAAACCTTCTGCATTTGCCGTTTATCGAAAACGAGCATCTGGCTGAAACCATCAAAGAACTCGGAGAACTGGGCGTTTTATTGCTGATGTTCATTGCCGGCCTGGAACTACATATTGACGAATTGAAACAAACCCGGCGGGTTGCGGCATTTTCAGGGGTGCTGGGGGTGATCGTACCGATCTTGATGGGTTGGGCGATTGGCGCGTTATTTGGGTTTGAACGCAACGAATCAATTTTTCTGGGTCTGACGCTTGCGGCTACATCGGTCAGCATCTCGGCCCAAACGCTGATGGAGATGAAGGTTTTGCGCTCCCGGGTAGGTCTCAGCCTGCTTGGCGCGGCAGTTTTTGATGATATTTTGGTCATTTTGTTGCTCTCATTGTTTTTCGCGCTGGCGGGCGGGGGAGGCAGTTTGCTCGATGTCGCCCTTATTCTTGGGCGGATGATCCTGTTCCTGTCGCTTTCAATTGCGTTTGGCCTGTTTTTACTGCCGGGGGTTGTGCGCTGGGTTCGCAAACAACCGGTCAGCCAGAACACACTCACCCTGGCGGTCATCATCATGCTTTTTTATGGGCTTGCCGCCGAGTTGGTTGGGTCTATGGCCGCCATCACCGGCGCGTTTCTGGCCGGGCTGATGTTCTCGCGCACGGCTGAACGTGAAAACCTTGAACCGCGCATCTCAGCCCTGGCTTATGGCTTTTTTGTCCCCATCTTTTTTGTGGATATCGGTTTGGAAGTAAACCTGGGCAGCCTGCAATCAGGGCTGTGGTTTGTGCTGACCATCATCCTGGTTGCCATTCTCAGCAAGATTTTGGGTGCCGGGCTTGGAGCAAAACTGGGCGGGCTTACCTGGCCTGAAAGCTGGCAAGTTGGGACTGGCATGATTTCGCGCGGCGAGGTCGGTCTGATTGTGGCTGCGGTCGGGGCACAGGCGGGGGTGCTGAGCCAGGAAGTGCTTTCTGCAATCATCGCGGTTGTAATCGTCAGCACGCTGGTTACACCTCCCGCGTTGCGGTTCTTGCTGAACCAAAGCGCAAGCGCTGCAAAAAGAAGCCTAGAGAAGGAGTAGGCCAAATTATGAGTATGATTCTGTTGGTTTTGCACGATGCTGAAAAACTCAAAGACGTTCTGGCTGCCTGGGAAGAATGCGGAATTAGCGGCGCGACGATCTTGTACAACACCGGCATCGGAAGTATTCGCAAGATAGAAGCCTTGCGCGACGACATTCCGCTCATCCCCTCCTTCAGCGACTTCTTTTCGCAACAGGAAAGCCACGGGCGCACGCTCTTCACCATTCTCGAAAATGATGATGTCATCCCCGCCCTGGTGGCAGCGACTGAGGCGGTGGTCGGCGGGCTGGACCTGGATGGCAATGGCATCCTGGCTGTTTTACCTGTCAGCCGGGTCTATGGCATCCGAAAATAGGAAACAACCTGCGATAGTTGCCAGTTTAATGAAACGGGTTCGCCGCCAACCCTCCGGGCAACCATTCAGGGGAAATTACGTACAAAAAAGAGACAAAAGTCATTTGTCTCTTTTTTATCAAAGTGCTACACTGAACAAGGTATTCTTTCTTCACGGAGGCAGCAATGAGTCGTACTTTTGCGTTTATCGGGGCCGGGATTTTGTTTTTGGTTTCACTCTGCTTTCTGGGTTATGGCGCGCTGGCTTTAATCGGCTCGACGAGCGAGGCGGGTAGCCAGGACTGGACCGGGCTGGGGATTGGGCTGGCAGTGGTGGGCCTCTTCCTGGCTGGGGGCGGAGCCTTCCTGGTCTGGGTGGGGGTGCGCGGACAAAAAACCGAGGTGGTTCAAAACGTTACGATGAAAATGGATTTGCCCGGCGAGACCAAGACCGAGCAGATGAAGTGCCAATCTTGCGGCGGCGTCATCACCTCTGCGGATATAAATATTATGGCGGGTGCGCCCGTCGTCACCTGTCCTTATTGCCATTCGACCTATCAGATCATCGAAGAACCCAAATGGTAAAGGGCTGACGGAGAAA
>JAVEWN010000044.1:0-25032 GCA_034004515.1 Anaerolineales bacterium | reverse complement strand
AATTAAACGGTGCGTGATCCAAATCACAGATTTTTTTGGCGCGGAGTGAGCCTGACCCGAAGCATCATCCAAAATGTTATCCAGGGTAGCGATGATTTTTTTCTCGGTAGCGGGGTCAAGGTTGGCAGTCGGTTCGTCGAAAAGGAAGATCGGGGCATCTTTCAGCAGGGCGCGCGCAATCGCCACCCGCTGACGTTCGCCGCCGCTCAGGCTCAGTCCGCGCTCCCCGACCAGGGTTTCATAACCTTCAGGCAGAGACAGGATGAAGCTGTGCAGTTCGGCTTGCTGGCAAACGGTTTCAAGATCGGCCTGGCTGGCCCAGGGACGCGCCAGCAGCAGGTTTTCGCGCAGACTGGCGTTAAAAAGGGTTGTATTTTGGCTGACAACGCTGAACATGCGGCGCGCGTCCGTTTGGGCGTATTGGCGCAAATCCTGGCCGTCCAGGTAGATCTGGCCCTGGCTGTAATCCCAAAAGCGTAGCAGCAGGTTGCCCAGGCTGGTTTTGCCCGCCCCGCTTGGGCCGATAATCGCAATTTTGCGCCCGGCAGGCAGGTTCAGGTTGATATTCTTTAGAATTTCCGGCGAGGCGCGGTCCGGCCCGGCTTCAGACGTCGCCGCCTGCGAAGGATAGCGGAAGGATAAATCTGCGATGAGTAAATCTGCCGAGGCCGGGCGCGCCAGCGGCTGGGGCGGATCAACGACAGCCGGGGCGGTATCTGCAATTTCAAAGAGACGCCGGGCGGCTTGCAGGTTGGCTTCGAGCAGTTGAGCGGCCTGCGGCAGGCCCTGCACGGCTTCAAACGAAGCCATCGTCCCCAGCACGACCACCGCCAGCAAGACGCCCGGCAGCAGCCCCTCGCTGACGAGCGGGATCGCAAGATAGAGCATGGCGACGACGCCCAGCCCGGTGATGAGCGTCGACAGGCCGGACTGGAATCCGTTTAAGCGGGCCAGCCTCGTCTGGGTGCGGGTGTAGGCCCTGCCCGTAGCCTGGACTTTGTCAAAATAAGCCTTTTCCTGCCCGAAAGCGACCAGGTCTGGCAAACCTTGCACCGAATCGACCAAATCGGCGCGTAAGCGGGCGCGCTGCTCGACCAGAATCTGCCCGGGTTTGCGATTCAGGATCAGGGTCAGCGCGGTTAGCCCGAGGCCGAGAGCCAGCAGAAAGCCGACGATGGTCAGCCCCAGTCCAATGGAGAGTGTCCCCATGAAGAGGCCCATCCCCAAAACGATCAGGATCGCGACCAGCGGCGGGGCCAGGGCGCGCACGTAGAAGTTGTCGAGCGATTCGATGTCTGTGATGACGCGGCTGAGCAGGTCGCCGCTGCGGGCCGAGATCAGGCGCGCCGGAGCGAGCGGTTCGATCGATTGGTAGAACCAGACTCGCAGCCGGGCGAGCAGCTTAAAAGTGAGTGAGTGCGCGCTCAGGCGTTCGAAATAGCGAAAAACCCCGCGCGAGATGCCAAAAAAACGGACGCCGACGACTGAAACGCCAAGCTGGGCAATCGAGGTGGCGATTGCCGCGGTCGAAATCAGCCAGGCCGAGGTCGACATCAGGCTGATGCTGGCGGCGATGGTCAGAAAGCCGACCAGGACGGCCAGCAGCAGTTCACGCCAGAGCGGGCGCAGGAAACCGAGCAAACGGATAAAGGTTTTCATGGCTTATTCATGGCCTGAAACGAGCCTGGCGTAAGCGCCATTTCTGGCGATCAGGGCGGCGTGTATGCCGGTTTCGACGACTTTCCCGGCCTCCAGTACGACAATTTGGTCGGCCTGGTGGATGGTGGCGAGGCGGTGGGCGATCACGATGGTGGTGCGGCCTTGCATCAGTTCCCGGACCGAGGCCTCGAGGCTGGCTTCGAGGCCCGGGTCGAGGCTGGAGGTCGGTTCGTCGAGCAGCAGGATTGGCGCGTCTTTCAGGAAGGCGCGCGCCAGGGCCAGGCGCTGGGCCTGCCCGCCAGAGAGGCGTGCGCCGCGTTCTCCGATGGCGGTTTGCAGGCCGTCTGGCTGGCTTTCGACGAATTCTTGCAGCCCGGCCCGCCGGCAGACGCGCAGCAGTTCAGTTTCATCTGCCGCGGGCCGCGCCAGGCGCAGGTTGGCCGCCAGGCTGTCAGAAAAAAGATAGGGGTTTTGCGGGACCCAGGCGATCTGTTCGCGCCACAATTCGGGCGGAATTTGTTCGAGGGGAATTTCTCCGAGCAGGATTTGGCCGCTTTGGGGAGCAATAAAGCGCAGAATCAGGCTGGCGAGCGTGCTTTTGCCGGCCCCCGAAGCGCCGACCAGAGCGGTCATCTTGCCGGATGGGATGCTGAAGGAAACCTGATCGAGGGCTGGGGTGGCCCGCTTGGGGTAAGTGAAGGAGATATTTGAGAAGACGATATTCGATAATTTGATACTCGAATATCTAATATCGGGTATCGAATTGCAAGTATCCGGCAGGGGTGTATCCAGAATCTCGTAGATGCGGGTGGCGGCAGTTACGCCGCTCATGCCGGCGTGGAAGCGCAGGCCGAGGTTGCGCAGAGGCTGGTAGAAATCAGGAGCCAGAACCAGGATGAAGAAGGCCGGCAGGAAATCTATCCCGCGGTTCAGCAGCCGGAGACCGATTTCGACGGCGACAATCGCGGTCGAAAGGGTGGCGAGCAGTTCAAGCGCCAGCGCGGAAAGGAAAGTGACCCGCAAAACCTGCATGGTCACATCGCGATAGCGGTTTGAGAACTCGCCAATCACCTGGGCTTGGCCGCGGGCCTGCCCAAGAATTTTGAGGGTGGTCAGCCCTTGCAGGACATCGAAAAAGTGGGAAGAAAGACGGCTGAGGCTGCTGTATTGACGTTGGGTGAGCGATTCGCCGGCCTTGCCGATCAGGATCATGAAAAAGGGAATCAGCGGCGCGGTCAGGATGAAAACCAGCCCGGTCAGCGGGTCGATTGGGAAAACCAGGAGCAGGATGGTCAGCGGAATGGAGGCAGCCAGGACGATGGCGGGCAGGTACTGGCTGAAGTAGGCCTCCAGCTGCTCGATGCCCTCGACCGCGGCGGTTGAAAGTTCGCCGGTGCGTTCCGCCTGGGTGTAGGCCGGGCCCAGGCCTGCCAGCTGCGTCAGCAGGCGCGAACGCAAATCCGCTTTGATGCTTTGGGCAACCGCGCTGGCGCTGACCTCCGCGCCCCAAACACAGGCCGCCTTGAGCAGCAAAGCGCCCAAAAGAACGCCAAGCAGCGGCAGGACAGCCTCGCGCGTCTGTCCGCCTAAAAATACAGCCTGGACGATCCGCGCTAAAAACCAGGCCTGGACGATGGTCAGAACGCCGCCAGCCCAGCCGAGGCTGATGGTGAGCGTCAGCATCAATCCGCTGGAACGCGCAAGGATTAGAAGGCGACGGTGCATATCCGAATTATAATAGACCTATCGCAAAAGTTATCAACCGTATGGCGTTCTCCAGAAAATGTTTTGGGCAAGAAACGCCCACAAAATGTGCCTGAGAAAGATTCTTGAGCGAAATTAACTACCATGCTTGAAATTTACCTTTTTGGCTCTCCCCGCGTTTCCAGAAACGGCCAGCCGGTTGTGATTCAACGCAGGCAAACCCGAACTTTGCTTTTCTATTTGGCCGGCCAGGAAAAACCGGAGTCTCGTCTGGCGTTGTCGAGCCTTTTTTGGCCCGACACTCCTGAAGACAAATCCGGACTCAAACTGAGTGTTTTGCTGTCCAAGCTGCGCAAGGACCTGGATACGGATGCGGATATTGTGATCACGCCCAATTCAAACATTTGTTTGGATTGGCAAAAAGTAAAAGTGGATTTTCTTGAATACAATCAACTTTTGAAAAATGTTCTCGGCCCGGCCGGGTTGCATCTGCCTGACCCGCCCAGGATAACCGTCCGCCAATACCAGGACATGCAAGCCATTGTCAACTTGTGGAATGGGAACGAGTTTTTTGCCGGATACAATATGCCGAGCATTGAAGGCCTCGAACACTGGCGGACTCAGAGGGTGGCCCAGATAACCAATCATCTCCTGGCCGTTCTGGACCGGCTGGGCGAGTACGAATATTTTAATGGTGAAATTGAGAGCGCCATCCGCTGGCTGATGCTTGCGACCCGCTTGGATCAATACAACGAGGAGCGTCAGCTGCAGATCCTCGATTCTTATCTGCGGTTGGGCAAACTCTCGCAGGCCCGCCAGTATTACGAAAAAGTAAAAAAATTCTGGCAAGTTGAAGCGCGCAACCAGCTTCCCGAATGCCTGTTGGAGATCGAGTCCCGCATTTCCAATGCCCAGCCGGGTAAAATTAGCGCATCCCCTGGCCGCTGGCCGATTAAATTAAGCACCCACATCCCCTATGTCGGCTATCGTGAACCGCTTGAATTGTTCTCGCGCGCCTGGAATGCCGGCGGCGCGATTTTGGTCTTGGGTGAGGCCGGGGCGGGCAAGACGCGCCTGGTGCAGGAAGCCTTTCAGCGCCTGGCGCCCAGGCCGCACCTTTTGCTCGGCAGCTGCCACCCGCTGGAGGCCAACCAACCTTTTGCGCCCTGGGTCAGTTTGTTGCGGACTTCGATTCCATCCCAAACCTGGCAGGAACTGGATGGCATCTGGGCTCAATCGCTGAGCCTGCTGCTGCCCGAACTGGCAACCCGGCGCAAGGATATTTCAGCCGTTTTCAGCCAGAAACCGGAAATACCGCGGCCGGTTTTGGGGGAAGCCATCCATCAGGTTTTGCGTCTGTTGGCGCGCCAAGGGCCCTTGTTTGTCTTCCTCGACGATACCCAGTGGGCCGACGAGGCTTCGCTGGCGGTTGTTTCGCATTTGCTGGATACTCAGTTTTTTAGCGCGGGGCGCGGCCTGCTGGTTCTGGCGGCGCGCCTTGAAGAGCGCAATCCCATCCTCGATACCTTGCTGGTCACAAAACCGGCTCGCAGCATTCGATCGATTCAACTTTCTTCTCTCGACCTGGAAGAAATTGGCGAAGTGACTCGTTATATGCTTGGCCAGCCGCTTTCCAATGTTTTTCTTGAGCGATTGGACCGGGACACGGGCGGAAATCCATTATTCCTGATTGAAACCTTGCAATCCCTGCTCGATACGATCCTGCCTGAAGAACTGGAGCAGATTGAGTCTTTGCCGCTGCCGCAATCGGTGCATGAACTTCTCCAGCGCCGGTTATCGGCCCTTTACCCTGAAGCCAGGGAAATCATCAATACGGCCGCGCTGATCGGTAGTCAGTTTTCATTGGAATTAATAGAAAATGCGACCCATTTCATTCCTGACGTGCTTGCGCGCGCTATGGATGAGTTGGAGAAAGCGCGTCTGTTATACCCAATCCCCGCGGATGTTGCGACCTACGGTTTTCTGCACGAAAAAATTCGTGAAAGTGTTTTGATCGAAATCAGCCCGGCCCGGCGGCGCTTCCTTCACCAAAACATTGCCAAAGCGCTTGAAAAAATGCTCGCAGAACGCCAATCGCCTCAGGCTGCCCTGTTGGCCGATCACTACGAGCAGGCCGGCAACCTGCCGAAAGCCTTTCACTTTTGGGCAATGGCCGCCAGCCATGCCCACCGTCTGGCTTCTTTTACGGAAAGCCTGAACGCCTTCGAACGCGCCGAGCGCCTGATTGCGCGCACCCCCGGCCTGACGGAGAAGGATTTTTATAATTTATATTCCACCTGGAACGACGCCCTTTTTCAAAACGATGCGCCCTCTGCCTTGAAACGGGTCAACACGGCCTTGCTGGCTCTCGGCGAAGAGCGACAGAGTCCGCTTTTGATTGGGACCGCCCTCTCTGGGATGAGCGACGCCTACATGGCCGAGAACAATTTTGAAGCCGCGCTCAAAAGCGTTCAAGACGGCCTTCCATATGTGCGCCAGAGCGGCAACGAGTATGAAATGGTACGCACCCTCGACCGAATCGGCGTTTATCACTACATGCTCAATCGCCTGCCTGAATCACAGACCTACTTGCAGCAGTCGCTTGAGATCAGCAAAAATTCAATCGATTCGCTGATGGTTTTTCAACGCTGCAGCACCCACTATCAGCTGGCAATCACGGCGGTAATTAGCGGCAGGCCGATCGAAGGGTTGCAATACGCCCAAAAAACGCTTGAAGATGCTGTCCGGGCCTACCATCCCTACGGACAAGTTTTGGCTTATTCGGTCATGGGGCTGGCTCACTATCTGTTGGGAGATTTTGCCGAAGGCCGCCTGGCCTGCCAAAAAGGCATGGCCCTGGAGCACATCCAGGCCTGGCGCATGTTGGGGTATATCAGCGGCTACTATGCCATGAATGCCGTCGAAATGGGATTGCTGGGCGAAGCCTGGGAATTTGGACACAAAGCCATCGAAATTGGCCGCAGACGAGGCCATGGCGAAGTGGCCGGGCTGGGACACAAAGCGATTGGAGATTTATATTACCGGCTGGGAGCCGATTCTGAAGCATTAAAATCGTACCAGCAAGGGATGAGCGCCTCAGGTGAGCATTTTATTGCGCTTGAAAATATGCACCGTTATGGCTGCCTGCTCTATCGCCAGGGCCAAACCGCGCTGGGTAAGGAATATTTGCAGCGCGTGCTTGACCTTTCAGAGCAGAGTGGGTTGTGGGGCATTCATTTTCTCGCCGGTATTTGTGATCTTGAAATTTTATCTGAAGAAAGAAATTATCAGCAATTGGAGCAACGCACGGGCTGGTTTCGCGATAAATCCATGCTCCATCTTGGATACGATCTGACCCGTTTTACCGCCGTGCGCTTGGAGATGAAGCGCGCCTTTGACGATCAAGATTTTGAGACCGCGCTTGAACTGGCCGACTCAATTTTGCCCTGGTATCAGCAGAAAAATATCATCTGGCGCGAGCTGGAATGTTTGCAGATGATTGTAAATGCCCAAAAAACCCTGGGGCAAGCCAGCCCGCCTCACGCTGAGCGCCTGGCGGCCCTCCTCCAACAAGTGGAAGATACTCTTGGCAACGCCCCCCTTGCCCCGACCTGGCAGAATTGCAAGGTGAAAATCTTGCAAACTTAGCGTTTTGTCTGTATTTCGTCTTTACCCAGGGCGTAGAATGGGAGTATAAAGTTGCCATTCTGAAGTGGGCCCAGGGAACCCATTTAGCAGAGGCCGATGGTGAAGTGGGGACTTCACATTCGGCTTCTGTTATTTTTTAAGATGGCGCTAACAAAACTCCACTAAAAATCTACCTAAATCTACATCTATCCGTCTGTTTTGTCCTGTAAAATACAGTATCACTTTGTATTTAGGACAAAAACATGCTGCGAAAACAGATTCAACTTGGGCTGGTGCATGTTGCCGTTGCCATGACGCTCGTCCCGATAAACTCCACCCTTAACCGGGTCATGATCAAAGAACTGGCAATTTCGGCCACGCTGGTAGCGATTCTGGCTTCGCTGCCCTATTTATTTTCCCCGCTCCAGGTGGCGATCGGCGCTTATTCAGACCGTCATCCGATTTTCGGCTTTCGACGCACGCCTTACATCGCCCTCGGAATAATTCTATGTGTGCTGGGCGTGATCGCCTCGCCGCAGGTTGCTTTCCTGATCGCCGAATCGCCGGGGCTGGGCTTGTTGGCGGCGGGCCTGGCCTTTGGGGCCTGGGGCATGGGCTACAATCTTTCGGCGGTATCTTACCTCTCACTCGCGACCGAGATTTCAGGCGAAAAAGCGCGCGGACGCACGATTGCAATTATGTGGTTCATGATGATCGTCAGCATTATCTTGACGGCCATTACCATCAGCCGCCTGGTTGAGCCGTATAGCCCGCAGGCCTTGCAGCAATCTTTTTTTGTAATCGCCCTGGCTGCGCTTGGCTTGGGGCTGTTGGGGCTGGTGCGCCTCGAATCGCGCTCGTCTGCGCAGCAGGCCGGCGGCGAGGCGCATACGTTTCGTGAAATGCTGCGGGTCATTCGCAGAAGCCCGCAGGTCACTACTTTTTTCTTTTATCTGCTCTTGCTGTTGGCGGCCATCCTTGGCCAGGATATTTTGCTTGAGCCTTACGCCGCCGAAGCCTTCCAGATGACCGTCCAACAGACCACGCGCATTACCTCGATTTGGGGTGTCAGCGTTTTAGCCGCAATTTTGGCAGCGGGCGCGCTTGAAAAACGAGCGCCGCGCAAGGGGGTTGCCCAGGCTGGCAATTTGGGCGCGCTCAGCGGTTTCCTGCTGGTGATCGCCAGCGGATTTTCCGCCAGCACAACCATTTTTTACGTGGGCGTCGTCCTGCTGGGGATGGGGACTGGTCTTTCGACGGTAGCCAACCTGGCCCTGATGTTCGACCTGACCCTGCCCGGTTACGTTGGCCTCTTTATTGGGGCCTGGGGCGTCTCGAATGCGCTTTCGCGCCTGGTGGGGACGATGATGGCCGGCGTTGTGCGCGACGTGGTGAGCTTGACAACTTCAAATGCGTTGTTTGGGTATATGATTGTCTTTGGGATTGAAGCCCTGATGCTGGCGGCGGCGGCCTTTATGCTGACCCGGATCGATATCCAGGCTTTCCAGCGTCAGGTCGAAATCCCCTCGGCAGTTGAGCGGGCGGCCCTCTCAGACTAGCCAAAGGCTGCTGAAATGAGAGACAGGCAAAAGCAAAACTGGCTAAAGCTGAACGATGTCGCCCAACTCCTGGGTGTCCACCCCTCGACCGTGCGCTTGTGGTCCGACAAAGGCATCCTGCCCACCCACCGCACCTCAGGCCGCCACCGGCGCTACCTGAGCTCTGAAATCGAACTCTGGCAGAACAGCACCCGCGAAACCCATGCGTTGCAGCCGGGCAGCGCCATGCAGACAGCCATCGGCCAGCTGCGGATGCAAATTGCCGACGGACGCCTGGAAGCCGAGACCTGGTATCAAAAATTGGATGAAACCGCGCGCGAGCAATATCGCGCCAGCGGCATGACCCTGGTGCGCGGGCTGATGGCCTGCCTGGCGGGCGATGGTTCTGAAGCCGCCAGCGAAGCCCATGCCCTCGGTTACGAATATGCCTCGCGCGCCCGGCGCTGCGGTCTAAACGTCGTCGACGCCACCCGCGCGTTTTTGTTTTTTCGCAATACCCTGCTGGAAGCAATGATGAACGCCTATGACGGCGCACATGTCCCACCCGGCCTGGCTTGGGGTAAAATGTTGGGGAAGTTACACGCCTTTACAGACCAGATTCTAATCAACCTGATGCAGACCTATCAGCTGCTCGAAGAAGCCACAAACAAACCATGAGTGCCACTTTCGACTCGCTTGCCGCGCAAGCACTGTCTGCCTACGGGAAACCCGAGGCGGCTTTCACCTTCATTCAGCACAGCGAAAATGTCACGTTTCGGGTGCAAGACGGGCCCAAAACTTTTCTGCTGCGCCTGCACACGCCGCGCGCCCCAGAGATGGGCCAGCATGGCAGCCAGGCGGCCATGATTCGGTCTGAACTGCTTTGGCTGGATGCCCTGAAACGCGCCCGGCTGCCGGTTCCAACCGCAATTTCCAACCGCGCGGGAGAGCGTGTCACCCGCCTGGAGTGGGGGCAGTCTCCGCTGAACGCCTCGCTGTTAACCTGGCTCGACGGGCAGGATTACACCCGCGAATTTGAGAGCGAAGAAACCGCGGTCCAGGTTGGCAATTTGCTGGGGCGTTTACACAAACAAGCCAGCCGCTGGCGCTTGCCGGCCGGTTTTACCCGCCCAACCCGCGGCCTGGATTTCTTTCGGGCAGCCCTCGAAAACCTGCGCCCGGCGGTCGACGATGGCCGGATTGCCTACGCTGATCTGCGCCAGTTTGAAGACGCGCTCGAAAATTTGGCTTTTCAGCTGGGGCATTTACGCAAAACCCGCCAGACCTGGAGCCTGATTCATGGCGACCCGTACAAGGGCAATTTCATCTATAAAGATGGGCAGCTGGCGATGATCGATTTTTCGCTCTCGGCCTTCAGCTATCCCCTGTTTGACCTGGCCCTGGCGCTTTCAGACACGCGCGAAGACCTGCGCCTGCCGCTCCTGGCGGCCTACCAGGAGCAGATGAAATTACCGTTCCACTGGCAGCCCCTGCTCGAAGGGCTGTATCTCGCCAGCATGGTTTCCACTTTCTCATTCTGGATCAATTCTCCCCAGGCCCAGGAAGAATTGGTGCGGCGCGTGCCGCTGATCGCGCAGGAATACGCCACAAAATATAATTACGAGGAGCGTTTCTGGTTTGCTCAAAACGGGGATTTGTAATTTGCCGTTCAGAATGTGATGACGGTCTGCTTTTTTCTTTTCAAAATCTCTTGAATGCTGCCGCAAGCCGCTAAAGAATCTGACGTCCAATACAATCGAAGGCCTGCAAAGCGAAATCTTTGCACGGGCTGGACAGATATTCGTCCGGGAACATGCTCCAGATCATCGAATCGACCGGCTGCCCGGCAGTCCAGCCCAGGCGGCGGCGATTGCCTTCGTGAAGATAACCGAGCTTGCGCGGGACCGCTGCCGAAGGCAGATTATCTGCCGAACAGTGGATTTCCATGCGTTCCACCGCGCACACTTCAAAGGCTACGCGCGTCAGGGCCGCCGACAGTTCGGTGGCGTAACCCCGGTTGATATGGTCGACGTGAATCCAATAGCCAATTTCGAGGGCTGCCCCGCTTAAACGGGTGTGCAGTCCGCTGCCGCCCAGCAGCTGCTTTTCCTGCAAATCAAAAACTCCGTAGACATAATCTTTGTCAGTGTCGAAATTGGCCCGGAAACGGCGCAAACGGGTGATTTTGATTTCCAATGTTTCAGCGGGGTCGTTCTCGGCCCAGGGCATCCACGGCAAAAGGTGGCTGCGGCTTTCTGAGACCGCTTGCTGTAAAAGCGGCGCGTCAGACGGGTTGTAACAACGGATTATCAGTCGTTTGGTTTGGATGCGGTAGGGGGCTGTTTTCATTCTTTTCTCTTGATCAGGCAATATTCCACGCCGCCGCGCCCGATGGCATGAATTACTGGCATTTTGCGAAATTCTGAACGCTGGTCGAGGTTGGCGCGGGTCGAAAAAAGCATCAGGGCGTTTTCAGGAAAACTAGCGCGGGTTTCGTAACGCAGGTCACGTAAATCCAGCCCTGCGCCGTAATAGGCCGCAATCGCAAATTCGCGCTGAATATAAAGTGGTTGATCGGCTGCGTTTTCACGCGCCCACTCAATCGCTTCTTTGTAACAGGTTAGCCAGTAATCATTTTCGTAGACCCGGTAGGTCTGGCGGGGCAGGCTGTTGTAGTAAGTGTATTGGTAGGGATGCAGTCGGAGGATTCCGCTCAGTCCCGGCAGCAACAGGATTGCCGCGAGAAGAAGGCTGAAGATTTGGCTTGCGCCCTGTTTTGCGAAGACGGAGGCTTGCAGGCGGGCTGCCGCCTGCTGGGCAGCGCTTAAACCCACCCCCGTCAGCATAAACAATGGCGGAAGCATGAACAGGAAGTGGCGAATGCCATCGTACATGGCGGGGACTTTGAGGATGTTATAAGCCGTTAGCGGCCCAAACCACAGCAGAAGCACGAGCGGCGCGGCCCAGTCGCATCTTTTTTTGAGTACCTGCCAGAGCAGGCTTAGCCCCCCCAGCAGGGCCAGCGGCAGAAACGGTTCGGTTAACGTCAGGGCCAGCATTTGCGGGAAGTAGCGCGCCGGGAGGGCGTTGGCCGGGAAAATTTGCCCCCGAAACAGCACGGCCAGTTCGGTGGGGTTGTTCGACATGTGCCGCAGCACTTCGAGCAGGCGGTTGAGCGGGTCTGCCCACAGAAAGGGCCAGAGTCCGAACATCAGCACGAGAGAGCCAAAAACGTAAGCGGATAAATGCAGCAGGAAAGGTTTGCGCTCCGATTTGGGCGCGCGCAGAAAAGCCGCGCTGAAATAGACGAAGACCAGCGCCCCGGCCAGCGGCCCGATGACGCGAATGGCGCAGGTGATGCCGAGGGCGAGGCTGGCTGGAAGTAGTTTGGCGAATGCTGGCGCGTGAAGAATCCGCCAAAACCACCCTTCAACTACGGACTGCGTCCTCCGCTCAGGGATGGAATCCACCCACTCCAAGCCGAGGGTCACGGCGGACAGGAAGGCCGTCATGAAGGGCATGTCTTTGGGGTTGATGAAGGCGTGTCCCCACAAAAGCGGCTGAAGGGCGAAAAATGCGGCGTTGACGGCCGCCAGGTTGCGGGTCATGAAACGCGTCCCCAGCCGGTAGATGAAATAAACGCCGACGAGGAACGAAAAGAAGTTGACCAGGTGCCAGGCTGAGGCGTCATCCCTCCCCAAAATGATTTGGATGGCGATTTTAGGGCCCTGGCCGAGCAGCAGATAGGCCGGGCCGTAGTATTTGTGGTCTTCAGCGCTCGGGCCGTAGACGTTTTCGTCGAGCCGGTTCCAGCCCTGGTAGGCGCCTGGGATGCTTTCAGCGTAGTCGTAGAAAAGCGGCTCGTCCCACGAAAGGCCGTAATCCGTAAAAGTCAGCAGCCCGGCCAGGAGCAGGCCGGCCAGCAGGAGTAGGATTGGCAGGCGCTGGTTCATTTCGGGCAGTATTCCATATCAACGCGGTGCAGGCCGGGGCCGTAGTAGTTTTCAGTGCCGCCGCTGACGCGAAAGCCGCGGCGCGCAAAAAAAGCCTGGCTGTGCTGGCTGGTATCGATCACGATCCGGGCGCGGGGATCGTCCTGAAGGATTTTTTCGATTCGTTTGCTGAGCAGGATGCTCCCCAAACCGCGCTGGTGCAAACTGCGCTGAACCATGCCCCAGGCCAGGACAATTTCGCCTGGGTCTTGGTGGCAGTAGCCGCCGCAGGCGACCACTTGCCCGTTTTGTTCGAGTACAAAAAATGGGCAGGCCTGGCGTTCGAGAAAACTCTCGAAGGCGGGCCTTTCTGACGGGTCGAAGTAGGGCGGGGTATTGCCGTCAAAAAGTGCCAGGCAGGCGGCCTGGTCGGCGGCTTGGTAAGGGCGGAAGGTGAGGCGCATGGGAAGGATGTTTTGGGCTTGCCGCTACTGAAGTTTTTTTAGCAAAGCCTGCATTTCGTCTTCTTCGCCAGCCTGGTCTTTGAAGTATTCGGTCATAAAACTGGAGCGGCGCAGGCGCAGGCACATCGCGGCGACGGCGGCCAGGTCGGCGGGGTCCACTTGACTGCGGCCATCGGCGGCGGCGTAGGCGCGCGCGGCTTCAAACCAGGTGATTTCGGCCCGCAGGCTGTCGATGCCCATCGTTTGGATGAGGTGAATGGCGCGCGTCGCGAGTTCGTCTGGAATGTTGACCGAGCGCAGGCGTTTGCGCGCTTCCTGGATTTCGGCGGCGGCTTGCTGGCTTTCTGCGTTGTAATTGGCGATCATCGCGCGCGGGTTGGTCAGGTAGGCCCGCACCCGGCGGTAGGCTTCGAGCCGTTCGGCGGCGTCTGGCAGGCCGCGCACGATCAGGCGCAGGCCGAAGCGGTCGAGGATCTGCGGACGCAGTTTGCCTTCTTCGGGGTTCATTGAGCCAATCAGGACGAAGCGGGCGCGATAGGTGGCTGAAACCGGGCCGCGCCGGACGGTGTAAAGCCCCTGGGCGGCGGCGTCCAGTATCGCGTCCATGACTTCATCCGAGAGCAGGTTGATCTCGTCGATGTAGAGCAGGTTGCGGTCGGCCTGGGCCAGGATGCCGCGCCGCAAGCGCATCCGCTCGTGGATGGCGGCCCGTTCGTCGATCCCGCCGACGACATCCTCGATACGCGAATTAAGCGGCAGTTCAACCAGGCGCACCCGGTCGGGCGCGGTCAGGGGCTGGCCGGCGGCATATTTTTGGGCGCACTCCGGGCAGATCGCATCGATGCCGCCCGCTTCGACATCTTCGGGGGTGCAGCCATAGTAGCAGGTGGAGCGTTCGACATTCGGCAATAACTCCAGCAGGGAGCGCACCGCCGTGGTTTTGCCGGTTCCGCGCGGGCCAACCAGCAGAATCCCGCCGATGTTGGGGTTAATCAGGCCCAGCATCAGGGCCAGTTTCATCTCGCTTTGCCCGACCAGGGCCAGGAAGGGGAAGGGCAGCGCTTCAGCGATGCCTGACTCGCCCATTTCGGCGACGCCCTTCAGGATGGCCTTGCTGGATGCAAAATTGATCAGGTCTTTCAGAGTCCGAAACGTTGTGACGATTTCGCCGTCTGGATCTGGCGGCCCGGCTGGGGTGGTTTCGGGTTCATTCATCAGCTTTTGCCTGTCTCAAACGTTCCTGCTGGCGGAGTTTGGCCTGCTCCATGCGCCGGGCTTCGTGCTCGTCCCCGGCCACGAGCGGCGGGACTGTGGCGCGCGTCCCGTCTTCGTTGAGGGCCACAAAGACGAAATAGGCATTGTTGGTGTGGGTTTTCTCGCCGGTGACGGGGTTTTCAGCGACGACATGCACCTCGGCTTCCATCGAGGTTCGCCCGGCATACGTCACTTCAGCGGTGAGTGTCACCAGATCGCCAATCCGAATCGGCTGGCGGAAGGTCATCCGGTCGATGGCAACCGTCACGCAGCGTTTGCCGGCATGGCGCATACAGGCCAGCGCGGCGCACTCGTCGGCCAGTTTGACGATATATCCGCCATGCACGTTGCCGAGGTTGTTGGCGTGTTCGGGTTGCAACAGCTGCCCGGTGGAGATGCGCGAGGCGGCAATTGTTTTGGGGGTGATTGGTTTGTTCATAGGCCTGTCATTTTCTCGGTCAAGTACCATGGATGTTAGGAAAATTAATTTTACAGATCGGCCCTTGGACTTTAAGCAATCGCCGTCCTGGGCGGAGGGCGAAGCACAGCCCGCAGTCGAAGGACGCTCCGCTCACCTGTCCCGGCGGCACTGGCGCACGCAGGGCCTGCCCGCTAAAATGATATAAAAAATCAAAGTCGTGATCTTACGACTTTGATTTTAGCATTGATTTGGGCGGCCTGTCAGCGGGTTCTTTGGAACAGGTCAAAGCTCGATCTCGGCAACTTGATCGAGCATGATTTCGGGCATGATCTCAGCTTCCATCTCCGCTTCGCGCCAGTCCCCGGCAGAGATGCCGCGCGCGCAGTACGAGCGATAAGCGCAGAAGCGGCAGATTTTCTCGGTCTTGCTTTCTTCCACTTTTGGGAACTGCTGCGCGGCACTGATTTCGCGGATGATTTTTTCCAGATCGGCGCGGTCATGCTCGAATTGGCCGGCGTTATACGGGAAGCGGGCCGGCTGCTCGGGAAATTCGGCGAACCAGTAAATCATCTCGATATTTTCAGGGGCGAAAGCCTGGCCGTGGTTGAGGTGCTGCCCGGCGGCGGCCAGCAGGTAACGGTAGACGCGCGTCTGCCAGCGGCTGGAGAGATCATCATTGCGCGGGCGTTTATGATAGGTTTTCCAGTCGTAAAGGCGGGCTTTGTCGGCTGTAACTGCCAGCAGGTCAAATTTGGCGGTCAGGCGATGGCCGCCCAGCACAGCCGAAAGTGTCATTTCGGGATAAAGTTTTTCGGCCTGGCTTATTTTCGGATAGGCTGCGCTGAAATTTTGCCACCATTTCGCCAGTTCCGGGCTGTGGGCAAGTTTATCCAGCTTTTCGAGCGGAATCCCGACCACGGCTTGCTGGGCCATGCGATGGAAGAACTGCCCGGCCTGTTGGCGGCGCTCGTTCTCAAGGGTCGGTTCGGTCTCGATGGCCGGCCACGCCAGCCGTTCCAGGTAACGCAGCTGGAAGCGGCGGGCGCAGTCGGCGTAGTCTTGCAGCGAAGATTGCGAGAAAGTGAAAAGCTGCGGGAAGTCCATGGTTTATTTAATGACCACCCCGAAGTGGTTGGCGACGGCCCGTTCTTTTTCCGGCGTATTGCTGTCGATCGGCCGGTTCAAAACGCGCGCAAGCGTATCTGCGCCTTTGATTACCAGCGTAGAGGAACCGCCGCCATCCATATTGATGCCGCTGTAAGCGCCAAACGCAATCAGCATATCGACCAGCTCGTGCAGGTTTACGCCTTCGCTGTAGCCGGGCTGGCGGCCATCGACCACCATCAAGATCAGGCCGCGTCCGTTTTTGGTCAGGCCGACGGCTGTCCGTGGGGCGGGCACATCCAGGGCCAGATCTGCGATCCGGGTTCTGTCCCGCAGCACGATTCTATCGCCTGAGATGGCGTTATAAATGCTGCCTTTTGCTTTTTCGAGCGTAACTTCATTGTTGACATTCGTAAACAGGGTCGGGGCGGGTTTGGTATTGTAAATCTTTCCACCCGAGGCGGCGTAGCCATTTACTCTGACCGGGTCGCCGTTCGAGCAGGGGTTGGCCGGGCCAATCGGCAAATAGGTGAATCCGTCGCCATTGATGGCAATTTGCTGATTGAATTCCGTCAGAAATTGGGTGGTGGTGCGCGTGCAGGAAATTCCGCCGGGCTGGCTTTCGGGGGTGACAGAGAAGATGAACTTGGCGGCGTTCAGGTCAAGCGCCAGAATATGGGCCACGATCAGGCGCGGGACGCTGTATTCGCGCCGGAAATAAGTGGCCCCCAAAAACAGGCGCTGGCGGATGCTTTTGGGCGGGATCTGTCCCAGGCTTTCGAGGTAGGCCAGGGAAGACCAGCCAATCAGGCCATCCAGGCGGCTGATTTGGACCCAGCCGTTCGATTCTGGCCCGAGGCTGAGCACTGTATCAAATTTTACAAGGTTGCCAATCGCCGCAAAGCTGGTGGCGGGGCCTTCCCGAACCAGAAGTGAGCTGGCCGTCACCTGATACCAGGGATAGTCGCTGGTGGCTGGCGGCGTGGGGGGAGCTACATCGACCATCACCAGATATTCACTGGCGCACCAACCCAGCAGCCCCTCCTGATTGCGGATTTCCATCCAGCTTTTATCGGCATTGGTGTTCATTTCTTCGACAACTTCGTTGAGACTCAAGCCGCCGATAATCCCAAAGTTTGTGCCGGGGCCGCTCCGGACGCGCAGGGAGGTGGCCGTCACGCGGTACATGCGGCCTGTGCCAAGCGGGGGTTCTGGGTCAGGATTTGGGTCTGGATCAGGGTTCGGGTCGGGATCGGGCGTCGGTGCGGGCATCGCAATCAGGTAAGAGTTGTTCGTCCAGCCTGAAAGCCCATCGGGTTCACGTTCGATTTGAGTCCAGTTGCCGTCTTGCGAAACCGCCAGCCGGGTAACGATGTCGTCTTGTTTCAATGCGCCAATCGCATTGAAGGTGATGGCCGGGCCTTCACGCACGCCGAGATCCACCCGGAATTGATTCGAGATGACCTGATCGCTTAACCCGAAGCGCGTTTTGAAGGCTTGTTCGTCGCCGTTAAAGTAGTTCAGGTCAATTTGCTTGCTTTCCACGCCGTAAAGTTTGCCATCCCCTTTTTCGGTGAATTGCCATAAAATCCATTCGTTCTCGCTCCACGGCTGCGGGACGAGCGGATTTTCGGCATTGTAGCGGGCAATCCAGAGCGGGTAGCGGTGAAAATATTCCAGGCTGGCAGCCTGGCTGCTGGCGCTGGGCGCGTTGTCGCGCCAATAATAATAGGCAGTATAAATGCCGATTTCTTTTTTCCCGACCAGGGTTTTGAGACGTTCCAGAAAAACGTACCAGTTCTGCCAGCCTTTGTAGTTGCCGCCATAGTGTTCTTCGAAATCGGCCCAAAGAGGCAGTTCGCCCAGGTCATTGCCCAGGGTTTGGGCCCACAATTCGGCTTGTTTCTTGGGGTCGGCCCGGCTGTCAAAAAACCAGTAGGAGCCGCGCGGCAGCCCAATTTTCTTAGATTCGCTGTAGTGGTAGGCAAAGCGCGAATCGACCCACAGATTTTGGCCCGCACGCACAATCACAAAATCGGCGACTGAGCGCATCGTGCTAAAGTTAACCCCCTGCGGGGTTGAGGGTTCGTCCTGATAGAAGCTGATGTCTGGCCCAATGACAGGTCTCATCCGATTCTCCTTGCTGTTATGAAAGAATATTGAAAACGATAGGCTTATTATATACTTTCTTGCGTGTATTTTACACAACCTGCGCGCCAAAGCAGGGTTCAGACAAAACAGCCAATCTCATTCTCACGGGACTTTGTGAAAACAGGTTTGCACGGAGATTCGCGCTGGAAGCTGTTTTTGGCAAATGTTATACTTGGTCCTATTTTCCGGGAGTGATGATGGACAAAAAAGGTCTTCTGCTTGCCCTGGGCGCTTACTTCACCTGGGGGCTTTTCCCAATGTACTGGAAGCTGCTTCAGGCTGTTCCGGCTCCGCAATTGCTGGGGCATCGCATTGTCTGGTCATTTGTTTTGCTGATCGTCATGCTTTCGCTGCGCGGAGGCATAAAAGCCCTGCGCCCTAAAATTTTTGACCTGAAAATTTTAGGAATTTATGCGATTGCCGCCATTTTGGTGGGCATCAACTGGCTGGTGTACGTTTGGGCGGTCAATGCCAGTTTTATCGTTGAAACCAGCCTGGGATATTTTATCAACCCACTCCTGAGCGTGGTCTTGGGGATGATCTTCTTCAAAGAGCGATTGCGCCCCTTGCAGTGGATTCCCATTTTGCTGGCGACCAGCGGCGTCGTTTACCTGACGATCTTGTATGGACGCCTGCCCTGGATTGCCCTGACGCTGGCATTTTCGTTCGGGTTTTATGGCCTGGTCAAGAAAATGGCCCCCCTCAACTCGGCTGAGGGCGTGACCCTTGAAACCGGAATATTATTCATGCCCGCTCTGATTTATCTCGTCTTTGTAGAAATCAACGGGGCGGGGGCATTTGCCCACTCAGGCCTGAGCGCCACGCTCTTGATGATCGGCGCGGGCTTGGTGACGACCATTCCGCTGCTGATGTTTGCCGCGGCCACCCATCGCATCCCTCTGACGATGGTCGGGCTGATGCAGTACCTTGCCCCAACCATGCAATTTTTGATCGGCATCTTTGTCTACCAGGAATCTTTTTCAATCCAACAGCTGCTTGGTTTTGGCCTGGTCTGGCTCGGCCTGCTTGCCTTTGCGGCAGAAAGTCTTTATCGCAATCGCCGGGTTCCGCTTGCCAAAATACCCATCCAGCTCTAGCTATTAAGAGTATCGTCTTGAGACGCAGGCCCTGAGGGGTAATTGCTCACATCCTGCCCAAAACAGGCCTGACCTTGTATGGTTTTCTCAAAGTCGCTTGACTGTTGGGTACAAATAGGACCTGTCATTGCGAACCCGGCGTTCTTCAGCCGGGTGAAGCAATCTCCTATCCTGTCAGGGGATTGCCACGCCGCGAAAAAACTGCGTCTCGCAATGACATTTCCAACTTTGAAAAGCCATAACTCTTCTTAACATCCCTATAACGCCTGTTTGATTCACTGGTTATAATATTGGCAGATATTATTCTCACAGCATACAGTATGGAGGCTCACAATGATTAAGAAAAAGCCAGGAGTGATTGGCATTCTTACCGGCGGCGGAGATGTGCCGGGTTTGAATCCCGCTATTCGCGCTGTAACCATCCGCGCTTTGCGTGAAGGCTATCAGGTAATCGGTATCCGGCGCGGGTGGGGCGGGTTGGTCGACGTTGTCCGCCACAAAGATGCGGACAACAGCGGCAGCTACCAATATCTGACCGAAGATGTGGTCAACCGGGCCGGGCGCACAGGTGGAACTTTCCTGCACACCTCGCGCACCAACCCATCCAAAATGAAAAAGGCGGATGTCCCCGATCAATACAAGGACAAATACGCCGAGGAAGTGAACGACCTGACCCCTGAAGTGCTCAAAAACCTCGATTTTCTAGGGCTGGATTACCTCATTCCGATTGGCGGAGATGACACCTTGAGCTATGGCGTCCGCCTTTACAAGGAAGGCGCCAAGGTGATTGCGCTGCCCAAAACGATGGACAATGATGTCCCCGGCACGGATTATTGCATCGGATTCAGCACCTGCATCACCCGCACAATTGCGTTAACCAACAGCCTGCGCACCATCGCCGGTTCACACGAGCGCTTGCTTGTGCTTGAAGTTTTTGGGCGCTATGCTGGTTTCACCGCCATGCTGCCGACGATGGCCGGCGCAGCCAATCGCTGCGTCATCCCCGAATATAAATTTAACATTGAACACCTGACCGATTTGATGGTTTACGACCGCATCCGCAACCCCAGCCACTACTCGGTGGTGCTGGTTTCAGAAGGCGCGATGTTCGAAGGCGGCGAAATGGTGTATGCCAAAATGGAAGCCGATGCTTACGGTCACGCCAAACTGGGCGGGATCGGCGGGTTGGTTGGGGCGGCGATTAAAGAAATTTCGCCAAAATTCAACAACGGCCAAAAAGTGGACGTGGTTGAGCAGAAATTAGGTTACATGGTGCGCGGCGGCGACCCGGATGCGATTGATTCAATTGTCCCGATGGCCTTTGGCAACCTGGCCCTCGATCTACTTTTGAAAGGTGTCCATGGCCGCCTGGTGGTCTTAAAAAGCGGCCGCTACGACAACATGCCCCTCGATGTCGTCACCGCAACCAAAAAAGTCGTCAAGGTCAGTCAGTTCTACGACACCGACCGTTACCGCCCAAAATATGAGAATTTTGAAATGAAGCCGCAGTTTATCATGACCAGCGAACTGTAACTGGGCCAATTTGCACTACCTCCCCGGCTGAAATGCCGGGGTTTTTCTTTAAACCAACTTACGCGCCGCCTTTTCTTAATCAGATATAATCAATCCAATTTTGAAATAGGAGAAGAACCATGAATTTTGCCATGTGGAAAAAGGCTTTACAGGTAATCCCGGCCGTCACCAAGCAAGACTGGGACGCGCTCGATTTTGTTTCAAAGTGGCTGATCTCGACCCGGGCCGCAGTCCTGGTGATGACCTTCATCTCCTCCGCATTGGCCGGTCTGTTTGCCGCCCGCGACGGAAAGTTTGAGCTTCTCCCCTGGCTGGCGCTGACCCTCGGCCTGATCCTGGCCCACGCAACCAACAATCTCTTCAACGACTATACCGACTTCGTCAAAGGCGTCGATAAAGACAATTACTTCCGCACCCTTTACGGCCCGCAACCCGTCGCCAGCGGCCTGATGACCACCCGCCAACTGCTGGCTTACGCAGGCGGCACCGGCCTGGCGGCCTTGCTGTGCGGCCTGTACCTGATCTTGAAGAACGGCAATGATCCGCTTATCTGGGTTTTGCTCGGCCTGGGCGCATTTTTTGTCCTTTTTTACACCTGGCCGCTCAAATATATTGCCCTCGGCGAAGTCGCGGTTTTGCTCGTCTGGGGCCCGTTGATGATCGGCGGCGGCTACTACGTTCTGGCCGGCGCATGGGACTGGAACGTCATCTGGGCCAGCGTGCCTTACTATTTCGGCGTTACCACCGTCATCTTTGGCAAACACATCGACAAAATTCAGGTTGACCTTAAAAAGCGCATCTACACCCTGCCCGTCCTTTTGGGAGAGAAAATTTCGCGCTATGCCGTAATCGCGATGATGATTTTGCCGTATGTCCTGGTCTTCTGGATGATCTTCCATCGCTATTTCACCCCGGTTCTGCTGATCGTTTTATTGGCCTTGCCCACCCTGCGCACAATCCTGCCCAACTTCCTCCGGCCTCGGCCTGATACCCGTCCTGAAGGCTTTCCCGACGGGCAGGGCGGCTGGCCGCTATTTTTTGCGCCGCTGGCCTTTGCCAATAACCGCGCTTTTGGCGGCCTGTTTATGGTGGGGCTGCTGTTGGATGTTTCACTTCGTATTGTTGCGCCTGGGTTCTGGCGTTAGCAGCCGCTCTTACGCAAATGCCCCGCTTTTGCGGGGCATTTTATATTCCGGTTCTGGCGTAATCAGATCTTGCCTGCCGCGCGCGCCCTTTCAAGCACGTTTTGAGCAGATTTCAGCAAAGGCAAATCGATCATCTTGCCATCCAAATCATAGGCGCCTGCGCCTTTGGCCTGGTTCAGCTCAAAAGTTTCGATCACCCGTTGGGCATAGCGGATGGTTTCAGCGTTGGGGGTGAACGCCTCTTGGACCGGTTCCACCTGGGCCGGGTGGATGATCTGTTTGCCGCTATAGCCCATTTGTGCGCCAAAAAGGGCATCGCGGCGGGCCTGTTCGCTGTCACGGAAATCGACCGTTACCAGGTCGATGGCTTGCAGCCCGTAGGCAGCGGCAGCAGTCACCAGGGCAGAGCGCGCGTACAGCACCTCCAGCCCTTCAGGCGTGCGAGTCGCGCCGACGCTGGCTGAGAAATCCTCCGCGCCGAAAATTAGAGCATCCAAACGCGGGTGGGCAGCCAATTCTTTGAGATTTAAAATCCCGCGCGCGCTTTCAACCACCAGAATCATGCGAATGGCATTGACCGGCCAGCCATGCTTTAGCTCGGCTGCCTCGATTTTTTCGCTGACCCAGGCCACCTGTTCCGGCGTCTCGGCCTTGGGCAAGACAATGCCGTCAGGCCGGTGCGGCAGGACGGCGGCCAGGTCGTCTGCTTCCAGCCCCGTTCCGATTCCGTTGATGCGCGCCAATTTTTCAGATGGGCCGAAATCGAGTTCCTGCAAGGCGCGGGCGATGCTTGCGCGCGCTTCGGTTTTACGATTGGCGGCTGTCCCGTCTTCCATGTCCATGCAAATACAGTCCACGCCCAGCGTCAGGGCTTTGGTGATTTTTCCCCACTGATCACCGGGCATATAGAGCAGGGCACGTCTTGAGCGCATCATTTAAGGTTGGGCTGGCCGCAGGGCAGGCTGAGGCGCTTCTTTCAGGTTGGTATAAAAGCCTTTGGGTAAGGGCAATGGCTCGTAGTCTGCGCCTGTTCCCAAGGAGGCATAAGGGACATAGTAAAACTGGGTTTCCGCTTCAAAGCCATCTTCGGCATCCTGAAAGGCAAAGAAGAGGTGGCGTTTGTCCGGGCTCCAAAGTGGGTCCCGGTAGCAGCAGCGCCCATCAATCGGGTTGATGATGTTGGCTTTGCGCAATTCCATGTTGTATTCGTACAAATCGCCCCAGCCCTGGTTGCGGATGAAGGTGGTGAAGAGGAACAGAAAATCGCCGTCCCAATCGTAGCCGGGAATGATGGGATTTTTCCCGTAGCCTTTGGGGGTAAAGAATGAGCCGGGAAACTCGTTGACAAATTTCAGCGTTTCAGGGCGGCAGCTGCTGATATCGACGACGTGAATCAAATCCACTGATCGCGAGTCACCGGGCAGCACCCCGGCATACAGCCAGGCCACGCTTTTGCTGTCTGAAGACCAGCGGAATTCACGGGCTGCCATGGCGGCCTGAGTGCCTGCGGTATAACTGAGGCAGCCTTTCAGGTTCACAAAACCTTGTTCGCTGCGCACCTGACGCAGGGTCTCCAGGTTAAAGGGGACAATAAATATTTTGCGATTAAAAGAAATCGCAACCTGCTCGCCGTCCGGGGAAATGCGAAAGGCATCCAGCAAGGACGAAGAGGAAAAGGCGGCCAGCACATCCACCCGGCCTGTTTTTGCTTCAACCAGCTGGATATTTTTCCCGGCGATGTAAACCAGGGTCTTGCCGTTCGGCAGCCATTGCAAATCAGATTTCGGCACGCCATCGTTGGTCAGCACGCGCAAATCAGAACCGTCCAGTTTCATTACCCAGACCTCGTTGTTGGCGATGAAAGCCAGCCAATCGGCTCCGCCGATGCCCGGGTTGACCGGTTCAGGCGAGGCGGTCGGCGGGAGGGGTTCGGGGCTGGGGCTGGGCGGCGCTTCGGTGGCTGTCGCCGGATCGACCACGCTGACCGGCGCAGGGACGGTTGCGGTTGCTGCGGGCGCAACGAGCGTGAGGGTGGCCGTCGCCGCCGGGGCCGCTGGAATTCCTTTGCCGAAGATGAAATATCCCCCAATCGCCAGGATGGCGGCCAGGCCGATGAGACTGCCGGCGGCCAACAGCCAGATCGGCAAGCCTGATTTTGGGGCAGGTTTGGCGATCGCGCGGGTTGCATCCATGCGGGCAGCAGGCAGTTGGGTTTTATCACCAGATTTTGCGGTTTTAGCCGCAGGCACAACCGTGAGCGAGGGCGATTCTCCTCGGGAAATTGCCAGCAGCTCGTTCGAAAAATCCATGCTGGTGGCATAACGTTCCTCCCGGTTTTTTGCCATGGCCACTTCGACAACTTTTTCAAGAGCGGCAGGCAGGTTGGGGTTGGCATCCAAAATATGCGGGACCGGGTCGGTGATGTGCTTGACGACGACGGCCATCGGGGTGTCGGCTTCGTAGGGCTGGCGGCCGGTCAGCATTTCGAAGACAATCACGCCCAGGGCGTAAATATCACTGCGTCCATCAATTTTTTCGCTCTGGGCCTGTTCGGGACTCATGTAGGCGGGCGTTCCAATGATTCCGCCGCCGGTTACGGTTGCCGACCCCTGGGCCTGGGCAATTTTTGCAATTCCAAAATCGGAAATATAGGGTTCGCCGGCATGGTCAAAGAGGATGTTGCCCGGTTTTAGGTCACGATGGACAATTCCTTTAAGGTGAGCCTCGTCCAACGCGCTCGACAAACGCGCGATGATCCGGGCGGTATCCGCCACGGAGAGCGGCCCGGCGGCGATCCGCTCTGAAAGCGATCCGCCGGTCATGCAACGCATCACAAAATAAGGCTGTCCTTCTTCCTCACCGACATCATAAACCGGGACAATTGCCGGATGCTCAAGCGAGGCGACGGTTTTGGCCTCGCGCTCGAAGCGCACCCGAAACTGGGGATCGTGCAGCAATTCGCGCGGCAAGACTTTGACTGCCACTTCGCGCTCGAAAAGCGGGTCGTAGGCCCTGTAAACGGTAGCCATGCCGCCCTGGCCCAATTCCGATTTGACTTCATAGCGACCAATTTTTTCAGGCTTCATAAGGAAGAATCCAATAGATAGAATTTTTTGTGTGCAACTTGAATTTCAGTATACAGCAAAACAGATTCGCAAAGATAAAATTTGTGGTTCTCCCCAGATTTGTGGGGGAGTGTCGCCTGATTTTGCAGCTTTCCGTGAGGCGAAATTTAAGTCAAAGTGCAATTTGTTCAGATTATTAGCGCGAAGCGCGCCAACAAAACCCTCACCCCGACAAGCCGAAAAAGAAAACCTTTAAACACGAAGGTCACGACGGACACAAAGGAAAACCTAAAGCTTTTACTTCGTGTTACTTTGTGTCCTCGCGCCCCGCGTATTTT